>QFQM01000084.1 GCA_003243255.1 Flavobacterium psychrophilum | reverse complement strand
TGCTACAGCCGGCCATTACAAGCCCTGCTCCTGCAAGGGCAATTCCGCTGATTCTAAGAAAGCTTCTCCTGCTGTGCAGGGATTTTACTTCCTCTACTTGTATTTTTTTCATAGTATTAATAGATTTGAAATGTTAATTTATAATAGATGGTTGAGTTTATTGCTAAAATATTTACGAATAATTGTATCTTTTGGATTGAGGGACTACAAAAAAAACATGTTCACGTTCCTTTTCAGAATATTATCTCCCATGTTTTTCATTCATTTATTTATTTTACAGACGATCATTACAAAATATACATACTCAAAAATGAATAAAATAGCTGGAAAATAGAACAAGGTTAATTGTTGTAATTTTTGCTTTAGCAAATGGAGAGAACTATAACATATACATTTACGGATATAAGTAATATGTAACCTGCCAGTAAATTTAATAACTGAATGAAACCAACTGAAACCAACTGACTAAATAAAAAAGACAAGAGTCATTACGAAAAAGTTTTTACATCAGGCTCTGGTGTGAACAGTCAGTTTATAAGCAACGCTTACCAGTTGCATCGAAAAATAAACAACGGCACCAAAAGACTTATAATAAAAAATTCTAAAGCTATAACCACTTCGATTGATTATATTTTTATCAGCGTGCTGCGAAATTCCAAGCTTTCCAGTAGGATATAGGCGTAACAGAATCGGAAGTAACTTGTTGTAAACAAATCTTCCTAGAAAGCATTCCGGTGATTCCAGTTTAGCTTCGCTTTTAAACTCACTTCCTGATATAAAAAGGCCGGGCTCAGCTATAATCCAAGAAACCTGAATAAAAACCCTTACTCAGAAGAAGAGCTTTGGTGCAATTGGATTAGTTATGAAGGTGGAGTACAACTCTAAATCGTAATTTGTGCAGCAAGCATAGATTAACGGAATTTTTAGTCTGCAGTGGGGTGGCTTCCCATGCTAAATGAGAATATTCTAGCTTCAGAATTTTATCCCCAAGTCACCAAGTGCCTCCCGAACTTGTGAATTGGTATACCGCAGGCTGAAAAAAAACTCTTGAAATTAGGCTGGTAAGGTAGATATAAAGCTTCTACTTCGTCTTACAAATAGAACGGATCATAGAACAGCACGGTTTACGACAAGCTAACGGGCAATAGCAATATATAGGTTATAGTAACACTAAATATACCATATTGATGCTAATAGCCCGGAACACTGTGGGCATTACCTAAGTATCGAAATGGCTTGAGAATGAAAAACCCCTCCGAAGAAGGGTTTTAATAATAACCGTTGGATTTATGATCTTACATGCAATAAGGCTTCAAAGGTAAATAGTCATAGGTTAGAGGCAAAACAGATTAACATAAATTTATTACCGCACTTAGCTGCACCTATAAATCTTTATACCCGGGTCTATACAGAAAAGTACTAGCAGAGGCAGTCAAAATTCGTTACCGGGTAAGTAGACGCGAGGACATTTACAACAAGTAAAACCATCTTTCATTACTGAATATAACCTTTTAAAAGCTAATGCTGCAGTCCGCGTATGGATAAAATTGGATTTTTACAAATCAACAGTGTGCTGTAAGAAATTTTTCTTTACCATGGCATCGCGTTATAGTATTTTGTTTAAAATTTTAGATGGAAAATGCATTTATACAGATTACGCAGTAGCTTAAAAATATGTTATAATGGGGAACCCCGGATAGGCAAACGAGGTCTGTTCACAAAATATGCGCCCTTTATCGGTAATTGTGACTTTCATATCGGATTTCATATCTTTAAGATCAACTAGCCCTTCACTTTTCAATCTCCTCGCAAGTGATTTACCATTCGCCAAAGGCGAAAGTTTAATTTTGGTGTCCTGAATAGCTTTTTGTAGCGAATAATCTTCATTCTGTTTGTCGTTGAGGTAGAATTCCTTAAGGAGCAGATCTAATTTTTCGGTTAACTTCATAGCGGGACTGTCTTGTAAAGGTAATAATTATGGTAAGTATACCTTATTTACATAAGATTGATTAATAAAAAGCCTCATTAATTTGAGGCTATTATCTTAAACGAAAATTTCTTCTTCGGGATTATTGTATTTACTTTCATTATTCTCACCTGTAGGTTTTAAAAATTCGTGACCTTTTGGATATACAAATAGTCCATAGCTTTGAGCTTTGTCATAATCAATTGTATTACCCTCTGCGTGATAAGCTAATATACCATCATCAGTGGTAACTCTAACTTCTAAAACATTTTCCATTACTCTAAAATCATTTTCATAAAAGATAACTATCGTTCGGCCATGTGGAACTGTTTGTTTTTTCCAATTAACTGGCAATTCAACTAAACCAACAGCTCTTGCGTCGGTTACAACATGAGTATTATCATCAAATACATTTTTAGCAATTCCAGATACATAAGTTTTCATCGTAGTTTGTTTTATGATTTGGTCTAAATTACTTAATTTTTGGATTTACTTTATGGCAAGTTTTCAACAAATAAAAAATCCCCATTAATGGGGATTGCTTGTCTTTACTATTCTCTTAATTTTGATATGTTGCGTGTTCGCTACACTTGATAAACGAAGAAGGTCAAGTGGTGAACCTTAATCACCTTTTTTGTTTAACGCCTAATACAATAGAGAAAATGGCACAGACACGTAACACAACAAAGAAGTTCACTAGAGTTTATCGCGCTAATCTTTCGGGAGGACGCGGTTACTATTTGAGAAGTATGCCTACTCCACGTAAGTGTAAGTAGGAGAGTTATTGAGGGTGTGGCGAAAACACCCTCTCTTACTTATCTTTAAAATTCTTCATTTTAAGCAGAGCCTCATTAAAAGCAGAAAGTTTTTCCTGCTTTCTTCCTTTTTCTATCTGTTCTAATGTTGCGGTTTCTTTATATTCTCCACTAACAGGGAGGACAGTTTTTTCTACATCCGATAGATCTTCATTCAAATATTTTGCCACATCAGCAATAACAAAATAAGTTTCACTCTGAAACTCTACTCTGTTAACCTCTTTTTCATTCAATAATGTATTTCTATCTATTTTAAGCATCCATTAGTTCTTTATATTTTGTTCTCACTTGCGAATTCAAAAGTAAGTAATTAAATCTTTCTCCGTTGTTAATTTTGCGTGTGTTGTATCTGAATACAAATTCATCTACATAAGTTTGAAGATGTTTTCTTGATACGTGGTTGTACATATCTCTTAAACTGTTCTTCATTATTTTCCACGCGCCCTCGATAGTGTTTGTATGTATTATACTGCTATCGTAATCATGTTTATAGCCTTTATCAGAGTGTTTGATTGTGTATTGATGGTAATGGGTGTTTAATCCGTTATAACCTTTCCAATCGTCTGAAATTAATATTGTACCTTTTTGTACATACTTCTTGAGAACTGGCTGCATTACTTCGGGTGCTGTACTTACTGTTACTACAGCAGTCATTTTACCACCTCGTTCAATCATTCCTGTTATTGCTGTCTTGTCTTTAAAGCTACGACCTTGTGAGTTTTTTACCTTCTTATTTGCGTGGCGATTTTTATTCTTGCCGCCGTAAAATGATTCGTCTGATTCTACTATTTGACCCTCTCCACCAAGTTCATTAAAATTCTCTATACCTAAAGCCTTGCGGATTCTCATTAACATATACCAGCAAGTCTTCTGACTCCACTTACCACCTAAATCTCTTTGAAGCTGTAAACTTGAAATTCCTTTTTTATGATTAAGCACAAGGTAAATTGACATAAACCAAGCAGTAAGAGGTATACGAGTTCCATCAAACATAGTACCTGTCTTAACTGTGAAATATTTACCGCTTTCTTTACAGCGATATTTATTGTTGGCGCATTTATAAACCTTACTACCTTCTACAAAAGGACTGG
Source organism: Flavobacterium psychrophilum (assembly GCA_003243255.1). The sequence continues at coordinate 14,807 of QFQM01000084.1, read as the reverse complement.
CAGGAACGCCTTGCCAATAAAGCTCTTCAAGATGTTTTATACAAGCTTCTTCTGTGCCGAACTCTTGTATCACCTCTATAAGCGAATTAAATTCTTTGTTAAACATTGGTCTTAATTTTTTCTTTATCAAATTTAGAAGATTTTTACACTTAAACAAAATATTTAGTGTTAAATCATTCTAATTAGAATGTTGTTTTTGGCAGGTGATATACAAATGTACCGCCCAAATTTTGATTCTAAAAATGTATTAATTCTATTGTAATATGCTCTATATTTGCAGTCAAGACATATCGCAAAGCGTTAGCTTAATATTCTGCTACATAGGGAAATCTGGTAAATTTCAAATAAGTACAGCAGGGTTAAGTAATAACGCCTACGCCTTTTATGGGTGTGGGTGTACTTTTCCCATTGTACTAAGGTTTTACCAGAGCCTCCTATGAATGGGATTCAAGTTACAACCCACGCTCTCTTTTTATATAAACTTTTCATTTAGGGTTGAAGTGAATACCAAACCAACCTTATTATGAAAAAACTGTTGTTTATCCCTGCATTGGCTTTAATGCTTTCTTGTTCTGGCGATGATTCAAACGAATCTACGAACCAGTCTAAAAATTATTTCAACCCTCCTACATGGATTCAAGGAAATTGGAAACACGACAATTCAGATGCAATTCCTGATTATAGATTTACTTCTGACGATTTCATAGATCTTGATAATGGTGAACCACTTCTTTCATACAAAAAACAGTTTGAAACTCTTGAAAAAGCGGGTCAAAAAATACAGGTTACAGAAAATATTAGTGAAACAAAATATTACGTTCAAACTAATATTGGTATAAACTTTCATTTTGATAAAATCGCTTCAAACAAGATAAAATATACAGAAGACCAAAACATGACTCTTGTAAAAGTTCAATAAATATGGAAAGTATATATTTCACCTTCGTTAATTTACCTAAATCAACAAAACTTTCAATAGCAGGATTACTTCAAATGATAGCTTCGGTAGATGAAAGAAATTTTACAAAAGCAAAAGCTAACTTAGTTGACCAACATATTAAAGGATTAGGATTAACTGTTTATGAATGTAATGAGCATATCAAAAAATATGGAGGTATCGGCACTCTTGACCAGATTAAAAATTTATCTTTACCTCAAAGAGATATGCTAATTGCGCTTACTCACAATCTTGTGTCCGTTGATGGAAGACCTACACAAACTGATTTACAAATAATAAGTAATAGTTTTAATTACATAGGAATTTCAGATGAGTACTTTGTGAATACTGTCTCTAAATTAAATACCATTATTAATGGCTATTCAAAATAAAACTAAACCACTTATATTATGACAAACGAAGATATATTAAACATAGTAAGAGAATTCAAAGACTCTACGAATGTATCAATTAGAACTGATGAGAAGTTTATTCAGGCTGAGGATTTAACCCACGATTTTGAATTGAATAATATAAAAGACAATTCAAAATTTATATTTAGTGTCAAAGTAACAGATATAAAATCTGCAGCAATAATTGCTGCTTTAACAATTGAACAAGATGTTTTTGAAGTCCTAAACTCATTTGATAACAATCTTAATCCTGATAATTTATTTCTTCATTACTTAAAGGCTAATACATAAATAATTCTTTCGTTTTTTTGAAGTGCTTGTTTTATATGTGCATGAAATTCATCTTGTTCAATGAATGTCAACTTATCATTCTTGTTTATTATAACATGAATATGTTTTCTAATTAAAAACTGTTTTATGCCGATTTCTTTAAGCCTTTTTTTAATGTATTTATTGGAGGGATTATAAGCTTGTATTTGCTCTTGTTTAAAGAACGATAAATATTCATTAGGAGTTATATCTTCCATAACTTATATAAATTAGAAAAGCCACTTTAAAAGAGTGGCTTAAATTTTTGTTTTTAAAATCTTATATTTGATAAACTTCATTACTAATACTTATGACAAAAGAAGAACTTTATAAGAGCATAAATATAGTTGCAAATTCTATGGATTCTGATGAAATCCAAAAACACAGAGAAATCATAAATCATTTCATAGAAAATAATCACTTATTTAATTCTGACGTTGAAAAGGATTTAGCAGATTGGAATAACCTCGTCGCTAAACGTAGAAACGAAGTAGATAAGAATTTAGACTATCCTAATATGTCGGCTAAATTGAGTCAGATATCTTCTATTATCGATAAACTCAATCCTCCTGTGTAATTAAAGTATACTTACCATAATTATAGCAATACGGTATAGGCTAAAGATCCGGAAATATTATGATTTCATGACACTGATTAGGTTGCACACTCGCCTGTTTAAACCTGATAAGTGTGTTATACAGAGTAGGGCAGGGATAAGATCTAACTCTTTTTATTTTGAAGTTTTCCAAAACAAAATGCCTAAAAGGATCAGTGACGGCTCTGAATCAAGGTTATAATGACAAAGCAATCATTATTGTAGGTTGGTAAAAATAATAAAAAAAGCTCTCCCGTGAGGAAGAGCCAGTGATTCAGAGAACAAGTCTCCTACTCCACGAATTGTTTCTGCTGTAAAGGTACATTGCTGATCACAAAGTAAGGTTAACCTGAGCATAATTAAAACACAAAAAACAGCTCAAAAGCCGAGGATTTGGGATAAACAATAGTTAAATCCATTAAGCAATACTTCAGCTTTATAGCTTTTATTCTCGTTGTTGTTATGTTCTAGTTTTTAAAATTTTTGCACTCCCGATAAATGGAATAATGATGAACTGTTTCCCTCATTATTGCTACCGGATATAATTATACCAAGTGTAGTGAAGAGGTTATAAAATTCTTCTAAATTTTGCCCGTGCGTACACACCGGCACCAAGCTGACCGGGCTTTATTTAATGGAAGTACCCAACCGTTCCTGCAGCTAAAAACAACCAAAATATCCTTCTCACCGGCCTGTTCCAAAAGATGCTCATGGAACCCTTATCGCCATGCACATAATTAGATGGATTATTTTTGCAGATTTGTGTTTAAATAATCGGTGATGCTATACTTTCTTTTTGAGATACTGTTTGTAAGCGTGTCGGAAAGAACTTTCATCATTGTATCCTATATGAAAATATATGTCTTTGAGGGGTAGACTGCTATTATTGATAAGTTCAGTGGCACGCTTCATCCTTAATTCGGTGTAGTAGCGATGTATTGTTTTTTGAAACTGTCGTTTAAAATGGTTTCTAAGGGTTCTTTCAGTTACGTGAAAATATTCAGCCAGATTTTTAATGCTTAATGTATTATTTAAGTAGTGGTCATCAAGATACTTCTTAATCTTGAATGCTAAGCTATTTTTTTGAGTTTCAATTTTCAGTTTATAATATTCCAGTAAGAAAGTTATATGCATTCTTAAATTTCCATCAACAGCAGCAATATTTTGATGTGAAAATGCATGGATATTGTTGATCCATTGATGTGCTTGCCGGGTTGCCTTGCATAGAAAAACCTGATCAGCGAACTCATCTTCGAAATTAATAATGCCGTTCATAATATTTATAAGATCCTCACCAACATATTGGAACCAGTCATTGTCAATAGTTATAAGTAAAAAACTATTTTTATCACCTCTTGGCTGCAAATTGTATTTTCCTGGTTCATAATTTGAAATTGTAAATTCCCCTTCATGCATACTTAGATTGTTTTTTTTGGTAAACCCTCCTGCTATTTCTCCTTCAAGCATTATAAATAAAATGGTTTGTTTACCTGTTGCCTCAAATAAAATTGAAGCAGGATCACTATAATATTTAATTTGTATTAGTTCAATGCTGAAAGGCCTGTACTCATAATGCATTCCATAAAAATCCATGCCTGCAAAGCTATACTGGTAATGGTTATCAGCAAATACCATAGCAAATGTACTCCATCCGGGCATTTCCGGATTTTCGTGTTTACTTATAAAGTCACTTTTGGAAAAAATAAATTTATTTTGTGAATTCATGAAAATTTTGCATTCCCCTAAATGAGGACAAATTTTCCCAGGCAAAATAATGATTTAAGATCGTAAATTTGACACTTTTTGAAAATTTAATTGATCTTATATCATCCGACAACATTTGTCAATAAAAACAAAGGGTACTGGGGGCTGTACCCTTTGCTAAGATTATTGATTAATTATATTCAACTTAATCGGCACGAAATTATAAAACAGCTTTGTTTTTCAAAAGGAAAAAAAGGTAAATCCTAATCTGTAAGGTAAGTTTTTATTTACCGCTTTTTCCATAATTATTTTATGTAAATAAATTGTGCGGTGGCAACCAAATTGTGTAGCTTTACCTGGGAAAAACTAGCTATCTGCCATGGTACTGATGGAGCGGAAAGTCTCCAGAATTTGTAAACTATTTCTTTCACTATATCAATTTTTTCAGATAATCTATAGTCGGGGCTTCCAAGTGGGGGCTAGGAGCTCCGATAAGGGAATCCTGTAATAAGGATTCCCTGTTTATATTTTTGCACCTTTATAAATTGGGTATTGTTACAGTTTAATGTATCAAATTCTCACAACGTAACTAAAGATTGGTAGGATATGAAAAAGTAGTTATACCACAGATTTCCCAGCCTAATGTAATTTGATTTACCTTCCCTGTGACTTCGAGGGATTCCATTAATTTTACTACAGAAATTTAAATTTTTCCGACAGTGTGCATATTTTGACCCAATAGTATTGCATCGGCTGATAGGATCAATAATGTCAAAATTTTGTTAATCTGCTATTTAGTTAGGGTCGGCGTATCTAACTTAGAATAAAATTAAAGCAAAGTCTCATAAAATTTGATTGATTAATTAACCCTTCGTAAGAAGGGTTTTTTAATGTAGTAACTAAAAAATAAAGTTTTTAGTTACTACATTAAATAATCGTAAAGTGTCATATCGATTATCTTTTTTTGAAGCGTACTGGGAATGGAATTCATGATTCATGGTCAATAGCTATAATAAAATTAGACTGTCCTATACCTTTACACCGACACCAGTATGAGGTGAGGTGCCGTTAATAATGACCATTCAAATAACACTATTTGCCGGTGTACAGCCTTTTCGCACAAAGCGGATATTATGCTCAATATACAAAAAGAGCCTCTTAAGCCATAATTGGAACGAGCATATCGTAAGGGAGTGGATAACAGCGTTAAACAGTAAGTTTCTAGAACTTCTATGTTATGCCGCTCATAGACAATGCGCAGCCACGACAAAAATTGCCTTTGTGATGAACATTATTCCCATGGCACCATCGGATGTCAACGGTTATGGCGTATATATTATTACCACAGTTGCTACCAGGACATTTCTGTAACGCTTAAACGTAAGAACGCTATTAGAATAGGACACATGTTTCGGGTATGCCTTTAGATGCTCTGCCATATTCTTAAAGGTTGCCTTCCGTATTTGACCTCAGCTAAGGAAGCGTCACTACAATAGTAAGAGTGCCTCAAAGTCTAACTTTAAGGCACTCTTGCTATGTGATAATTAGATAATTGTTAACATCGTAGCGCTAAAATTGCACGTGCTGGGTCAACGATAAATATATAGATAATACTAATTTTAAGTTTTTATGCTTTGTACCTAAACCTCTGAAGCCGTAGCGGTTTAATCATAAATAAGAAATATCTCAATAATTTCTGCGCAATAGTTTGTAAAACCTTTAACGACTATTTATTACGGGGGTGCTTTAATCCGTCATAATTTTAGGTTTCTATTTAACGCCTAATTTTAAAATAGTATGAGTAAAATAAAAAATCTATTAGCAGGATTGGGGGGTGCTGTTGCACTTAACCTTTTGCATGAAAGCTTAAAGAAAAAAGACAGGAATATGCCGAGGGTTGATGTACTTGGCAAAGAGGCATTGCAGAAATCCCTGAGTTATTTCGGCATGTCGATATCCGATGAAGATACCCTTTATAAGGCTACACTTGCCGGAGACGTAATTAGTAATGCATTATATTACAGCACAATTGGCGGTGGTGGCCGTCAAAATGTTTTTCCCAGGGCACTGGCCTACGGCCTTGCGGCAGGGGTTGGGGCAATAACACTGCCTGAACCTTTAGGCCTTAATGAAGCGCCTGTAACAAAAACCAATAAAACAAAATTGTTGACAGTTGGCTATTACCTGGCCGGGGCATTAGTAACTGCAGCCATCATTAAAGCTGTTTCGAAAAACAGTAATTAATCACTGACTGTTTTGATATCAAAAGGAGCGGCTTTTAATAATGCTGCTCCTTCTTCGTTTTGCCATCCGCGGGCTAAGCCCAAACGTTACGCTTAGCAAGGAACGGTATTCCTTTTTTAAATGGACAATATTCCATTCTTTGCAGCTTGCAGGAGCAACCCGTAGTCTTTTTCATTTTGGTCAGCATATAGTACAGCGTATTTTGCGATGGTGTCTTCAAACAACTCATCCTGTCCCAGGTAACCGTTTAAGATGGCTGCATCACCGGTACGTGCATGGGCGCGGGAGAGCGCCCAGCCGCAGGATCTGGCATACCGCAGGAATATATCATGATCCATGGTATCCAGCGACGGCTTTACCTTAGCATCACGGAGCTGTCGCAGGTAAAACTGCCTTCCCGCGGCATCCACTGTCCAGCCCAAAAAGATATCTGTGGCGGACTGTATAAGTTTCTGCCCTGCGACCACCCGCTGGCCGTGGTATTTAAACCTGCTTTTGCCGGCATAGGGTTCCAATACGCTTTGATGGGCTTCTTTAAACTGCAGGAACAACGGATCCCCGGTAGCAGACATTAGCAGCAGTATGCCGCAGAATGTGCCTACACTACCTACGCCAACCACTTTCATAGCCACATCATGTATCTTATAACGGCTGAGTAATGTTTTTTTATCATGCGAGAGTGAACGCAGGTAACGGCAGTAAGCATTTTCCGCTTCAACAAAGAAATCGGCCTGCTTTTCCTTTGCCAGGTGAAAAATAAGGGGAGGATTGTCTTTGATAAGAGGATGCCCCTGTTTGTTATGAGTCAGCTTTGCAAACTCTCTTTGATGCGGTATACGCCTGATAGCTTTTTTAATTTCCTTCGGGTCGAATTGTTTCATCTCCCTGATCTTACCGGATTGTATCAGTTCTTTCAGGCTTATCTGGGCATACCATATCTGGAGTGCCGACATTTCGGCATATTCGGCCATGTGCCTGCGGTAGCTATTTGCCGCTGTCCACGCTGCCTCATGGCATTGGAGGTCGCTAAAGCCCTTGTCGCGCCCGGCAATGGCGAAGCTTGCCGCCAGGCGTTTTACGTCCCATTCCCAAGGGGCAGTTGATGTCTCGTCAAAGTCGTTAATGTCAAAGACCAGTTTCCGCTCCGGAGTTGCAAACCCTCCGAAATTAAGCAAGTGGCAATCACCGCAAACCTGAAGTTTCAGATTGGTTGAAGGCGCTAACGAAAGGTCTGAAGCCATCACCGCGGCGCTGCCCCTGTAAAAAGAGAAAGCGGAGGCCGACATGCGCTCGTAACGGAGGGGCAAAAGACTCTGCATCCTTAGCTTGCCGGTTTCCCTTAAAATATCTATGGGGTTTGGCCGGCATGCAGATTCAATGGTGTTCAATGACGTTATAGGGAAAAGCTTCTTCTGCGCTTTTCCAATTTTGTGGCGCATTTGTTTTGACGCAACAGTTGTGCTATTTTTCGAAGCGTTTTCCATAAACTCTATTTTTTCGAAGCGAGCCTTTCACGCCTGTGCATAATTTTCTGTATCAGGATCCTAAGCTTGGCTTTGTAGTCATCCGCCAGCCATTCGGTGTAATTTTTTGTGACCTTGCCCAGGCATTTGGCGTACTGTTTTATCCTCCATTTTATTTCCTTATCGAGCTCTTCGCTAAGATGCAGCGCTTCAGAGATCGTCCCGGCGTTGTCAACGCACATCAGGGCATGCTGGCGGATGGAATCACGGACTACCGTTTTGGGCTTCTCCCCATTTTCTATTGCGATGTGGTGGGCCTGTTGAACATCAAACGACACTTCCAGGGAATTGGGGAATTTAGAGCGTATTTCGGGAGGTATGCTATGGTTTTCATATTCCGTATGGCTGCTCATGCTTTGGTAATACTGCTCAGGATTTTCAAAGACATATTTCCAGTCGACAGGGGCGCTCCATTCACCAAAACGGTCGGTATTATTGCCCAGGTCGATGATGTTAAAGGTCTTTTTATGCGGCAGCTTTCGGGAACCACGGCCTATCATTTGATGGTATAAGGTTAGCGAATTAGTAGCACGATTAAGGATAACGGTCTGGACCGATGGCTCGTCAAACCCCGTCGTCAGTATAGAAACGGAGGTAAGTATGGCGCCTTTGGTCTTCCTGAACCATTTTAGGATAGCATCACGCTCTGTAGCGGAGGCTTTGTTATCCAGATGCCTGCAATGGTAACCGGCATCGCTAAACATCTGACATACTGCCTTAGAGGTGAAAATACCGGTATTGAAAATCAGTGTTTTTTTATTTTCGGAATGTTCGCGATAGGCATGCAAAAGCAGTTCCAGCATGGCCGGAGACGAATACAGTGCGTCAGAAGAGCTGACAGTATAATCACCGTGCTGGCCTGTCATTAGTGAATTGAGTTCCACATCGTAACGCCAGGTCTTTGGACGCGCCAAAAAGCCCTGTTCAATCAGCGCGTCTATGGGGGTGCCAACAATCAGCTCGTTATAGCTGTTGTTCATCGGCAAATTGATATCAGCGCTAAGGGGCGTTGCAGTAACGCCAATTACGGTCGCATTTTTAAATTTACCGAGTAGTTTCTGGAAAGAATTATGATGGGCTTCGTCGATGATCACAAGGCCTATGCTTTCGGTATCCACCTGTCCCGATCTCAACCTGTTCTTAAGGGTTTCAACCATGGCAACATAGCACAGATAGCGGTCCCTGCGGCCTACTGATTTTACGGTGCTGGTTATTGCTCTATTGGCTATTCCTGCATTTTTTAGGGTTGATGCCGTCTGGCGGCATAGCTCTTTACGGTGCGTAAGTACAACCACTTTCCTTTGGAACTTTTCAATATACCGTTTTGCGATCTCAGAAAATACTATGGTTTTCCCCCCACCGGTAGGCAACTGGTACAGGAGCCGTTGCGGGGTGGTGGTTTCCCTGATTTTTTCGAAAAGGGTGTTAATGTCTGATTCCTGGTAGTGGTATAACTTTTTGATATTGCCAGGGGCAGAGGTGATAGGTGCTTGAACTGTGACGGTTTCCATAATCGATAGTTAAGAAATCTAATGTAGCGATTAGGGCGGTGCGGAAATGATAAAGAATTTATAAATATTTATGCGAAATTCTGCAGGACTATATCAAAATTATACAATGTCTTTTTATATAATTTTTTATTGCGAATTGTTACGATTCGGATTATCCAGTGACTATTTTAGACATTTAACAGCCTAATTCTCCAATAAAAACAGGATAAGTGTTATACCATAGCCGAATTATTCTTTAGACCAGTCTGAAAAAGTAATTATTATGCCACCAGCCCGACTAATGTGTTACCATGTTAGACAGATGTTTATTGTGATTATGACGTTTAAAGGGGACTGGCGGGCGAGATACTTTTGATAAAGATAATCCCATCGTATGTATCGATATATTTTCTGGAAAAGAATGTAGTTTTTTCCGGGTCAAATCCTGGAGCGCCTACGAAAAGTTGTCTGAGTTTCGTATTGAAATATTTATTCATTACAGGATTTTTTATTGCTTCCCTGATGTCAATATAATAAATTGGAGAATCTGCCAGATTAAGCGTTTCGGCATATGTCTTTTTGTAAGGCGTATCAAGAATACGGTACTCGGAACCGACAACTTGGTTTTTTGAAAAAATGTAACCCTTCATTTTTTCACCACCAAAATCAAAACCCATTGAGTAATAAAACTCCTTAAATTGCTCTTTCAGCCTGCTTCCCAAATTCGGTACCTGAGATCCAAGATCTTTTTTATTTATGTGCTCATTATGTGCCCAGATGAAAGCTTTACTATCGGATCCTTCAAGCCCTAAAATTTCTAATACATTATTATACATTGCTTCATCACGCGCGCCGGAGGCAGGCCATGAAATATACAGGGTGTAGTCCTCCAAAAATCCGAGCGCCCTCATCATGTCAGTATATTCTGAAGCATTAGCCGCGACAAGCCTGGGCTGTTCAGTAGATAAGATATACTTTAATTGCCTAATTTTTGGTAACATTTTCTGACTCCATTTTTTATAAGGCACTCCACCAATTGCTGCTACGGAACAACTATCAATAGCAGTCAGTAGGGCATCATCAACCGTGATCGCATGTTTATGAATATAATCTCTTACTTGTTTGTTTACTAATTCTCCTGTTTGGACATCCATGCCGTAAAAACGTATCTGTTCTTTCGCAGTCTTACCAATATTGTAATTGCGCATCCATTCTAGTAAATTAGCAATCTCTTGTGTATACCATATATAATGGCGAAAGTTTTTAACTATTGATGTTTTATCACCTATACCGCCGCTGATCCACTCATTAATCCCTTTTTCTGCCTGGTAGTTTTCCTCCATTATAAAAATCCTTACCCCTTGGTGTTCGACAAGATATTTGAAGAATTTAGCTTTTATAGTGAAAAACTCCTTTCCGTTATGTGTACCCTCACCAAAACCGAAAACCCTCGCATTATGAAAACTTTCCGGCTCATTTTTTGAAAGGGCCAGAAGTAGATTGTCAGCATTAGCATCTTCGATCACTATCGCATTGCTGTTTACCCAGGATATTACCTTATTATCTTGTGCAGATATTTTCATAAGAAAAAAGAGACCTAAGATAAGATTTAGTTTGCGCATAATTACTTTGTAACGAATGGAGTCAATTGAACTTGGTTAGAAAGTCAAATATATAAATTAATGTAATGGCTAATCCCTTCAACGCTGTTAAGCATTTGATTTTACTTAAACTGATGACTGCTTATGAACCGCTTTACACGACGTTTTATAATGATTTATCTCTTGAGTTCAAAGAAAAGTGATAGATATCGCTATGATAACATTTTAACAATTTTGGCGGTTTACTGATACTTATTGTTAAAACAAATAAGCTTTTTTTTAATCAGAAATTTATTATTCATTAATTTATCATCTATAGCGCTATAGGAAAATAAATATTAATTGTTAAACTTTTCAACCATGAAAAATCTAAATTTAAAAAAGAAAGTAATTTCTGTTTTAACAGATGAGCAAATGCAGTCAGTAAACGGTGGGGGAACAACATCCTTTACTGAATGTACCGGGTTTTTATGCTGTACGCCAAAGCCTTGCGTCCCGGCTTCTGAAGGGGTAGGACAAACATGCCTGCTGCAGAATACCTGCAATCCTGAAAGATGCCCTGTACCGGGTACCGACCCAAGTTTCTCGCCATCTCGAAACTTATGCTAAATGTTTGTGAGGTTGATTTATCAACCTCACTTTTTTAAAAATTTTATGTATGATAAATAAAGAACTACTCAAGTCGGAGGTTGATGCTATTCTGGCATCTCTTTATAGTTGGCAGTTCACGCCAAAACAAGTTAATACCAATGATCTTTCACTCATGTCTGGTCACCCGGGTGCTATAGCGATGTTAGTAGATATTTACAATAATGACCCTTCGGTGGTAAGCAAAAAAACAATCCAAGATTGTATTCAAGTCACTTTTAGTATTCTTGAAAATGCTCAGGAATTCTATCCAACGTATTGTGGGGGGCTCGCAGGATATGGATATTTTTTATTAAAACTTAGCAATACACACTTTTTTACTGATGATTCTGATCAGGAGATAATAGATACTATTGAAGAGATAATCATACAGATAGATGAATTGCTTATCGAACAACTTGATATTAATCTTCATCATGATAATGTTGATATTTTGCATGGCGCAGTAGGCATGGGGATTTATTTTCTGGAAAGGGATAACATCATATGTATCAATAAAATAGTAGATAAACTTGAAAAGGATGCAAAATATAGGGATGGCGGACTTTATTGGCAAAAATATGAGCAGTATAGATTATTTACAACGGTAGTTGATATGGGGCTTGCCCATGGAAATGCATCCCTTCTTTACTTTTTGGCAAAGGTATTTACGAAAGATACTAAAAATGAAAAGGTAAAAAAACTAATTTCGGACTCTATCCGGTTTCATATAGATAATGCACAGCAGCTGAATGTGGAAATTTCATCCTACTTTCCGCATATGATTGATGCGTTGCATTTTGACTCTTCTTCGCATACTTCAGAAAATTCGCGCTTAGCATGGTGTTACGGCGATCTTGGTGTTTTACACACATTACTTATTGCCAGTATTACAATTAATGAGGAAAACCTATATGATCAAATTATAACTATGGCTGAAAACGCATCAAAAAGAAAATCTAAGGAAAATACCGGTGTGATTGATGTGGGATTTTGCCATGGATCAAGTGGCATCGCTGCAATTTTTCAAAGTTTTTATGATTTAACGAAAAATATAAAATTTCTGGAGGCTTCTCAACATTGGTTATCCTATACATTAAGCTGCAAAGATCAAACTTTAAAGGCAGACGAAACCGCTGGTTATAGTTTCTTTGTAGATAATAAAAAGATAGCAGATCTATCATTGCTTGAAGGCGTAGGTGGCGTTTTATTTTCTTATTGTAAATCCCTATACCAGGATATGCCATTAACAGATGAAATATTATTTCTAAAAGTTAGCTAGAAGTATCGCCAAACTTCAAATCACTAATTCATTGTAATATTGCCATGGATGGTATCAGATTCTATTGCCAGTGTTACAATTAAACAATCCATAAAAAATGTATCAGACCTTTAAGAAATATTTATTACGAACCCCAATATTTCCGATTGACTATTTTTTCCAGTTAACCAGGGAATTCCAGATATCCGATGCTCATCTGAAAGAACAGTTTAAAAACCCTCTGATAAGCGAGGCCATTTATTTGGCATCACCTGTATTGTTTAAAGAGATACTCAAATGGTCAAATGGTGAAACAGAAAATGGCAAGGAACAAAGGAAGATTAAAAATTCTTTTCTGAAATATTTGTCTAGATTATCCTCACGATCTACTCCCTTCGGCTTATTTGCAGGTAATTCGGTAGGTACCTTTGAATATGAAAATGCCATTTTGAGAGATGAAGGCTACCAAAGGCACACACGTCTTGATATGAATTTGACAGGAGCTCTGGTCAAGGTTCTGCAGTCTGACCCAACTGTCAGGGAAGAACTGTGTTTTTATCCCAATAGCAGCCTGTACAATGCAGGAAATCAAATCCGCTATGTAGAGAGTAAGTACAATAAAACTAAGATTAAGCACCAAATTGTAGAGGTTGAAAATTCTCACTATCTAAAAGGCGTTATTGAACAGGCACAACACGGGGTCAGGGTAAGGGATCTTGTTTCAAATTTGGTGTCACAGGATATTTTTCCAGATGATGCTACAGCATTTATCAACGATCTTATTGACAGCCAAATATTGGTAAGTGAGATGGAACAGACTGTTTCAGGTGCTGAGAGTCTGGATCAGATAATGAAGGTAATATCAGAAATTGAAAACAACTTAGATTTGTCTGGAAAGTTACTGTCAATCCAAGAAATGCTGAACCAACTTGACAATGGGATGGTCGGAGATTTGGATAACTATGATAAAATAACCAAAATTATAAAAACACTTGATGTTGATTTTGATGAAAAATACTTATTTCAAACTGATATATCGGTAAGCACATCCAGTAACACCCTTGATAGTGTTATAGAAAGTGAGTTACTGGAATGTATTGGATTTTTAAATAAAATATCCCGTCGCAGGGGTGATTCTGAACTTTTGGAATTTACAAAAGTTTTTACCGAACGTTATGAAGGAAGGGAAATGCCGTTAGCCATAGTACTGGATGAAGAGATGGGGATAGGTTACCCGGTGCGTTCACGCAATGGGGATATTAATCCATTGATCGACGACCTTATTATTAAGGGCCCTGCTGCTGCAGGCAATTCTGAAATAACAGCGTGGCAGTCCCTGTTACTTCGAAAAACAATAGAATCTCAAAAAAATGGCTTTTCTACGATTGTTCTTACAGATGATGATGTTGCGGGAATGACAGCAAGTTGGGATGACCTGCCAGATACTTTTTCGACTATTGCACAGGTAATTAACCTTGAGGAAGAGATAAAAATTGTAATGAGCGGGGTAGGAGGCTCAAGCGCCGCTAATATAATGGGACGGTTCTGCCATGGTGATAATGAAATCCATTCACTGGTAAAAGAAATTATTTATAAGGAAGAAGCCTTTAATGATGGCAAAATTTTGGCGGAAATCGTACATCTTCCAGAGGACAGGCTTGGTAATATTTTAATTCGCCCGTCGTTTAGAAAATTCGAAATACCTTATTTGGCTCCTTCTTCTAAAGCAAAAGAGAATACGCTTTTGATCGATGATATTATGGTTAGTGTTTTTAATAACAGGATAGTGCTTAAAAACCGGGTAGATGGAAAAGAAATTTTACCGAGGCTGACTACGGCGCATAATTATGCCAGAAGCCTGTTACCTATTTACAGGTTTCTTTGCGATATGCAGCATTACAGGAGGAGGCCAGCTGTTTTTTTTGATTGGGGGCCGATCGCAAATTATACATCCCATCTGCCGCGGGTACTCTACAAATCGACAATCCTTTCAGCTGCCCGTTGGACAATTAACGAACGGGACCTACAGCCTGTAAAGCGCGCTAAAACAGAGGACGAAATATATAATGAGATACGAAAATTGGTAAAGGAGAGAACTATCCC
>QFQM01000463.1 GCA_003243255.1 Flavobacterium psychrophilum | reverse complement strand
GGTATACAGAATGGCGGTTCTCTGGAGGTATGGAGTAAATTTTTCCCCAATTTTCGTAAAATTATTGGCTGTGATATCAATCCCGATTGCCACAAATTGACTTATGACAACCCTAACATCCATGTCATTGTCGGTGATGCCAATGAGGATGGTGTTGTTGAAAAAATAAAGGCAGAAACAGCTGGTAGTATCGATCTTATTATTGATGATGGATCACATGTTAGCAGCGATATTATTAAAACTTTTATCAAGTACTTTCCCCTTTTATCCGATGATGGCATTTTCATCATTGAGGATCTCCATTGCAGCTACTGGAAAGAGTTTGAAGGCGGCTTGTATGATCCGATGTCATCAATGGCATTTCTTAAAAAATTAAGTGATGCGATCAACTATGAGCATTGGGGATATCCAGGAAAGAAAGTTAATGATCTTTTCCATGAATTTGGTCAATTTCTGGATATTGATGTTACCAGCACACCTTTTGACCATATTTATAGTGTTACCTTCTTTAATTCTGTTTGTATTATTCACAAAAAGAAAACAACAAATTTAGGTAAGCGAATTATCGTCGGTGAACATCAGGATGTTATTTCTTTGGATAATGTTCTAACTGACAGTCACGCTCCGGGGCAAGGAGACAATTACTGGACAGGTATGGTTCGTTCGCCAGAGGCTGAGTATTATCCCAACCAATTGCTTATTGAAAAGTTGCAGAGTGAAATTCAGAGCTGTAAAAATGATAACTTATTATTAAAAAAAGATATTGAAAATAAAGATAAATATCTTAACGAAATAATAAACTCAAAATCCTGGAAGATGATTACTAAATTGCGTGCTGTTTTTAAGGGATCGCGGTAATGAATACGATTAAACCATTGGCTTTCTATTTACCTCAATTTCACCGTGTCAAAGAGAATGATGAATGGTGGGGACCGGGATTCACCGAATGGACAAATGTTGCAAAAGGTAAACCCAATTTTTCCGGGCATTATCAACCGCATGTCCCTGCAGATATGGGGTTTTATGATCTGCAAAATATTGAGAACATGCGCGAACAGGCTGATTTAGCTCGCCAGTATGGACTGTATGGATTCTGTTTCTACTACTATCGCTTCAAAGATGGTCGTCGTATTCTGGAAAAACCATTAAATAACTATGTCAAAAGTGACATTGATTTTCCGTTCTGCTACTGCTGGGCAAATGAGAACTGGACAAAAACATGGGATGGGCTTGATAAAGAAGTGCTTCTTGAACAAAATCATGGCGCTAGCGATGATATTGAATTTGTTAAAGAGCTACTTAGCGTATTCCAGGATTCAAGATATATTAAAGTAGATGGTAAACCGATGTTGTTGGTTTATCGTGCTGATTTACTTAAAAATCCATTAGAACTTACCCAACAGTGGCGAGAACTTGCCCGTCAGGCTGGCTTCCCAGATCTTCACCTCTGTGCGGTGCAGTTCTATGGCATTGATGATCCTACAGTTTATGGCTTTGATGTAGCTGTCGAGTTTCCACCACATAAATACATCGGCTCGGAAAACCGTCCTGATGTAAATGTACAAATTACTAATCCTAATTTTCGTGGTGGGATTGTTGATTATCGTAAAATTGTCCGCCAGGCATTAAATAAAAAGACCACAGATTATAAATGCTATCGCGGAATTATTCCTTCATGGGATAATACGGCAAGACGGCAGGATACTGGTCATATCATTATCAATTCATCTCCGGCTCTGTATCAATTTTGGTTGAAATACTTAGTTAAGTTTTCTAAAAAGTATTTGCCAGAAAATGATCAGTTTATATTCATCAATGCCTGGAATGAATGGGCCGAAGGTGCCCATCTCGAACCTGATTTAAAATACGGACGGGAATATCTGGAAGCTACTCTCAGTGCCTTAAATGAGAAAAAATTAGATCTTAGCCAGTATATTACTAATGACAATATTCTTTCATTCCTTATGGATGAGATCGGTCCAGAAGAAAAAATGCGGATCGAGAGAGCATTTGAGTTTGCATTATTAAATGTTGATGAGCAGCAAGTAAAATTTGATGCACCTGTAGCTGCACAATCAATGCGTGTAAGGGATAGAATCAAAATTAAATATCCTCGTCTTGCATCCTTGCTTATCCCTGTTTATGCAAAACTGAGAAGAATGCTATGAAAATCATAGCAGTAATGGCACATTACGATGTCGATAATATAGTTGATCCTTATCTTGATGTTATTCTCGATAAAATCACAACAGTGGCGGAAAAGGTCATTCTTGTTTCAACCTCAGACATTGATACCGAAGTCGCAAGAAAATATCCTGGATTGCAAATCATTGTTCGTGAAAATGTTGGGTATG
>QFQM01000462.1 GCA_003243255.1 Flavobacterium psychrophilum | reverse complement strand
AAGCAACCTGACAGACTTTTTAGGGTATTACAATGGACCACAGGAAGCATCACTCAGAAAACCTAAGGTGTATGTTTACCCAGACAGCTATGAGAAAACATATCTCCCATTCAATCTGCCATCTACGCCCGCAACGATCATATTGCCTGGCCGCTCCATGGATGTGAATGAGGTCTATTTAAAAACCGGCATACTAACCAAAATAGAATATCCAACAGGAGGGTATATAGCACTTGAATTTGAATCCAATGACTTCAAATTCAATAATGATATTATAAAAGGAGGAGGGCTAAGAGTAAAGAAGCAAATATTAAATTACGGAAATACACAAAAGGAAATTTCTTATCAGTACACCATCAACAAAAACTCTACGTTCTCTTCCGGCACTATTCATTCAGTACCACAATTCGGTGTTCCCACAGGCGAACTCTTGTATAAAAACTATACCGACTACTTTAATTATTCACTTATTACCAGAAATTCTCAAAACTCAATTGATATTATTAATGGCGGATATGTTGGTTACAAAAAAGTATTCGTCTCAGAAACTAATAATGGGTATACCGAATATACTTATACCACCGCGGAAGATTATCCTGCTGACAATATTATAAGAACTAATTATGTGGAAGCCACTAATGGGAATATTACATCATTAATAACCAATAGTGGATATCCGTTCACAGAAAGCAATTTCGAAAACCAAAGCCGTTTTGGCCAACTAAAAGAAGAAATACAAGTTTCGGCCAGTGGGGCTATCCTCCGCAGACAAAAAAATGAATATAGCTACCAGGTATTGGATTCTATACCCGCTGTACTGAGTGCTGTTTATTATACCGAACCAATGCATTATTCTTATCACCGTAACATCATTGGAAAACCTCTTACAATAAGAAGAATATCTTTTTTACCGACTATAGATTCAACTATCCATTTTGCAGGTAACAAAACGCTTATAGATGCCACCACAACCACCTACCGGAATAATAGCTTTCTACCCTGGCAAACATATTCTGTACAAAGTGATGGAAAGACAAGCGCTACCTGGAATACAAGAATAATGGATACTGTTTTCCAAGATGGCCCTAAGGAGAGCTTACGGCAAAGTCTGATTGCTCAAAACAGGTTGCTGGAAGATGTGTTCACTTATAAATCAAAGGGAAACAGTGCAACATTGAATGCTATTGACTATCTACTCTTTGGAGACATTGTTAGATTCCGGCAGCTGAATACAAGAGCAAGCAGCGATATAAATTATACAGATGAATTCAGGATTGAACAATACGACAATAAAGGAAATCCAACTCAACTTTGGAGTCGTCAGGACAATACCTCTTGCCTACTTTGGGATACAGCTGGTTTACAAGTCATGGCAATAGCCAAAGGGAATAATGTTTCTTTGGCCAGGATGGCATACACTTCATTCGAAGGTGGTGCATGGGGTGGCTGGGCCATGAATTCAGGGTCAGGTATTCTCAACAGCGGCAACCCGCTTACAGGTAAGAAGGTTTTTAGTGGCGTAATTTCTAAAGCAGTTCCTCTTGGCAACTACGTTGTAGGTGTATGGGGAACTGATAATACCTGGATCAATGCCCAGCTGATGACTCAGCCTATAAGAACTAATGG
The DNA here is from genome assembly GCA_003243255.1 of Flavobacterium psychrophilum. Next base: position 733 of record QFQM01000462.1, on the reverse strand, counting down.
ACAATGGAAGTATTATGAGCGCACACTAAGTAACGTTACTTACATCGAAGTATCGGCCAATACCATGGATGAAGTACGCTTGTATCCACAAGGCACTCAGATGACCACTTATACCTTCGACCCATTGATAGGCATGACGAGCCAGTGCGATATCAACAATCGCATTACTTATTATGAGTATGATGGCTTTGGACGCTTACTGAGGATACGCGATGACAATAAGGACATTGTTAAACAAATGGAATACCAGTACCAGATACCCACACATAGCAACGCTATCTGGCAGACTACCGGACAAACAAGATGCAAACCATGTCCTGAGAACAGCGCGTATATGACCGATATAATACAAAACGAAGAAAAAGATAATAACCCCAACAGCCCCACCTATTACCAAACCCGTTGGACCGATGCAGGAGTCAGTGGTTCCTGTACCATCACAGCCGATTGGCAGTTTGTAGGTTCACCACGCTGTAGAACCGAAAACGGTGTTAATACAGGCCAACGGGAACAGGAAAAAAGAGATATGAACCCTTGCAGCCCTACCTATAACCAGAGTGAATGGGTGGCGATTGACATGAGTTGTAGTACTTGCCCCTCACCTGCTTCCTGGTGGGCCAATGGCTCTTATCGCTGTGCCACAGATGGCAACGGTAATAACACAAGACGGCGGGAACGAATGGAAGTCGACCAAAGCAGGTGTAGTCCTACCTGGTTACAGTTCAGATGGGTG
>QFQM01000461.1 GCA_003243255.1 Flavobacterium psychrophilum | reverse complement strand
GTACCTATGGTTTTTACCGCGCCGAAATTTTAGCCGCCCTTGCCAATGCTGTTGTATTAATCGGTATCTCACTTTACATTTTGTACGAAGCATACCTGCGCTTCTTAAATCCCCCCAAAGTAGAAAGTAAGGCTATGCTTATTGTAGCCGCCATCGGGTTGGTTGTAAATATCACGGGTATGATGATTTTAAAAAAAGGTTCTGGCGAAAGTCTGAATATGAAGGGAGCTTATTTTGAAGTGCTATCCGATATGCTTACCTCTGTTGGCGTTATTGTAGCCGGCATTATTATGCTTACTACAGGTTGGTATTATGCTGACCCGATTTTATCTGCCGGTATAGGCTTATTTATTCTACCCCGTACATGGATACTCCTGAAAGATGCTGTAGGTGTGCTTTTGGAAGGGACACCGAGCGATGTAAACCTGGAGGAACTACGCATAGGTATTGCAAGTATTCCCGGTGTAAAAGCCGTTCACGATTTGCATGTATGGACACTCACTTCAGGATATAATGCTATGAGTGCGCATATTATTATCAATGAAGGTTTGCCTTACAATGAAACTTTACAATTAATAAACGACGCTATTATGGCTAATTATAAAATTCATCATACTACCATACAAATAGAAATGGATAGATATAAAGAACAGGAAACGCATTTGTAACGCTATTACAACCATGCGTGTAACTTATGGTGCAGCAAATAAATGATTCACAGGTATGGAAGACATAGTTTTTAAAAAGGAATATCAACAAGGAATATTTAGCTACCTGAATATTTCACAGCCACCTGTTACTGTTTCTTTGCCTGTAACAGACTCGCAGGCGATCTTATACAAATATGAGTTCCACAATTATATTGCCTTAGCTGAATATTTAATGTCTCATTTAGAGAAATACCTACTTATCAGGTATTCACCTTATCTCTTAGAATTGTCATTTATTAATGTTATAGCAGAAGTCAACTGGAAATACGAATTACTTTCCAGCGATCGTTTGGGCTTAGGGGTTGATAAAGGGTTTTTAGGCGTAGAAGAAATTTCAACAGAAGCAAGCACAAGCAGCTTATGCAGAGTTCTCAAATTGCTGCCTTTAACCATGCTACCGGAAGATACATTTGGCGATGCCGTTTCATGGATTAGCATTTTTGGTTTAAAGAGCGACAGAGAAACAGCGCTTAAAATGTTTCTGCAATCTGATGGCCAGCCTGTTTTATCCGATTTTCTTCAAAAAGGTGAAGTGTTTGTGCACATTATTAATAGTAAAGAAGAAGGATTTTATAACTCATCGCTGATAAAAAGCAAAGATGATATTGAACAGATCGTGTATTCATTTTCGGCTGTAATTGATCCTAATAACTGAGAAACGTTTAGTAAATCAAATGAAAATATTCAAAAGATAATGCTGGTTTTAGTTTTTTGGAATGTTATTGTAAAACGAAAAATATATTGTTTATGGATGGCTTGAAGCTAAATAGCTGGAGAAAGAAGTTTACAGAACAGGCAACAAGTATCAGGATGGAATATGATGCTTTCTTCCTTAATAAAAAGCTGGAAGACTATTATTCTTTATTCATTGATGAAACGTCAGAAGAACTTGAATTGCGGATAACCGACGAACTTCCCGAGGAAATAAAAGACCGTTTATTAAAGTTGCTGATAACAACAAAACCCGAGGACAGCATTTAAAACAGAACAAAGCTTATGTACTTTTTTATGTAAAGGAACCATTTAAAGCAATCATTATGTTACAAATATTAGCTGAAACGCAGGATAACCTTATAGCAACAAAAGCTATCGGTAAATTAACGGAAATGGATTATGGAAAGCTGTTGCCATTGCTCTATAATAAGCTAAAGCGGTACAAAAATATTCGTTGGTATTTTGAAATGGAAGATTTTAAAGGCTGGAAACTGAAAGCCTTTTGGGAAGATGCAAAATTTGACATGCAACATGCTAATGACTTTGAAAAAATAGCAATGGTAGGCGAAAAGGACTGGCAGCAGTGGATGACAGAGATAATGAAGCCATTCACAAAGGCAGAAATTAAGTTTTTTGAGTCAGCGGATAGTAGCAAGGCGCTACAATGGATTAAATCAACCAATGTTTAGCATTATTACCGGCACCTTAATATTGGGCGCTATTCATGCGCTTATTCCCAACCACTGGTTGCCATTAGTAGCTATTGCTAAGAGCGAAGGTTGGGCAAAGTCTGAACTCATGTTCGTTGCATCCATTACCGCATCTGCCCATGTTTTAGGTACTATTATCCTCGGAGTCGTCTTAGGATTGGTAGGATCAAAATTAGCACATCATTACGAAGATTATTTGCATGTTGTAGCTCCGGTAGTATTGATTTT
>QFQM01000460.1 GCA_003243255.1 Flavobacterium psychrophilum | reverse complement strand
ATGCCAGATCACTGAGGCCATTCTACCTTTGTGATATTCATTGGGTCCATAGACGTTGAAGAATTTTAATCGAGCCCAGAAGAAAGGCTTCTCTTTTTGTTGTAATGCCCATACATCAAAGTCTTGTTTCGATTGTCCGTAAGGATTGAGCGGTTTTAGTTGGGGTATTTCTTTTTCATTATCATCATAACCGAGTTCGCCCAAGCCATACGTGGCTGCAGAAGATGCATACACCAACGGGATCTGGTAGCGAACACAGCGTGACCATATCGATTTGGTGTAATTGAGATTCAACTCATCAAATATTTTTATGTCAAACTCAGTGGTATCGGTGCGTGCACCAATGTGAAATATAAATTCTACCAGTTCGTAATTGACATCCAGCCACGGCATGAAATTTTTTCTGTCTACACGCTCCTGGATAACAGCACCATCAAGGTTTTTATTTTTTTCGGTATGATTAAATTCGTCAACAGCAATAATGGTATTGAAATTTTCCTGGTTTAGTCTTTTGATAAGGCAGCTCCCGATAAATCCGGCTGCTCCGGTAACAATAATCATAACCTGCTTTTTTGCTGCAAGTTAACGTATATTTGTGGGAGTTTTAAAGCTATGGTACACGTCAGCCGCAAAGAACATTTCAACGCAGCGCATAAGTTGTATAACCCTGCCTGGACGAAAGAGAAAAACATCGAGGTCTTCGGCCCTTGCGCCAATGAGAACTGGCACGGGCATAATTTTGAGTTAATCGTAACCGTGAAGGGTAAGCCCGATCCGGATACAGGTTTTGTTATTGACCTGAAAAAGCTGAGCACGCTGATTCGTGAAGAAGTGACCGAAAAACTGGATCATAAAAACCTGAATGTGGATGTGGATTTCATGAAAGATAAACTGGCCAGTTGTGAAACTCTTGTTGTGGAAATCTGGAAAATACTATTCCCCCGCATCCCATTAATCAGTAAGTACGGAGTACTTCATGGCATTCGTCTTTACGAAACGCCACGTAACTATGTGGAGTACTATGGTGAAGAAGAAGAATAGGAAATCGTACTCCGTGTCTCTAAAATCGTAATTAAAAACAATGCGCTATTACCTCATCGCGGGCGAACGCTCAGGAGATCTCCATGGAGGAAATCTGATTAAAGAATTACGAAAGCATGATTCAAAGGCGGAGCTGCGTGGATTCGGTGGTGAGTACATGCGGGAAGCAGGAATGGAAGTAGTGGTCAACTATCAGCAAATGGCCTTTATGGGATTTGCTGCCGTGATTGCCAACCTTGGTACCATCTCAAAATTGCTGAAACAGTGTAAGAATGATATTCTGCAATTCAAACCAGATGTGATTATTCTTATCGACTACGCTGGTTTCAACATGCGCATAGCGAAGTTTGCTAAACAGAATAACCTGAGAGTTTTTTACTACATCTCCCCTAAAGTGTGGGCATGGAATACCAAACGTGCCTGGAAGTTGAAGGCCAATGTTGATCGCCTATTCTCTATTCTTCCCTTTGAGAAATCATTCTTTCGAAAGTTTGACTGGGAGATCGATTACGTAGGCAATCCGGTGCTTGACGCAATCAAAGCATTTCAGCCCGACCCTGATTTTCTGCAAAAGCATGACCTGTTGACGGAAAAGAAAATAGTAGCACTGTTGCCCGGAAGCCGTAAAATGGAATTAAAAAGGATGATTCCGGTAATGGCCGAAGTGGTAAAGATGAATCCGCACTATCAGTTTGTAGTTGCGGCAGTGAAAACACTGCCCGAAGATTTATATACTCCGCTAAGCTCCATTTCTTCAGTGAAGTTTGTCTACGAATCGACGTACGATCTGCTTATTCACTCACAGGCTGCCATCGTCACATCCGGTACAGCTACTCTGGAAACAGGGTTATTCAAAGTGCCCCAGGCGGTAATTTATAAAGCGGGGCCATTAGAATATTGGTTGCTTAAACGTTTGGTAAAAATTCCGTTCATCTCTTTATCCAACCTTATTGTCAACCGGTTAGTATTCAAGGAATTTATTCAGGATGAAATGAATGCAACCAACCTGAATACAGAATTGGAATTACTGATTGAAAACAATTCATATAGAAAGAAAATGCAGAGTGATTATGATGAAGTGTACCGGATACTGGACACCGGATCCGCTTCAGAAAATACGGCGAGACTGATGTATAATTATTTGATGAAGTAGGGAATAGGGCAAGTGATAAATAAAAAAGGAGAATGCCAATTAACGCGTTCTCCTTTTTCGTTTGTAAGACCAGTAGATATTAGGCTACTTTCAATTTACTATAATGTGATTTGCTGAATTTCTCTTCCGCATACGCCCGATTGATTACTAGCTTATCCGTCGTTTTATCCGAAGGCATCTCAAACATT
>QFQM01000083.1 GCA_003243255.1 Flavobacterium psychrophilum | reverse complement strand
GTATATTTGCCTCGGTAATTTCATCAAGGTGACAGCTTATGAGAAAACAAAATACATGATAAAAAAATGGTCATACTTTTTAGGGTTAGCCCTATTCATCACGATTGTAAGCTCGGGCTTTAAGAAGACAGAAGCAAAACAATTTGGAAAGATCGAAGGATTTCACCTTGCTGAAGACGAGATCACGAATTACACAGTACCAACCATCGACGAGACTGCAAAAGTCGATTTCAACTTTCCGTTCACAGGAAAGTCTTACGTAGGATTTAAACAGGCGGTAGCCTTTAAAGAGTCTCAGGGACTTTACAAGCTTGTAAACCGTTTTGGTTACATGGGCAAGTATCAGTTTGGTAAAAGCGCATTACGTGCCATAGGTATTAAAGATACCAAATCCTTCCTTAACAACCCTGCCCTGCAGGAAAAAGCATTTAAAGCTTTGCTGGCTAAAAACAAATGGGAACTTCGCAAAGAGATTCACCGTTTTGACGGCAGAATTATTAAAGGTGTTAAGATTACCGAATCAGGATTGCTTGCTGCGGCTCACCTTGCAGGAGCCGGATCGGTTAAAAGTTTCCTGCACAGTAATGGTAACAGGGCGTTTAGGGATGGTTTCGGAACTTCGCTTAAAACCTACATCAAAAAATTCGGTGGTTATGATACCTCGAACATTGTGGCAAGTCCACAGCCAAAAGTAATAATGTAACTAAGTGCACTACTACTATAACAGAACCGCCTCCAAAGGGCGGTTTTTTTGTTTTTACCAAACTGCAAGGTCTTAGAGACCTTGTGGGTTTTTATTAAAGTGAAATAAACTGTTTAAATCTTTATTGTGTTTTTAGTTAACACCTATAAGGTTTTGAAAACCTTGCAGGAGCTTATCCGAACGATTTATTTTTTCCTCCAAATTTCCTTAGTACCACATATCCCACAATTCCTGCTGCTACCGATGCCATAAGCACAGCAAATTTAGCATGCGTCTGGAGAGCCGGATCATCAAAAGATAAAAGCGCAATGAAAATAGACATTGTAAACCCAATACCTCCCAATAGTCCCAATCCGGTAACATGAACCCAGTTGGTTTCTTCAGGGAGAGCAGAGATCTTAAGTTTTACCGATAGCCATGACATCAGGAAAATACCGATTGGTTTGCCTAAGAACAATCCCAATACAATACCCAGTCCGAGATTGCTTGTAAGTCCGCTAACCATGCCCTCCTCAAAAGTGATGTTAGTATTTGCAATGGCAAATATTGGCATGATGATATAATTCACGGGTGTAGAAAGTGCATGCTCCAGTTTTTCAAGCGGAGATTCTACATCGTCTTCGGTAGTAGGAAGGGTAAGAGCGGTAAGTACTCCTGCAATAGTAGCATGGATGCCCGAATGATGTATAAAGTACCACATCACGATTCCCGGAAGGATATAAAACCATATATTTTTTACGCCAAAACGGTTTAGGGCTATTTGCAGGGCGAACATTCCTCCTGCAAAGGCAAGGTAGTTCAGGTGCAGTTCGGTAGAGTAGAAGATAGCAATAACCAGTATAGCCATAAGATCATCTACAATGGCAAGTGCTGCAAGGAATATCTTTAGCCCGGTTGGGACCCTGCTGCCCAATAAGGATAATATTCCTAATGCAAAGGCGATATCAGTGGCCATGGGAATACCCCAGCCGTTTCCGGTAGATGTACCTTCATTAAATAAACTGTATATGATAGCCGGAGCGATTACACCTCCAATAGCGGCTAATACGGGTAATGTGGCATGCTTAAGGGATGAAAGCTCTCCTTCAACGATTTCCCTTTTTATCTCCAGGCCTACGAACAGGAAAAACACAGCCATAAGTCCGTCGTTTATCCAGGTGAGAATTGGGTATTTCAAATGAATTGAATCATTTGCAATGCCGATTTCTGAACTAAGGAAGTTTTTAAACCCTGTTGACAATTCGGTATTAGCAATGATAAGAGAGAGTATTACGCAGATGATCAGTAGTATGCCGCCAAAGGATGAAGACTCTGTAAATCGCTTGAATATCTTAAGGTTGATGAGTTTAGCCATATATACAAATATACTAAGAAAGTTGCTGAGTGCCTTAGTTGCTTAGGTTCTTAGCGTTTGTTGGTAGGTTGTATATCATGATTTCTGCAAGGTCTTTGAGGCCTTGTAGGTATGAACTATGTGTGTTATGGGTCAAAACGTACTTCTAATTTTACACTTCAAAACCCGCTATGCCTTGCGTGTAAGTACCGTATATGCAGGGTCTTCAATAATATTTACCTCGATAACGGCTCCGGCATTAGCTAATAGTTCCCTGCTGTCAGCACTTAGGTGTTTCAGGCGGACCGTTTTGCCAGCTTTCTGGTATTTTGAGGTAATAGAATTCACCGCTTCTATAGCTGACATATCTGAAATGCGACTTTCCTTAAAATCGATTATGACTTCCTTCGGATCATTGGCAATGTCGAATTTCTCGCTGAACAGCGTGGTTGATCCGAAGAATAACGGACCGTAGATCTCATAATTTTTTACGCCATTTTCATCAATGTAATGCCTTGCCCTGATACGTTTGGCGCTTTCCCAGGCAAATACCAATGCGGAGATAATTACGCCTATCAGTACCGCTAATGCCAGATTGTGCAGTACTATGGTGATTATGGCTACCAATACACCGGTAATAATATCGGATTTAGGCATTTTATTGATGATCCTGAAGCTGGCCCACTCAAAAGTTGTGATGGCTACCATTGCCATTACACCAACAAGGGCCGCCATAGGAACCATCCCAATAACAGGTGCGCCCACTAATATGATAAGTAATATTGTCAGGGCAGCAATAATACCCGAAAGCCTTGCTCTTGAACCTGCTGAAAGGTTAACCAGTGTTTGTGCTATCATAGGGCAGCCACCCATCCCAAAAAAGAATCCGTTGGCTATGTTTGCTGTTCCCTGTGCGATGCATTCGCGGTTGCTGTTGCCTCGTGTTCCGGTAATTTCGTCTACAAGGTTCAGCGTAAGCAGTCCTTCAGTTAATCCAACGGCAGCCATAATCAGCGCGTAAGGAGCGATAATCTGAAAAGTCTCAAAGTTAAAAGCAATATCAGGAACATGGAAAGGAGGGAAGCCCCCCTGTACCGAAGCAATATCAGCTACGGTCTTGGTTTCGATGCCAAAGCCCAATACTACCAAAAATACTACTACAATAGCCACCAATGATGCAGGAACTGCCTTGGTAATCTTTGGGAGGCCAATAACAACGCCTATGGTTAATGCAATCAGTCCGAGCATTATATACAGCGGTGATCCTGTTAACCAACTGCCATCTGCCGACTTTAGTTGTTCAAGTTGTGACATGAATATTACGACTGCGAGTCCGTTTACAAAACCATACATTACCGGTTGAGGCACTAGTCGTATGAATTTTCCGAATTTAAATACACCAACCAGTATCTGAATTACTCCGGCCAATGCTACGGCAGCAAAAACATATTCCATGCCGTGCGATTTCATCAGGGCGATAAGGGTAATAACTGTTGCACCCGCACCTCCCGATACCAGTCCCGGCCTTCCTCCAAATATGGCGGTAACCAATCCCATTATGAAAGCGGCATATAATCCTACCAATGGAGGAAATCCTGCCAGTATCGCAAACGAAAGCGATTCGGGTATCATGGTCATGGCTACGGTAAGTCCGGCCAGGATTTCGTTCTTATAGTTTACTTTTTGGGAGAAGTCGAAGACTGGCATAGTTGCTGAGTTACTGAGGTTCTTAGTTGCTGAGGGCGCAAAGATACGAAGTGGTGTTTTGTTATAAAATAAAAATCTATAAGGTTTTGGAAACCTTGCAGATTGAATATCGTAGTTCCTGCAAGGTCTTTGAAACCTTGTAGGTATATATGAAGTGATGCTCTATATTTGCAAAATGGAAGCTTTTATATCTTATGATGGATTACCTCTAAAATCAGGAGGGGCGCATGGCTTGGGTAATAAGCCGGTTGAAGGATTATATATTCAATGTCTTGATTTTATTAATAATCATACAGAGGTTGAGCAACTAAAAATTGATATTACCTTATATAGTTCTGATAACAAAAGTTATAGCTCTTGGTCTTTGCTTTGGAAAATGGTGAAAAAGTTTGGTGTTTTTACTTCATGGGGTAGTTATCCGTATGTCAACAGAAAAGGCTATAGCTGGAGATGGCGAATTGGCGCCAATAAAATAGATGATGCCTTCAGAATGTTGGAGTCAGTTTCTGAAATAACAAATGAAATGGGGCCTTTAGTGCTTTCATTTGAATGGCGATTCGGTTTTACCGAAAGTGGTAAAGTGTTGCCGGGACAAAATAAATTTCCATTATTGGACAATAAACTTAGAGGATCTTCATCGAGATTTTATTTAAGATTAAGTCCGAAACGATCCAGTGCTTCGGTTTGGTTTGTATTTCCATTTGAGGTGTTGGATGAGGAAAATCAAAATTTTATAAAGTCAATAATTAAAGACTTACCCTTTAAGGTTTCGGATAAACATTGGCGATTATGGAAGAAATCTAAAAATAACAATTGGATATCTTCAAAGATTGACGTAGACTTTTCAAAAACCCAAGTATCTAAGCTTCTCAGTAACTCAATTACTTCCTAAAACCTATGCACAATAAAAATACATGGCCTGTTATGCAGGTCTACCTTTTCCTTTTTCCATTGGGCAATGGTTTTGGTTTTGATGTATTCGGTAGGCAGGGTAATATCAGCGGCAATGCACAGATGAGTATTTGGCTGAAGCGTGTTCAGTATGTCCTCCATCAGTTTGTTGTTGCGGTATGGTGTTTCGATGAACAATTGTGACTGACTTTTGTCGTGTGAAAGCTTTTCGAAATTCTTCAACGCACTTTTCTTGTCCGATTTATCGATAGGGAGATAACCGTTAAAAGCAAAGCTCTGCCCGTTCATTCCGCTTGCCATAATAGCCAGCAGGATAGATGAAGGGCCAACCAACGGTACCACCTGAATACCGCGTTCGTGTGCTATCTTAACGATAGCGGCACCGGGATCGGCAACACCCGGGCAACCGGCTTCACTCATCAGACCAACGTTCTTGCCTTCCATACAGGGTTGTATGAATGACAGGTGGTCTGACGCGTCTGTATGTTTGTTAAGGACTGATAATTTTAAGTCGGGCTGTTTTTTTGTAGGCAGGATCGCTTTTATGAAACGGCGTGCCGTTTTCTCATTCTCAACGATATAATGATCTATGAACTCAATAGAGCGTGCTACTGTATCGGGTAAAACCAGTTTCGGGTCGGCATCATCGCCAAGGGGTACGGGTAATAGATATAGCTTGCCTGTTGGGTTCATGATGATTATTTATTATTCTTTTTATGGTAGACGTTGCAGTGCAACGTCTCTACATTGAGGTTAGACTTTATTTGTGATTATATTCTTTATTGCTTTTGTAGAGACGTTGCATTGCAACGTCTGTTAAGAAGTCATTTGCTGATAATTAAATACCTACGAATGCTCCTTCAAAAGTTTTGTAGCTACGATCTCACAGGCTTCATCAAGCATATCATATACATTGTCAAAACCTTCAGGACCTCCATAGTACGGATCGGGTACATTAACTTTTTTACCGGGATGAACTTCGTCCATCATTAGTTTTACTTTGGCTTTCGCCGAGGCATTTGGAGCCAGCTTTTGAACGTCGCTCAGGTTAGAGGTGTCCATTACATAGATATGGTCGAATTCTGTAAAGTCAGAAACTTTTATCTGGCGTGCTTTCTGGCAACTGATATCGAGTCCGCGATTTTTAGCGGTAGCTACTGATCTCCTGTCCGGGCCTTCGCCGGCGTGCCAGTTGCCTGTTCCGGCAGAATCCACGATAAAATCGCCCGCAGGCAATTTAGACTGCAGGATACCTTCTGCCAATGGAGAACGGCAAATGTTTCCCAGGCAAACCATTAAAATTTTAACGGGCATTATATCGATAGTTTTTTGTTGATGTCGTCAACAAATTTGCGGAACTGCTTGTCTGTAGTTACAAGGTTATCAACAGTTTTACAAGCGTGAAGCACGGTAGCGTGGTCACGGTCACCAATTTGCGAACCGATGTTAGCCAATGACGCTTTAGTGAACTTCTTTGCGAAGAACATAGCCAGCTGTCTTGCCTGTACTACGTGGCGTTTTCTTGTTTTAGACTGAAGCGTATCAACGTCAAGCTGGAAATAATCCGATACTACTTTTTGGATGTAGTCGATAGATATTTCACGTTTCACATTCTTAACAAACTTCTCTACCACCTGCTTAGCCAGTTCAAGCGTTACCTCACGGTGATTGAACGACGACTGAGCGATAAGTGAAATGATAGCACCTTCAAGTTCGCGAACGTTGCTCTTAATGTTCTTGGCAACATATTCCACGATCTCATCAGGCATCACTACACCGTCACGGTACAGGATGTTGTTAAGGATAGAGATCCTTGTCTCATAGTCCGGCTGGTGAAGCTCAGCAGAAAGACCCCATTTAAAACGGGACAATAGCCTTTGCTCGATATCCTGCATATCTACAGGAGCCTTATCTGAGGTAAGAATAACCTGCTTGCCATTTTGGTGCAGATGGTTAAAGATGTGGAAGAACACGTCCTGCGTACCAGTTTTTCCTGAAAGGAACTGTACGTCGTCAATGATCAGCACATCTATAAGCTGGTAGAAATGAATAAAGTCATTTCTTGTATTTCTTTTAACCGAGTCGATATATTGTTGCGTGAATATTTCGGCAGAAATATAAAGCACGGTTTTTTCAGGGTATTTGTCTTTGATCTCGATACCTATAGCGTGGGCAAGGTGGGTTTTACCCAAACCTACACCACCAAATATAAGTAGCGGGTTGAATGATGTTCCTCCGGGTTTGTTGGCAACAGCCATACCTGCAGAGCGGGCAAGCCTGTTAGAGTCACCTTCAAAAAAGTTATCAAAGCTGTAATTTGCATTCAGCTGTGATTCGATTTTAAGGTTACGTATTCCAGGGATAACAAATGGGTTTTTAAGCTCCGGGTTTTTGTTCTGTAAAGGAACATCAACTTCCTGAGGCTTAACAGGCGCACGATGGGCACTTGGCAGCTGCTCTGTAAAAGGCTGCTTGTTGCCATAAGTGTTTTCCATCTTGATTTTATACAGTAACTTTGCGCTGTTACCAAGTTCTTTTGTAAGGGCAACCTTTAATAATTTTACATAGTGCTCTTCGAGCCATTCATAGAAGAATTTACTCGGCACCTGAATGTAAAGTGCGTTGTCAGTTAACTCTACTGCTCTGATCGGTTCGAACCAGGTTTTGTAAGCCTGATCCTGAATATTGTCCTTTATAAAGACAAGACAGTTGTCCCATACCGATTGCGCAGTTTTAGTCATGAATCCTGAATATTAGATGTTTATAATTGGTTGTCTACAAAAAGAAAGAGCAGATGGAAATGCCCTTGTTTGAGAGAACAAATATGAACACATTTTTTTGTAAAAAAAAACACTTGCTGTATTGATTTTATAAAAAAAATATTGTAAGCATTAAAGTAAAGATTTAATAAAAAATTAACTAAAATAAAATATGATTTTTCACGAATTTAGAGTAAGGGTCAGATATGCCGAAACCGACCAAATGGGGGTTGTTTACCACGGAAATTATGCCCAGTACTTCGAAATGGGACGTGTGGAATGGCTTCGTAATCTGGGTGTTAGCTATAAGTCAATGGAAGAGGACGGAATTATGCTTCCTGTTGTTAACTTAACAATGAATTACAAAAAACCGGCCCGTTATGACGATTTGTTAACAGTACGTACAATATTCAAAGAACAGATATCTGTTAAGATAGAATTTGACTATGAGATACTAAATGAGACGGGTGAGTTATTAACAACAGGCAACTCAATGTTGGTGTTTGTGAACATGAAAACCGGTCGCCCAACTCCCCCTCCCGACTATATTACAGAACGTCTGAAAGCCTTAATTTAGTATGTTTTTCGTCGATTAAAAAGCGTTGGTTGTCGTATTTTTCTTTAACAGTTAGCTGTTTGTCTGAAGTCCGAAGTCAGATGTTTCTGATAGTTTAGGACCTCGGACTTCAGACATTATTTAATAACTATTTCGTATAAATTCTCAAATGCCTCTAATACCATAGGGGCATTTTTTTTGCGTGTTGAGATTACGATCTCGCAATCCATTTCCATTTTTTGGGAAACGATGTCAAGATTCTTTTCTTTTATCACGCGCATCACTTTGTTCATGTTTTGGTACCCGAATTTAAGGGTATAATGTACGTCGATGGTTTTTTCTACAATCTCTGAAGCCTCCAGCGCCATCTGTGCCGAAGTTTTGTAAGCGGTTATGAGTCCGCCAACACCAAGCTTTACACCACCAAAGTAACGTACCGATACCACTAAAACATTGGTTACCCCAAAACTTTGAATCTGTCCGTATATTGGCATTCCTGCGGAGTTGTTGGGTTCGCCGTCGTCGTTGGCGCGATAGTATATCTTGTCATTACCCAACTGAAAAGCATAACACCAGTGGCGCGCCGAATGGTGCTGCTTTCGTAAGTCTTCCAGGATAACTTTTACCTCTTCTTCGCTGTTAACAGGGTAGGCGTAGCCAAAGAACTTGCTGTTCTTTTCCTTAAAGAGTGTTTCTTCTCCCGGTTCTGCGAGTGTTTTGTAAGTGTCGTTTTCCATGAGGGTTGCAAATTTACGGGAAATTTAGTTTACAGTCGCAGTCGCAGTTTGCAGTTTTATGATGAACCTAAAAGATATAGTAGCCGGAGGCAACGCCTTCGGATATATGGGTGAGGTTCAAAAAATAAAACCTCCGATAGTAAGATAATTAGTATATTTGAGAGTATATCAATCTAAAAAATAAATCATGAAAAATACGATTATTAAAGGGATGTCAGTTTTAGTCTGCCTTGCTTTTATTGGCTGCGGGCAGAATGAAAAAAAGAAAGATGAATTCGCTCCTAAAGAAAAATACTGCGGTGTTGAACTTACCGGATTTGAAGTTCTTGATCTTAAGAATGTACTGAAAAACCAGGTGCCTGTTTCGGCAGCAGACGAAGCACTGAACCAAAAACTCGTTAACCATATCGACTCGCTAACCGGCGGAACACAGCAAATAGGAATGAGGATTTTCTATAAAGATAAAGACAAGGTGAGCATGTACCTTCAGGGGCCGGATGATGCCGCTGTTACCGAAAAAGTATGTTGCTACTTATTGGGCTCAGAGCTAGATACTCAATTGCCTAAACAGCGTAATGTTTTATACTATACCGAGAAGAGTGATAACATTGTTGTTGGGTTGAAAAGTAAATAAGTTATTGGGTTTCGGGTTGCCTACTCAGCTCTAATGCGAACCTGAAAGGTTTAAACATAATAGCCGGAGGTATCGCCTTTGGAGGTATGAGTGAGCGTGTAAAAAGCGTTATAGTTGTAGTAAGATATTTTCTATGAAGAAAGGGTTTAAAATATTTTTGTTAGTAGCAGCCATAATAATGGTTATTGCAGTCCTTGGTTTATTTGCGGCCATTACTATAATGGGAGATAGACACGAAACCGAACATGAAAAAGGTAAAGCCTATTTCGATTTTGACGAGGTGGTATACTATAAAACCATAAAAGATTTTGATGATCTTATTGATGTGGACGGTAAAAAAGTTAGAACAAGAAAGGACTCAGTAACGGAACAGATAATAAGTGATTTTGAGGAAGTAGTTCCTTATGATGTAGCAGCGGCTTATTTAGACAGTATAGGATTTGAAAAACAAGTGCTACTTGTTTCAAAGCACTCTGAGTTGATGGAGATATTTAGTGAAAAATCAAATCTAAATATCGGATCAACAACCTGTGAACCCATTTACCGTGATGTATATGTTTTTAAAAAGAACGGGAAGTTTTCTGGGATGGCTAAATTATGTTATGAATGCGGGCTGAGTCATTTTATTGGCACCAATGCAGATACCGATAATTTTGGGTCGGAAGGAGAGTATACTAAGTTGAAAGCGCTTGTGAACTAATCAATTCCTTAACGGGAAATTACTCCTGCGATTATCGCGTAGCGATTTAATGTTGGTAGTTAATAATATGAGATATGATTTATATTTCCCGTAGGGAATAAATATGTTTTGAGTACGTGTAATTGTCAGATGAAATTATCACAAAACGGATTCTCTCCGTAGATAAATAATTATGTAAATTTGATCCATGAGCAAGCAAACATCTTTTTCGGTATGTGGAGAAACATTAATGTCTCCAATGCATATATGCGGTTTTTTTGATTCTAGAGAACAGCAGTATGAAGTTATCATTCCCTACATTATGGAGGGTCTGACAGCTAATGATAAGGTCATTAATATACTTGAAGGGACTCGTCACGGCGAACATTGCCGTTGCCTGGCCGATAGCGGAATATCCATCGCTGAAAAAATGGCGAGTGGCCAGTTGGAAATATTAGCTTCTGAAAACACCTACATAGAGGGTGGCGAGTTTGCCGCTGACAAAATGTATGATATGCTCGAAAGAACTTTATTATCTGCATCACATGCAGGGTATGAAAGTGTCAGGGCATGCGGAGATATGGTTTGGGCACTGAAAAATCTTCCCGGGACAGACGAACTTCTGGCTTATGAGGCGAGTCTGAATGAGCTTACACCGAAACATTCCTGTTCTCTGATTTGTATGTATGATGTCAGTAGCTTCAGCCAGGATACGCTTACTGAAGTATTGCTTACCCATCCTTATGTCATCAAAAATGGAAAAATTTCAAAAAATAAACATTATTTAGAACCATCGGCAGTTATGTCAGGCATTTCAGATTTTGTATCCAAACCTTTGAAATCGTAAACTTCAATGTTATATAATTCATTATAAAACAACAAACCCCACTCGCTATCGAATGGGGTTTGTTGTTTTTTGAATTAATCCAGAATATCTAAAAATTTAAGTCCGAACATTATACCATCTGTAGCAAAGCCGCTTCCCTGATAGGCACGAACGTAGTCTACGCGCAGCATCCTGAAGTTACCCCAGCCTATGTTGTCAAACCCGGCTGTAAATTCCTGATAGGGTTTGCTGTCAGGTGTTGCAGCGGCATGGTATCCTACGACTAAGTTCCATTGCAGTACATTCAGCAGCGGAATCTTGTTCATGATGTAGCCTTTAAAGTTATGCTCTACATGCGATTCGAAATAAGCATCATTGGTATACAGGCTGTAGTAAGGCATCAGGTTAAAGCTGCTTACGTTTGTACTGCCTGAATTTACGTGAGTCTCATTGGCATTAAAATGTTTGTAGTCGGTAAAGGCAATACCATCTGCATTAAAGAATTTACCACCCTTAAGGCTGATCGCAAAATCACCTTTGTTGCCAAATGTTGTCTGATAATAAGCACCAGCAGCAACAAAATCATATTCATACTCTTTAATGCTTCCTGAAAAGGCTTTTTCATATTTTATGGCAAGCGAAGGGTATTGCCCATAGTTCATGGCTCTCTTTTCACCTCCCGGATATACCTTGTATTTCAGTCCGAAATTAAAATTAGCGGTTATGCCTGCTTTGTATAATGTATGTTTCTCAAACGGTGCCGATGAATAGTTGAAAGGCTGTAGCGGGTCGTTTGATGTATAGCTATGGTCGTCGTCTTTAATAAAGACCCATGGGGCATTATTGTATAGCGGCCTTCTGCGCAGGTACTCTACGCTTCCTGTGGCGGTAATACCATCGGCAACCTTGTTCGAATAGGCTATTTTGGCAAAGGTTTTGTCATACAGCTTCATGTAGTTGCGCTCAAAGAACAGCGTACTTATTGCATTAACAAAAGGGGAGATGTTTGACGCATTGAATTGCTCTACAGTATTACCTCCGCTAAGATAGAAGTTATAAGCACTTGCCGATCCGCTAAACCTTAGTCTGTCTTCAGCAATGCCATATTCGGCTTTAAGACCGGTATAAAGCCTTTTCTTTTTGAAGTCATATTTTTCTTCCGGATTCAGGGCGAAGCTGGCATTTAGTTTGGTGTCCAACACCCATCCCTGTACGGTATTGTATGAAGGAACGTGTATCAGTCCGTCATAATAAAAACGGGTCTCTTTAGAGTTTCTGTAACTATAACCCATGAGAGGGGCTGTCCAGCGGAATTTATTGTGCTTCCTGTTGATAGAGTCTTTGTATGTTGCCGACTCATGCAGTGTTTGTATGCTGTCTTTTTTGATATAGTCAACTGTTTCTTCCTCAGTAAGCGGAATTGGCCTCATGGCATTCCAGTAAACCGAATCTTTTTTGTTGGCTTCGTCTTCAATCACGATCATTTCTTTGCCAAATGTCTTTTTGTCAAACTTATCGTGGAAAACGTAGTTAGTATACACGTGGGTAAATGTTCCGCTGAACTTAATCCCGAAACCGCCGGCATCAATATCAAATACCTGCGAATTTTTAGCCCAGATACCATTCTGGCTGTTGTAGGTGTAGTTTTGCTTCAGGTTCAGGTTGTTCAGGAAAGGAGTCTGCATCCTATAGCCTTTCATGTCGAAATCAGTGGCATATATCGCCCAGCTGTTGTCTACAATGTATACGTAGCCTTCTACTACAGCTTCCTTGTCACGGCGTGGTATAACCTTGATTTTGTTGATCTGGTTGTTGTTTTCATCAAAAAATGTTCCTTCCAGTTTGTATTTGTAGTAGGTAAGCGCACCCGATCCGATAGGAGATATCACCTGAACCTCGTCCATGTCTACATAATTATCATAAAAGTTGTAGTAGGTATTCATGGCGGTGTTAAAACTGAAACCATTGTCGTTACCGCTTACTTTAGAGGCAATGATGCGCTCTTTAAGGTTGTTGGGCTGCTCAAAAGTAATGTGTGATACGGTTTCCGAAAGGTAAAGGATACCGCTTCCGGTAGAATCAACCATTCCGTCAGGAACTTCAATAGTTTGACCCAGGATTTTTTTAGGCAGGTTTTTTATCCTGAAGATACCTTTTGAATAGAAATCCGACTCAAAACGTCCGGTTTTGGCTGAATTTTCTTTTCTGTGAGCAATAGCCTGTCGGATTACCTCATAGGCAGGGTCCTCAGAATTTGAGATTACCACTTCTTTCAATTGGTAGTTCTCATCAGGCATTACAACGTTAAGTACGTGTGGCAGTGATTTTACATCTACCGATAACTTTTGGGTCTTAAACCCGATCGACTGGAAAATTACAGTATATTTTCCTGTCTTTTTTACAGCCAGTTCATACTGGCCTTCTTCGTTGGCGGTTGTACCGGTATATGTGTTTTCGATAGTTATGCTTACGAATGGGATTCCCTGTCCGTCGGCAGAAGTGATTTTTCCTTTTATTTGTGCAAATGATGCAGCACTAAGCAAAAGGAAACAGGCAGTCAATAATTTGTGCATTGGTTTTTATAGGTTATAGTTAGGCAATTGGGCATTATATATGGTAAGACGTGTTATGTCTTACAATGGTTGTATCATAGGTCTGAAAAAAATTAAATTTATGAGGGTATAACGTGTTTGTTTCTGTTTTCTTACAGGATAAGGTTAAAAAATCATTAGCAATAAAGATAAACTTTTGTAGATAGCAAATAGCGTTTACTTTTGTGATATGAGAGA
The DNA here is from genome assembly GCA_003243255.1 of Flavobacterium psychrophilum. Next base: position 5,404 of record QFQM01000083.1, on the reverse strand, counting down.
AAAACGATTTAATCTTACCAGCAGGCTTATTCACTGGGCTATTGCTTTTGCCTTTTTATATATCATGCTTACCGTGCTGCTCCGAATGGGGTGGATGAACAAAACCGGTATGGGAACCATAATTCGTGATAATCTTGCCGGGCAAAATGTTGCCATAAGCGAGGATGATGCCTTTGCCATAGCCAAAAAAGTACGCAGGCCCATGTGGAACACACATACCATAGCGGGTTATGTGCTTGTTGGGTTATTCATATTGCGTATTATCCTTACATGGGTACAGGGTGCAGGATTTGTAAGTCCTTTAAAGAAAGGCATCTCACAGTATGAGAGATTCAAGTCGTGGGTATATGTTATTTTCTATCTGCTTTTAGGAGCTTCTTTGTTTACAGGGCTTATGATGGAATTTGGCCCCGAAAGCCTTGAACATACTATGGAAGATATACATGTACTTTCATTATATTATTCAGTAGCTTTTATTGTGCTGCATACCGTTGGCGTACTTTTAGCCGATGCCGGAAAAGAAAGAGGTATCATCTCTAAAATAATAAGTGGGGACAGGCCGTTATAATTTAAAATACCAACATGGGACTTGAAATTATAGGAGAAGCAATTTTTATGCTTGTCGATTTGCCGGGAACGTATGTTCATTGGCTTTTGCGAAGAAAGAAATTGTCGTTCAGAGAGATTGAAGAACGTTATTTTGGTATAAATGTCCTGTTGTCATTGATTATTTATGCACTGATTATCGGGGTTATAGTCCTTGTCTTTTAAGGATGAATTATCCTTATCTTTGTACTAATGAAAGAGATAAAAAAACTTACTGAAGCCATACTTAGAAAAGACAAAAGTGTAAACAAAACACAGTTTGATAAGGAATGGTTCTATTCTGTGGAAGACCTTGAGGATTATCTTAAGGAAGACCTCACCGGAATCGAATCGGTTACATTGCCGCTGGACTTTGATGGTGTAAAATATCCTATACAATGCACTACCTGGGAAGATCTTGAACGCTTTCTGCATAAAGACCCCGTAGAGAGTTTCAGGAGTAGCGTTCTGAAGAACAGGAAAAAGAATTAGTTTTAAGTTTACAGCGAACAGTTTGAGTTTCCGAAAAAACTGTTAACCGTTAACTTATAACTGTAAACTACTCGAATATATCCAAAAACGTCAGTCCGAAAATTACACCGTCGCTTATAAAACCGCTTTCGTATGAACGGATATAATCTATCCTGAAAAAGCGTGCTTTTCCCCATCCTACATTATCAAGACCAATTGTGAATTCTGAATACGGGTTGTGTTGCGGAGTTGCCAGAATATGATAACCTGCTACCAGATGATAGTTCAGTTTATTGAATAACGGAATCGAATTGGTTAAAAATCCTTTGAAATTATGTTCCAGATGCCCTTCAAAATACTGGTCGTTGGTACTGTGCGAATAGTATGGCAGGAAGTTAAATACATTCAGGTAGCGTTCTGATTTGCCCACATGTGTCTGGTTACCGTTAAAGTGTTTATAATCGGTAAAGGCTATGTTTTCAGAATTAAAGAATTTACCAGCTCTTACGCTAACGCCCAGTTCGCCTTTGTTGCCTACGGTAAGGTCGTAATTCACTTTTGCCGAAAGGTGGTCAAAGTTATAATCGTCAATGCTTGAAGCAAATCCCTTCTCATATTTCAGGAAAATGCGTGGGTATTTATCATTGGAAATGGTTTCCCTCCCGTTAGGGCGTGTCCTGTATTTTTGCCCGAAGCTGATGCGCGAGGCCAGTGACACTTTATACATATGGTGTTTTTCAAAGGCAGGTGTTTCGTTGTCATAACGGGTATCGTCGTCATACAGCAGCAACGGATTGTTAGATGTATAAGGCTTGTATGCGTTTTTAAGCGTAGAGAATTTCGTGTTGTTAAAAACCGATCTTTTTCGGGTATATTCGGCGCTCCCATAAAGGTAAAGCCCGTTGATCACCTCTTCCTCATAGCTCAGGCGAAGGAAGTTGTTGTCGTACAGTTTCATGTAATTATCCTTAAAGAACAAGGTACTGATACTGTTTACGATCCTGTTTATAGGGTTTTCAGGGTTAAACTGCTCAATGCTGCTGCCTCCCTTCAGGGTAACGATCCTTTTGCTGAAATTATTGAACTTATGTGATATTGTTCCCGTTGCCCTGAAACGCTGCTCGGCAAATCCATAGTTCAGGTCGGTGCCTATTGTAGTATACGTTCCTTTGTCGGGGTTATGCTTTGTAAAGTAAAAGCCGGGAGCAAGGTTATAAGCCTGTACGGTATTGAAGCCCAGTCTGCGAACGATACCGGTATAGCTTATCTGCCAGTTCTTTTCAGTATTATAATAAACATAGCCTATAGGTGTCGAAAGCCATTTAAAGCGGTTACGCTCACGATCCATGGCAGTCATGTGCGATTTACGCCCTGTCACTTCCTGAAGGCTGTCTTTACGGAGGTAATCGTTGATTTCTTCCTGTGTAAGAGGGATAGGGCGGGATTTATTCCAAAAAGTATTGGTTTGGGCGTTGGCACCCTCATCAAAACGCTGAATTTCGGCACGGAAAGTCTTGGGTGCAAACTCAGGGTTTAAAACATAATTGCTGTAAACCGACGAGAACCGGCCGTTAAAGCCTACGCCAAATAGCCCTGCATCAAAATCCAGTGTCTGTATGTTTTTTGTCCAGGTTTTCTCTTTGCTGTTGTAACCGAAATTCTGCTTTATGCTGAGTGTATTCAGCAGGTCTTTTCCAATCTGGCTTCCTTTTATGCTGAGGTCAACCCCATAAAGCTGCCAGCTGTCTTCCACAATATAAACATAGCCGTTAAAAGCAGGTTCTTTATCCCGTTTAGAAGTTACTTTTATTTTGTTGATGAGGTGGCGGTCGTTGGTGTAAAAAGTGCTTTCAAGCTGGTATTTATAATAGTTGAAAGCATTTTCGGCAATTGGAGATACCGCATTTACATTAAAAGGCAGGTAGTTTTCATAAAAGTCAAACTCAGCGGCATCAGCATTATTGTAGCTCATGCCATTGTCTTCACCGCTAACTTTAGAGGCAATAACCTGTTCATGCATTTTTCCGGGTTTCTGATACTTTATATGCGACACGGTTTCAGAAAGATAAAGTATACCCTTCCCTGATTTGTCGAGTGATGCGCCTAAGTCACCTATATCCTGACCCAATACTTTCTTAGGTACATTGTTGAGCCTGAAAATACCACGGGAATAAAAATCAGCTTCATAAGCTTTTATGCGTTCACCGTTTTGTTTACGGTTAGCGATGGCAAAACGCATTATCTGTTCGCCGGGATTATTTTCGTTAGAGATTACAAGCTCCTTTAAGTTGAATTGTTCTTCTTCAAGGGTAACATTCAGCGTAACGGGTTGGGAGGCAGCATCTACATCCATTTCCCGTGTTTTGTAACCTAATGACTGAAAAATAAGAGTATGATTCCCTTTGGAAACGTTAAGTGAATAGCTTCCGTCTTCGTTAGATGAGGTGCTGTTATAGGTGCCCTTTACGGTAATGCCTGCAAATGATACAGGTTCACCGCTTTTTGAAGTGATACGTCCTTTTACCTGTGCAAAAGAAATCGTGCCGGTTAGCAGCAATAAGATTAAAAGGACATTTTTCATAGTATATTTTTAAGGTAGCAGTGCCTGAAGTGCGAGTTCGTATCCTTTAAGGCCAAAGCCTACTATAACGCCTGCCGAAACAGGGGACAGGTACGACTGGTGCCTGAACGTTTCGCGTGAAAAGGTATTTGAGATGTGTACTTCTATTACAGGGGCTGTGACAGCTTTTACCGCATCGGCAATGCCAATTGAGGTATGCGTATAAGCACCGGCGTTAAGCACAATACCATCGTGGCTAAAACCTGTATCCTGTATTTTAGTTATAATTTCACCTTCGATATTGCTTTGGTAATACTCCAGTTTTATACCCGGGAATTTTTGTTGTAATTCGGCAAGATAGTCTTCAAAAGAACGGCCGCCGTATACCTCGGGTTCGCGTACTCCGAGCAGGTTAAGGTTAGGGCCGTTTATAATAATGATCTTCATCAGGATGTTTTTGTAAATTTAAATATTCGACAGTTAGCTTGTATGCGGTTTAATATTATTTTTAACATATATGCCTATAAAAAAGCCGGTCATATCTTAAAAGACATACCGGCTTTTGCATATTATTTAATTTTTTTAGAAATAGTATCCTACAGAAAGCTGGAAAACGTTGTTTTTAACGTCAAAGCTGCCTTCGCCATCATTAACATTGCTTAGCCCGACATTGTAACGCGCCTGAGCAAAAAGTCCTGCGATAATTTTAAGCTCAACACCTCCTGAAGCAGCAAGGTCAAATTTCTTAGTTTCAAGAATGTCGTCAGCATCGCTTACAAGGAATGAGAATTGTGGTCCGGCCGTGATGCTTAATCTGTCCGGTAGCACATAGAATTTAGCAAGTACAGGTACAGCGATATAATCAAGGTTGATGTCTTCGGCAACACCTACAACACCACCATCATCATATTTAGCTTTACCACCCTGAGATGAGAATAAACCTTCTGCCTGTACAGAGAACATTGGAACAATGTTTAACTCTAATACTGCACCTGCGTGAAAATTAGTGATTCCATCAGAGTCAATGTCTCCTGAAAAGTTAGCGAAGTTAGCACCCGCTTTTATACCAAAGTCTATGCCCTGAGCCTGTGATGTAACACCTGCTGTTAGCATTGCAAATAAAAAAATGATCTTTTTCATAGTATGGATTAATTAAAATTGGTTTATGAATTATGTGGCAGATAAAAGGCGTAAATATCCGTTATATCTTCTGCAAAAGTAAGGAAAAGTAGTACTAATGAAAGTTTTTTAACCCTATTTTGGCTTTTTTAAAACGTTAAATTTATTTTAAATTATCAATTAATCGGCTTCAAATATGATAATAAATTAAACATACCAGGTTGATTTTAGCTACATGTGTAATGTATTGATTTTTAACTGTTTGGTTTTATTTTTCCGTTTCTGTAAGAATTTTAATTATCATTTATTTATTGAATTGTTAATAACAATGGTGATAAAGCATGTTTATTGGTTGGTTATTTGTTAAATATTTCGATATTTTTGTTAGACACAATAACTAAAATTTAGACCAATCATGAAAAAAATCTTATTATCAGCTGTAGCTGTTATGGCCTTTGGTTATGCGGCACAGGCACAGGAAAGCGGTTTCCAGGCAGGTATTCACTTAGGAGCTCCTATTGGTGATGCAGGCGATGTTTCATCTTTTAATTTTGGTGCAGATGTATCTTATCTATGGTCTGTGGCAGATAATTTTTCTGCCGGTGTTACAACAGGCTATACACACTTTATCGGTAAGGATATAGATACAGGATTTGGTGAAATTAAAGC
>QFQM01000459.1 GCA_003243255.1 Flavobacterium psychrophilum | reverse complement strand
CGAACCCATGAAATAGTTTCTTTGTAATGTATTAATTCTGATGACGGTAGTAATGACAGTGCGATTTTACATAAGAACTGATAGTTACGTTCTGGGATGTGTTTGTGAGTTTTTCCTGTGTGGTGTGATATTCTATTTTGTGCCAACTCATCTATATTGGACCGGGCGTTATATATTTTTATATTTCCATTTTCATTACTCATTGAAAATGATGGTGTTTTTATTTTAACGTTCCCTTTGCGTCCTTTTATGCCATGAAAAACTCGCAAAAAGTCATAATGTTCAATGAAATTTTTCTCTATAGTTTCGCCAAAGTATTCATTGCAGGAATCACACTCTTCATAATTGATGATATTGCGATTGCCGAGAGCAAATGAGATTGCATGAGCCTCTTTTTTGTAAGTGGCTCCATCCTCCTGTGTTCTGAAACAAAATCTACATCGGCGAATGGTTTTGTTTTTTTCTCCAATTGATTTTTTATTATCTGCATCAAAATAATAAAGATTGTATTTTTCGAAGGTAGCTTTAAATGGAATGAGATATCGCTCATATTTTTCAATTATGTATTTCTGTTGTTCCTCTGGTAAAGGGGAATGATTTAACCCATTAAGAAATATTATTGCAGAGCATTCCTCGTCTTTAGAAGTAAATTCTTTGTTTGTCACAAGAAAAAATTCATTTGATGGGATTTTTTCAATTATCTCCATTAATTTGTGTAACGCTTTGTTTTCTTGTAAATATATTCCACATGTGGACTTTACGGATTTTTTTAACTCTAAAGTGTTTTTTTGATACGCCTTTAATGTTATCTCATCTCCGTTTATCTCGCAAAAAGGCTTTATTATTTCTAAGTAAAATGAATTTGAACCGCCGCTTGGTGGGGTAAACCTTATATGAAGGCTTCCGTTTGATTCTGATATTAATTTAAATATTAAATCTGGCATTTTGTTTTCCTTTTTAATCATTAAATAATGATACTTTTTTCCCCAATAATTCATAAGCTCTATTCTCTGTTTCAGATAGATAGCACGATTGTATGCTTTTCTTACTTCATTTTTATCACTATGAGCCAATGCAGCCTCAATAACATCGGCATTGAATTCTGCTTCATTGAGTGCGGTGCTCGCAATAGAACGTAATCCATGAGCGACTAATTTTCCACCATAACCAATGCGCTTTAATGCCGCATTAGCAGTCTGACTATTCATCGGTTGCTTTGGATCATTCCTACTCGGGAAAACATGTTCTCGATGCACACTAATCGGCTTCATCACCTCCAGAATCTCCAATGCTTGAGGTGATAAAGGAACAATATGTTCACGCTTTGCCTTCATTCGTTCGGCTGGAATAGTCCAGAGCTTTGCATCGAGATCGATCTCTGCCCATCGCGTACCGGAGGCCTCAGAAGGGCGCACAAGGGTAAGGAGCTGCCATTCAATCAGGCAGCGTGTCGAGACGGATAAATTAGACATAACCAAAGAGCGCATTAGCTTCGGCAACTCTTCTGGGCGTAGCGTCGGCATGTTCTGCTTTTTTGGTTTTTCAAATGCCATACCAACATCTGATGCCGGATTAGCATCAATCAAGCCGGTATTAACTGCATAAATCATTATCTCGTTAACACGCTGTACCAAACGGCGAACTGTCTCAAGTGCACCACGCGCTTTGATTGGCTCTAATGCTTCAACAATCGTTCTGGCTTTAATTTCCTGAACAGGTGTAGTGCCAATTGCTGGAAACACGTCCTTATCTAAAGAACGCCAAATATCTTTCGCATAATCCTCTGTGACGCTTCTGCTTTTAATCTGGAACCAATTAGCCGCCACTGTTGAGAAAATACTGTCTAGCTCAATCTGGCGTTGTTCTGAGGCTTGCTCTTGCTGCTGTTGTGGATCCATGCCTTGTGCGAGCGTAGTTAAATGCTGGTCGCGAATCTGACGAGCTGCTGCGAGTGTAAGAGCAGGGTATGAACCGAGACTTAGATTAGTTCGGCTGCTACTTCCTGGTCGTTGATAACGGAAGCTCCACAGTTTTTTCCCAGAGGTTTTGACGAGTAAGAACAGGCCGTCACCATCATGAAGGGTGAAGTCTTTTTCGCGGGGTTTCGCTTTTAGGATTTCGTTGTTAGTAAGTGGGCGTGTAATGCGCGCCATGTCTGGATCCCTTCCATAATTGGTACACGTTTTTGGCCCGCAGTATAGCGTGTACCTAAACGTGTACCAATTTTCTCTGGATTTAGCCGGATGTTCTCGGACAATGACAGACACAAAAAAGCCCGCAGGGCTTGTGCCGTGCGGGCTTTCTGTACTTCACCGGACGTATCCGGATCATTATTTGGTGGAGCTGGCGGGAGTTGAACCCGCGTCCGAAATTCCTACATCCTCGGTACTACATGCTTAGTCAGTCTTTACA
>QFQM01000082.1 GCA_003243255.1 Flavobacterium psychrophilum | reverse complement strand
TGTCGGGGTGGCAGGATTCGAACCTGCGACCTCCTGGTCCCAAACCAGGCGCGATGACCGGGCTACGCTACACCCCGAATTCAAAGTGGATTACTCCATTTGAGCGGTGCAAATATACTACTAAAATCCATATCTCAAAGCGATAACTGAATTTTATTTTTCAATAATGAAAACTGATAACTTTCAGTAGTTAATATTTTAATTAAAACTTACATTTGCAGAGCAAATTAAGACCGAACTATTATGTCTGAAACAATTGAAAAAATAAAATGCCTTATCATAGGCTCTGGCCCTGCAGGCTATACCGCAGCTATCTATGCTGCAAGAGCTGACATGAAACCTGTTGTTTATACCGGTATGGAACCGGGTGGACAACTTACCACTACTACTGAAGTTGATAATTTTCCCGGTTATCCTGAAGGTATAGACGGACCAACAATGATGGTTCAGCTACAGCAACAGGCTGAACGTTTTGGTACTGAAGTACGCATCGGTATGGCTACTGCTGTTGAATTCAGCAAAGAAGCCGGAGGATGGCACAAAATCATAATCGACGGAAACAAAGAAGTACATGCACAAACTGTAATCATCTCTACAGGTGCTACCGCAAAATACCTTGGACTTCCAAGTGAGCAACGCTTAAGAGGTGGTGGCGTATCTGCTTGTGCGGTATGTGATGGTTTCTTCTATCGTAACCAGGATGTAGCAATCGTAGGTGCAGGAGATACTGCTGCCGAAGAAGCTACTTACCTTGCAAACATCTGTAAAAGTGTAACAATGCTTGTTCGTAAAGACGTTATGCGTGCTTCTAAAGCAATGCAGCACCGTGTTGAGAACACGCCTAACCTGAAAGTACTTTTCAACAGTGAAGTTGATGAAGTATTAGGTGATCAGGTTGTTGACGGCCTTAGGATTGTAAACAATGTTACAGGAGAGAAACACGATATCGCTATTACAGGTCTGTTCATCGCTATTGGCCACAAACCAAACACTGACATCTTTAAAGGTCAGCTTGATATGGATGAGACAGGTTACCTGATAACGGAAGGTAAATCTACTAAAACGAATATCCCTGGTGTATTTGCTTCAGGAGATGTTCAGGATAAAGAATACCGTCAGGCTATTACAGCTGCGGGTTCTGGCTGTATGGCTGCTCTTGACGCAGAGCGTTACCTTGCTACAGTAGAAACACATCATGAGATTGCTTAATAAAAAGCTTATATAATAGTAAGAGCCGGACAATAGTCCGGCTTTTTTATTTAGCTTTATACTACAGATATGAAACTGTAACAATGAGCCACAACTTCAATTATAAATTCGTACCGCCTGAAAATTCCATCAGTGATTTTGTAGAAAGCATCGGTATGTTTGAAAACCCATCGGATGAACCGAAGGAAGTTGTAATTATGCCTGATGGCAGGATTGACCTGTTCTTTTCTAAATCGGCTTCCGAGCCATTTCATGTTACTTTAATGGGACTGGAAACCTATCCCGAAGCAAGAGCCGTTATACCCGGCACGTTTACCTTTGTAATCAGTTTCAAACCACTGGCAGTAGAATATATTTTAAAGACTCCTATTTCAGGTTTTCTGGATAGCGCAACTGAACTTCCTGATGATTTCTGGAATTTTAGTATTAATGACCTAAATGATTTCGATGCCTTTTATCTGAAAGCGACACAAACGGTAAAAAACCTTCTACCAAAAGAGATCGATGAAAGAAAACGCAAACTTTTCGAACTGATCTATACATCAAACGGAGAAATGACCGTTTCAGCACTCTCTGAAAAGGTTGGCTGGAGCAGCAGGCAGATCAACCGCTATTTTACACAACACTTAGGACTATCTTTAAAAGCCTATTGCAATATTCTCCGCTTCAGGATATCTTTAAAACATATTGCACACGGCAAGCTTTTCCCGGAACTTAATTTTACCGACCAGAACCACTTTATCAAAGAGATCAAAAAATTCTCAGGTGAAGTTCCGAAAGAATTATCCAAAAATAAAGATGACCGATTTATACTATTATCTGTACTGAAGCAGCAATAATTTTGTCCTGTTAATAAAATTAATAGTATGAAATTAAATGATAAACAAATCGCCATCGTTGGCGGTGGACCCGGCGGTCTGACACTTGCCAGACTGCTTCAGCTTAAAGGAGCAAATGTAAAAGTATACGAAAGAGACACAAATAAATATGCCCGTGTTCAGGGCTCACCTCTTGACCTGCATGACGAATCGGGACTGGCAGCTATCCGCAAAGCCGGCCTGATGGACGAATTCAAAAATAATTATATGCCCGGAGCAGATAAAGCTATTATCACAAACGAGCATGTGGAAATACTTTTTAAAGACCACGAAGCAAAACCAGATGAAAACTTTGGACATGAACATTTCCGCCCGGAAATAGACCGCGGACCATTGAGAAATATATTAATGGAGTCGCTTCAACCTGACACCATAGTATGGGACAGTCATTTTATAACGATGAAAGAACACGGCGACGGATGGTTGCTTCACTTTAAGAACGGTGCTTCATTCTACGCAGACATTGTAATCGCCGCAGATGGCGCCAATTCTAAAATACGTCCTTTCATCACTGACATTAAACCATTCTATTCAGGGGTAACTATGCTGGAAGGTAATATCTATAATGCTAAGGAAACTGCACCAACCTTCAGCAAAATGCTTGATGGTGGAAAGATTATGGCTTTCGGTAATTCAAAATGCATTCTGGGAGGCCAGAAAGGCAATGGCGATATTGGATTCTATGCCAGCTTAAAAACCGACCAAAACTGGGCAGCCAACAGCGGTTTGGATTATAATGATAACAAACAACTACTCGAATGGTTCAATCAGGAATATCCTGAATGGGACAGCATATGGAATGAACTTTTTGAAAATGCATCAACCCCATTCGTTCCAAGACCCATATACTGCATGCCTTTGGACCAAACATGGGAAGCAAAACCCAACCTGACTATGCTTGGTGATGCGGCTCATGTAATGCCTCCTTTTGCAGGAGAAGGCGTAAACATGGCTATGCTTGATGCTTTAGAATTAAGTGAATGCCTGGCCTCTGACGAGTTTGACAACGTTCAGGAAGCTATCGCTCACTATGAAACCAATATGCGCAAAAGAGCCTCTGAAGCAGCAAAAGAATCAATTGAAAATGGTGAGATGATGCACTCGGAAGGGGCTCTCGAAAAAATGCTGGAATTTTTCAGCGGACATTAGTTGTCCTGATTCACCCTCCTGATTGTCAGGTTTGCACCGCTCAGCGCAACTATAGTTTCGGTATCTTTGAGTAACTTTCCTGAGAGAATTACAATAAACAAATAAACCTGAATAATCATGCAAAAGATCACACCATGCATTTGGTTCAACGGGCGGGTTGAAGAAGCTCTTGACCTATATACAACAGTATTTAAAAACGGAAGAATAAAAACAGTATCACATTACGGAGAAGGCGCTCCAATGCCTGCAGGTTCTGTACTTACAGCTGTATTTGAAATTGCCGGACAGGAATTTATGATACTTAATGGCGGACCTCATTTTAAACCAAACGAAGCAATATCATTCAGTATTGAATGCAAAGATCAGGATGAGATTGACCATTACTGGGACAGCCTTACAGCAAATGGAGGAAGCGAGAGCATGTGCGGATGGTTAAAAGATCCATTTGGCGTATCGTGGCAGGTTGTACCAAGAGACCTTGGACAATTGATAAACCACAGAGACCCGGAGAAGGGACAAAAAGTAATGGCTGCCCTTATGCAGATGAAAAAACTCGATATCGCTACACTTAAAGCAGCAGCTGAATAGTAACCAGGTTTGTCTCAAACGTAATTTGCGTTCTGTCATTTCGACCGTAGCGTAGCGGAGTGGAGAAATCTCGAAAAATTAAACTATAATCATGGAAAAACCAAAGAACATAGATGAGTATATATCCGGTTTTGAGCCCGAAGTGCAACAACTATTGCAACAGGTACGCAACACCATACAGGCTGCTGCTCCCGAGGCAACTGAAGCAATAAGTTATGGCTTACCTACATTTAAGCTACAGGGCAATCTTGTACATTTTGCGGCATTTAACAATCATATAGGCTTTTATGCTCTTCCATCAGGGAACGAAGCTTTCCAAAAAGAACTGAGTCAATACAAAACAGGAAAAGGTTCCATTCAGTTTCCGTTTGACAATCCACTACCATTGGAGCTTATTACTAAAATCGTAAAATTCAGGGTTGAGAAGAACATCCAAAAAGCTGAACTTAAAAAGAAGAAATAGAGAATTTGAATTCCCCTCCGGAGGGGAATTCTAAAGAAAGACCCATATAAAATAAAAAAACCCTTTCCAGCCTTGCGGTGAAAAGGGGAAGCCATAAAACCACACCTTACTTTAATTAAATGGCTTATTTCTTTTTGGGGACGAATTCACGAATTTGTTATACCGTCGTTGTAATTTTAAATCCGTTTACTTACAGGTATATACGTAAGACTATTTTCTTTGGATTTAAAAAAATGATTTTTTTTCAAAAAAAAAGCTCTTTCTTTCGAAAGAGCCTGATATTCAGTAAAATAAATTTTAAAATTTATTTCGTTTGTTGTCTCAAATAAGCCATTTTAATAGCTACTATACCTGCTTCGGTACCTTTGTTGCCATGAATCCCTCCACTCCTGTCTATAGCCTGCTGGAGTGTATTATCAGTAAGCACACAAAACACAACCGGTACATCGGTTTGCACATTAAGGTCTTTTATTCCCTGAGAAACCGCTTCACAAACAAAATCGAAATGCTTGGTTTCTCCCTGAATAACACTACCGATAGCAATAACAGCATCAACATTTTGTGTATCGATCATTCTTTTTGAACCATAAATAAGTTCAAAGCTGCCCGGTACATCCCATGAGATAATATTTTCAGCCAGTGCGCCATTTTCAAGCAATGCTTCTATAGCACCTTTGTAAAGGCCGCCTGTTATATTCTCATTCCACTCAGAAACAACAATCCCAAACCGAAAATCTTTCGCGTTTGGGACAGTGTTTTTATCGTATTGTGATAAGTTTTTATTTATTGTAGCCATACTTATTCAGCCATTGCAACATAGGCATCAATAGTAGCACCTTCAGCTGAAGTGCTGTATTTATCCTGAATCTCTTTGAAATATTTAAGAGCCTCTGCTTTTTGGTTTAGTGCAAGAGCAGTCTGACCCGCTTTGAAAAGGTAACGTGGCGTAATCAGATCGTTAGCAGTAGCCTTAGCCGCTTTATCATAAAACTCAAGAGCTGATTTGTAATCTTTAAGCTGAGCAAAAGCATCTCCAGTAGCTCCTTTAGCCATAGCATCAAGGATCTCGTCTTTAGAACTGAATTTTTCAAGGTGCTCTACTGCCTCTTTATATTTACCTGTATTAAGGAAAGCCGTACCAGCGTAATATTCAGCAAGGTTAGCAGCATCAGTACCGCCATGGTTCTCTATAATTCCAAGGAAACCAAGTTTACCTTCACCACCATTAAGGGCAAGTTTAAATAACGAATCACTTGCTGTTGGTGCATTTACAGCCTGCTCAAAATATTGCTGTGCCTGGAACATATCCTCAGCTGCAGTATTTTCTTTAGGAGCATCTACAAATCTTGAATATCCAAAATAACCAAGTACAGCAACAGTAACTACTACTATTCCAACAAGGATACCTTTCTGGTTCTTAGCTACCCAGTCTTCAGTTTTAGAAGCAGTTGCATCAAGGGTGTTAAACACCTCTGCTGTTGTGCTTTTTCCGTCAAAAGTTTCTTCTACTGGTTCAACCTCGGTTACTACTTCGGGTTTTGGAGCTTTATAGCCTCTTTTGTTGTACGTTGCCATTTAAGTTATTTTAATGAGTCGCAAAAATAAAATTTTTATTGAATATTAAAATATCTTTTGTCGATATTTTTCGATAATTTGCGGCTTATTAAGAAAAGAGCCTTATTTCATACAAGGTTCTCACAATCAGGATGCCGTTTACCCCATGTATTTAAAGAATTTATCACTCCTCAATTATAAAAATATTGCTGAGGCAAATTATGAATTTGACCCAAAAATAAATTGCTTTACCGGAAAGAACGGAGTTGGGAAAACAAATGTGCTGGATGCCATTTATCATTTGGCCTACGGAAAGAGCTATTTTAACCCCCTGGCAGTACAAAACATAAAACACGGAGAAGACTTTTTTGTAATCGATGGTACTTTTGATAAAGACAGTCGTAACGAACAGATTGTTTGCAGCCTGAAAAAGGGTATGAAAAAAGTACTGAAACGCAATGGGAAGATCTATGATAAATTCTCTGAACATGTAGGTTTTATACCGCTCGTTATTATTTCACCCTCCGATAACGACCTGATTACCGAAGGTAGCGAAACCCGTCGAAAATTCATAGACAGCGTAATTTCACAACTTGACCCTGCCTATCTACAGGAGCTTATCAACTACCAAAAGGTTGTAGCGCAACGCAATGCCCTGCTGAAATACTTTGCACTGAACCATACTTTTGACAAGGACACCTTATCTATATATAACGAACAACTTGATGAGCTGGGTCATTCCCTTTTTGAAAAGCGTAAGCAATTCCTGGAAGACTTTATTCCAATTTTCAACAAGCATCATCAGTCCATAACCGATTCAGCAGAAAATGTGAGTCTGGTATATGACAGTCATCTTCATAATAAAAGATTGCTCGATCTGTTTGGCGAAAGCCTGCAACGTGACCGCGTACTGCAATACACAAGTGTTGGCATACATAAAGATGATCTGCTTTTTGAAATTGAGGGACATCCTATAAAGAAATTTGGTTCACAGGGACAGCAAAAGTCTTTTCTTATAGCGTTAAAGCTTGCCCAGTTTGAATTCATCAAAAAACAAAGCGGGGTTCTACCTATCCTGTTGTTTGATGATATTTTCGATAAACTGGATGAAACCCGTGTTGCCAAAATTGTGCAGATGATAGACGATAAGGTTTTTGGACAGATCTTTATCTCGGATACCCATCCTGAGCGTACCGAAAACATTGTAAAAGAGACACATCAAAGCTATACCTTATTTAATCTGTAATTTTTATTTCGGATTAAAGCCCTACATTTACTATTCAAAAATCAATCAAATCATGCTATCAAAAGACACGTTCCAATTCCTTGAAGATTTAAAGAATAACAACCATCGTGACTGGTTTCAGGCGAACCAAAAGCGATATACCGAATATAAAAAAGACTATAAAGAAACCGTAGAAGCTTTTGTTGCCGAACTAAGCAAGGAAGACGAAAGTCTGAGCCAGCTTGGCTTTAAGGAATGTTCTTTCCGCATCAACAGGGACATTCGTTTTTCTAAAGACAAGTCTCCTTATAAAACCAATATGGGAATCTGGATGAGCCCCGGTGCAAAAAATGCAAGCCTTGCCGGATATTATGTACATATAGAAAAAGGAGCATCATTTATTGCTGCAGGTATGCATATGCCTGACGCAGATCAGTTGAAAAGCATCCGCAGGGAGATTGCAGGGTTTTATGAAGACCTTGAAGAAATAGTTGAAAATCCTGAATTCAAAAAACTATATGGAGCGCTGGACTCCGAAAATGCATTAAAAACAGCCCCAAAAGATTACGAGAAAGACCACCCCGCAATTGAATTCCTGAAACTGAAAAGCTTTACTGCAACAGCCAAACTATCTGACAAAGAGATTGAAAGCAAGGACTTTGTAAAAAACACCGCTAAAAAACTGCTTGTATTAAAACCCTTTGTCGATTTTTTAAATCGTGGCCTTACTACCGAATAAGTTTTAAAGCCTTACTTTTGCACCACAAAACAACCTCATATTTACTATGGAAATCGTTGCGAATTATCCTCTAAAAAGCCATAATACTTTTGGCATCAGCGCTTTTGCAAAAGAATTCGTTCAGGTACATACCGTTGCGGAACTTGCAGAAACACTAAAAGAAAATCAGGGCAAAAAATTATTTATTCTTGGTGGTGGCAGTAACATGTTGCTTACTCAGGATATTGATGCCCTTGTTATTCACGTTGACCTGAAGGGTAAAGAAATAACAAATTCTGAAAACGGTCATGCAGAGGTAAAAGCGATGGCCGGAGAAAACTGGCATGAGTTTGTACAATATTGCATCAGCAACAATCTGGGCGGTCTTGAGAACCTTTCTCTAATTCCAGGAAATGTAGGCACTACCCCTATCCAAAATATCGGGGCTTATGGTACCGAAATCAAAGATACTTTTGTTTCGTGTGAAGCTATGGATATCGCTACTCAGGAAATAAAGACTTTTACTAATGAAGAATGTCAGTTCGCTTACCGCGAAAGCATTTTTAAGGGTGCACTAAAAAACCAGTACATAATTGTATCGGTTACATTCAGGCTTACTACCGAAAAACATAAAATAAATACCTCATACGGTGATATCGCTGCCGAGCTTACTAAGAACAATGTGGTTATCCCAACAATTAAAGATGTAAGTGCAGCAGTTACAGCTATCCGCCAAAGCAAATTACCGGACCCTAAAGAACTGGGCAATAGCGGAAGTTTCTTTAAGAACCCTATAATTCCTTCTGAGGAATTTGAAAAAGCCTACCTGCTTCACCCTACTATGCCACATTATACCGTATCAGACACTGAAGTAAAAGTACCTGCAGGCTGGATGATTGAGCAAAGTGGCTTTAAGGGCAAACGTTTTGGCGATGCCGGTGTTCATACTAAACAGGCTTTAGTACTTGTAAATTATGGCAATGCAACCGGACAGGAAATTCTTGATCTTTCGAAAAGCATTCAGGAAACCGTATTTAAAAACTTTGGTATCAGGATTGAAGCAGAGGTTAATATAATATAGTTTCGAAATCTGAATACTGAACACTGAACACTGCTTACTTTTAACTAATTTTGCAACTGGAAACATAAATGCCGCCCGCCTATATGCTGAACATTATTTTCTATGTATTTATCGCTGTTGTTGCAGTACAACTACTATATTACCTTATAATCTTTGGAAAATTTGCCTTTGCACAAGCACAGGAAATTACGCCAAAAAGAGTACCGGTTTCGGTTATCGTGTGTGCTAAAAATGATGCTGAAAAAGTAAAAAAGCTGGTTCCGGTTTTAGCAGAGCAGGATTATCCTGACTTTGAAATCGTGCTTATCGATAACGCATCAAGCGACGAAACCCTGGATATTTTTGAGGAATTCGAAAAGCAATACAATAACATCCGTCTTGTAAAAGTTGAGAACAACGAAGCGTTTTGGGGCAATAAAAAATATGCTCTTACCCTTGGTATAAAAGCAGCTAAAAAAGACTACCTGTTATTTATAGATGCAAACTGTTACCCAACATCCAACGAATGGATAACAGCAATGACCTCACGTTTTACAGCCAATCGTACTATTGTATTGGGTTATGGTGCTTATGAGAAAGTGAAGAATTCTTTTGTGAATAAGATCATAAGGTTCGACAATATGCTTACGGCAACTCAATATTTTGCGTGGTCTAAAATTGGCAAGCCATTCTCAGGCGACGGTCGAAACCTGGCCTACAAAAAAGACGAGTTCTTTAAAGTTAACGGTTATATAGAGCACATGAACATACGTTTGGGAGAAGACTCTCTTTTCCTGAATCAGGCTGCAACTAAAGGCAATACTACTGTTTGTTATGCTCCTGAAAGCTTTACCTATACTGAAGCTAAAAAATCGTTCAGATCATGGAGAAAGCAAAAAAAGAAACAGATATTTACCGCTAAGTTTTTCAGCACCTTCGATAAATTCCAGCTACGGTTTTTCTTCCTTTCGCAATTGTCATTCTTTGTATTGATGACGGTATTGTTCGCTTTGCAATTCGACTGGATGTTTATTGTTCCGGTGGTAGCACTTCGTTATTTAGGAAGCTGGCTAACTATGGGCTACAGCGCAGCCAAATTAAAAGAAAAAGATACGGTTTACTGGTATCCGGTTATTGAAATAATCATTACCTTCACACAACTGAATGTTTTCTTTACCAATTTGTTCTCAAAACCAGCGCATTGGAAATAACCCCTCAAATAATACAGCAACATATAGATAATGCAAAAAAAGGCGACCAGGTTGCCTTTACTTTTTTGCTGGATCATTATTGGAATGAGGTATACGGTTTTATGCTGAAGCGTACCGAAAATGAAGCCGATACGGAGGATATTGTTATTGAAACTTTCTCTAAAGCTTTTGACAGGATTACTACTTATAATCCGGAATATGCATTTAATACCTGGCTTATTGCGATAGCTAAAAATGTGCATATCGATTTATTGCGTAAAAAGAAATCGTCACTTTTTATTGAGATTACTGATGAAGAAGATCAGCAGGCCTATAACGTAGCTGACAGCTCTCCTACACCTGAAGACGAAATCATTAGGGAACAGAATCTTTCCAGCCTTTTGGAATGCATCAAAAAAATGAAACCCCAGTATCAGGAGGTGATACAGCTTCGCTACTTTCAGGAACTGAGTTATCAGGAAATTGCCGATCAGCTCAATGAACCTCTTAATAATGTGAAAGTGAAATTATTAAGAGCCAAGAAACTTTTAGCCGAGATTATCAGTAAAAAAGACTAGTCAGGCTTAAAATCCTTAACCAGCTTAAGGGTATGGTTTACCGCCTTCCATCCTTTTGAACCTTTAAAGTGTCCTGTTTCAGTATAGGCAGGTTTAGGGAATTTTTCCATCAGTCTTAGAAGCGATTCATCCCATGCACTTACATTCGCATCAGATAAATTCCCAAGATTATCGTTTTCAACACTTTTCAGAAAACACCCTCCAAAAAGAAATTTATCCTTCGGCAGCCATATCACTATATTATCATGACTATGCCCCTCTCCAGGATAAAAGGTTTCTATTCGTTGCTCACCAACGATGAACACCGTATCTTTTTCAAAAGTGTATTCTGCCTGTTTTGCGTCGTGCTTAGCAGCTAATTCTTTCGTAAACTTTGAGGTATAGGTTTTAATGCCTTTACCCCTGTAATATTCCAAACCGGCAGAACTGTCGTCATGAAAGTGGGTTGCTATACACAATATCACTTTTTTACTATGTCTCTTTTCGATGCTGTCCAACAGTGGCTGAAACTGTGTTTCATCCCAAGGGGTATCAAAAAGCACAACGCCATCATCTGTTACCAGATAAGAGCTGTTTGACGGAAATGGCGTACCTGAAAATAAATGATAGTTTGTATAGGTATAAACGTTATCATTAACCTTCTTAAATTTCAGCTTAGTATTCTGGGCTACAGTTACAACAGAAATAAAAAGCAGCATAATAATTGCAAAAACAATCTTTTTCATATCACAAATATAAAAAACCTATTGCTGCGAAACGATTATTTACATTATGAATAATAATGCCATTTCCTACAATATTAAAAACAACGAAAACGTTTTAGTATGTATACATACTATTATTAACAACCAAAAATCACACTGCTATGTCAAAAATCAGCGTTTTCGAACACGGATGGATCGACCTTGTATTTGAAGGCCGCAATCAGGAATACGGAGCGTATCAGCTACGTAAACAAGATCCTAAAACAACCATGCTTGCATTGGTAACCGGTATAGGATTAGTTGTAACTTTAATTGCTATACCGGCTGCAATAAATTATTTTAAAACAGCCCCCATTGTTGTTGATGGAGGTTTAACATTACCGGAACCAACAACTATTGAAGTAGAACCGTATGTTATCCCTGAAGCTCCTAAACCTCAGCCACAGGAACCTGCTTCAGGTGGAGCCGCATCGTCTCAGCCAACAGTAGCGTTTACTGCACCGGTAGCAACATCAGACCCTACTCCTGTTGATTTGCCTACAACAGATGATGTACTGAATACAAATCCCGGCCAAACTACAACTGAGGGAGTTAAAGGAGGTCAGATTGATGGAACATCAACCACTCCAACTCCAGGAACAGGTACTGGTAACGGACCCGGAACGAATCCTGAAGGAACGATCGAGACCTTTGTTGATGTTGCCCCTTTATATCCGGGCGGATTAGAAGCCTTTTATAAAGATGTTGCAAAAAGATTCGACACACCGGAAGTGGAAAATGTATCTACTTTAAGAGTATTGGTGTCTTTTGTTGTCGAACCTGACGGAACCCTTAGCAATATTAAAGCAACCCGCGATCCGGGATATGGTATGGGAACGGAAGCGATAAGGGTACTGAAATCACTTAAAGCCAAATGGAAACCGGGCATGAAAGGTGGAAAAGCAGTAAGAACAGCTTACAGCCTGCCAATAACCGTGAAAATAAACTAAAAAACAAAAGCCCCTGAAATGGGGCTTATTTTTTATTCGAATGTTACCGGCAAATTCGTTTTAGGAATTTTTACGATGTGAAACGGCTGGGTAATTACTGTTGCTTCAGCACCAGAACCTCCGCCTGTTTTTTCAACATCAACAACTACTCCTCCGTTTTCTTCTGTAACGGAAACCACATCAATAGCAAAACCTCCTGACATTTGTACTTTGTCAAACGTAGCGATTACTGTCCATTGGGAAAAATCAACATTCGGATCTCCGAAACCAAAAGGCAAGTCATTCACTGTTGTCATTTGACCTAAAAGATCCTGCCAGGCAGCATTGTCATTAATAACAAGGTTGCTTTCGTTAATTTCTTCTGCACCGTTACCGTAAAGATTTTCTTTACCAACCGAAGTAAACTCAACAAGCGACGGATCGCTATTAGAGTTGTTTGTTGTGGAAGCGTCGTCATTTTGACAGCTAACCATGGCCGCCAAAAGCAGGCCACTAAAAATAATTTTCCTCATAACTTAATGTTTTATAGCAATTTATAAAACTAAAATACAAAAATTATTGATAATCCAATATCTTTTTTCTTACAATCTTCACATTATAGTATTACACCCTTTTTTCGCAAATAAGTAGTATCTTTGTCCTTCAAAGTTTTTTCTATGGAAACTGTTTTAGATACTGTAAGACCTACCGCCTCAAACGGACTGCTTACGCAAAAGCCAAAATGGCTTAGGGTAAAATTACCGACAGGCAAAAAATATACTGAACTTCGCGGACTTGTAGATAAATACAAGCTTCACACTATATGTACATCGGGAAGCTGCCCTAACATGGGCGAATGCTGGGGAGAAGGAACAGCAACCTTTATGATTTTAGGAAACACCTGTACCCGTTCATGCGGCTTTTGCGGTGTAAAGACCGGTCGCCCGGAAACGGTAGACTGGGATGAGCCTGAAAAAGTAGCACGTTCCATCAAACTGATGAACATTAAACACGCTGTTGTAACCAGCGTAGACCGTGACGACCTTAAAGATGGCGGCTCAATCATTTGGGCAGAAACCGTTAAGGGTATCCGCAGGATGAACCCTACAACTACTCTTGAGACACTTATTCCTGATTTTCAGGGTATCGAAAGAAATATAGACCGTATCATTGAGGTAGCTCCTGAGGTGGTTTCGCACAACATGGAAACCGTGAAAAGACTTACCCGTGAAGTACGTATCCAGGCAAAATACGAACGCAGCCTTGAGGTATTGCGTTACCTGAAAGATAACGGAATTAACCGTACAAAATCGGGCATTATGCTTGGGCTTGGCGAAACAGAAGAAGAAGTGATCCAGACTATGCATGACCTTCGCGCTGTTAATCTTGATGTATTGACTATCGGTCAGTACCTGCAGCCAAGTAAAAAACACCTGCCTGTAAAAGAGTTCATTACTCCTGAACAATTTGCAAAATACGAACAAATCGGACTAGAACTTGGTTTCCGTCACGTTGAAAGTGGTGCATTGGTACGTTCATCATACAAAGCACAAAAACACATTTTATAATCAGTCGGCAGTCGCTGTATTCAGTTGGCAGACGCTCTGCCATTCTGAGCGCAGCGCAGCGAAGTCGAAGAATCTCAACAAGAGATTTCTCCTTCGTCGAAATGACAACAAACAGTTGACTCTAAAATGTCAAAAAAAACAAAAATTGCCATTAACGGTTTTGGCCGCATCGGCCGAAACCTTTTCAGGCTTTTGATAAACCACCCTTCTATCGAGGTGGTAGCCATAAACGATATTGCCGATGCCCGCACTATGGCGCATCTGATAAAATACGACAGTATTCACGGCGTACTTCCTTATGAAGTGTCTCACACACAGGACAGCCTGATAATCGATGGAAAATCATATCCTTTTTTAAACAAGAAGAATGCTGCCGACCTGGACTGGAAATCGTTAGATATTGATATCGTAATTGAATCGACTGGTAAATTCAAAACGCTGGAAGATGCCAATGTTCACCTTGAAAGCGGAGCTAAGAAAGTAATTCTTTCTGCACCTCCTGAAGACGACAGGATTAAAACAGTCGTCCTTGGTGTTAATGAACATATCCTCGACGGCACAGAAAAGGTTATCTCTAACGCAAGCTGCACTACCAACAACGCTGCACCGATGATGAAGATCATAAATGATCTTTGCGGTATTGAGCAGGCTTACATTACAACTGTTCACTCATACACAACAGACCAGAGCCTGCACGACCAACCTCATAAAGACCTGAGAAGGGCACGTGGCGCATCGCAATCTATAGTGCCCACAACAACCGGAGCTGCTAAAGCACTAACAAAAGTATTTCCTGAATTTGTTGGAAAAATTGGTGGTGGAGGTATTCGTGTACCGGTACCGGATGGTTCACTTACTGACATTACCTGTTATGTAAAACGTGAAGTAAGTATTGAAGAAATAAATACTGCCTTTAAGCAAGCTTCAGAAAATGAACTTAAAGGAATACTGGCCTACACAGAAGACCCAATAGTATCGGTAGATATTTTAGGCAACCGCCATTCCTGCCTTTTTGACTCGCTCCTTACATCTGTAATTGACAGGATGGTAAAAGTTGTAGGGTGGTACGACAATGAAATAGGCTACTCTTCGAGAATAATAGACCTTATCCTGTTTTTGGAGGAGTAAAATATAATGCCACGCATTGCACAAATTTCACCAATTAATTAGTGTTCATTAGTGTAATTCGTGGCAAAAGTTTTAATACTTAATAATCAGTTCTTTTATAAGTGCTTTCACTTTAGGTTCCGCCATTTTAGCAGCCTGAAGCACTTCATCATGGCTAAGGGTTTCAATACCTTCTTCATTACCCATATCGGTAATTACAGACAGTCCGAAAACCTCCATATTCATGTGCCTTGCTACTATAACTTCCGGAACAGTAGACATGCCAACGCAATCGGCTCCTAATATTTTCACCATCCGGTATTCCGACATGGTTTCATAGGTCGGCCCCTGTAAGCCCAGATAGATTCCATCTTTAACATCTATGCCCTGCGCAATAGCAATCTCTTTAGCCTTAGCAATCATTTTTCGGCTGTAAGCCTCATGCATATTCACAAAGCGCGGACCAAAACGTTCGTCATTTTTACCCCTTAGCGGATGCTCCGGAAAGAAATTGATATGATCATAAATCAAAACAATGTCGCCCACTTTATAGAACGGGTTAACACCTCCTGAAGCATTTGACACAATAAGCTTCTCTACCCCTAAGGCTTTCATTACCCTTACAGGAAAAGTAACCTCTTCCATATTGTAACCTTCATAATAATGAAAACGGCCTTTCATGGCAACAACATTATTTTGCCCTATTTTTCCAAACACAAGGCAACCCGAATGTCCTTCAACAGTTGACACCGGAAAATTAGGTATCTCGTCATAATTAAGTGTAAACTGAACTTCAATCTCATCGGTAAAGCTACCAAGGCCTGACCCCAGAATAACCCCATAACGTGGCGTAAATCCTGTTTTGTCTGATATATAGTTAGCTGTTTGCTGTACTTTTTCCCACATAATCTAAAATTGTATTATCAAAATCATTACTATTTTTTAAGAATCGGCTTTTAATAGGCAAATAATAAAGCCTGTCTGAAGGCAATTTACCTTTCAGCCTCATAAAGTCTTTTTCGGTAGTGATGATTAATTTATGTTTTGCTTTCTCGTTTAAATCCGCTAGTTCTTTATCGGTGAAGTCATGGTGATCCGGAAATTCCATCAGCTCGTCCTGTCCATTTTTCAGATATTCAAAAAAGGGTTTTGGCTTAGCTATGCCGGCCACAAGAACTTTGTCAGTACCTTTTATTTTATTTACATCGATATGAGAATTTTCCGAATATACTGTGTTATCGTATTCTATACAAGTAAAATAGACCTTTTGTGATTTATTTGGCTTAAGCTTTTTAACGATTTTGCCCATCATTTCTTCCGACAGATCCTGAGGACATTTGGTTACAACAATCACATCGGCCCTGTTGGCCCCACTCCTGCTTTCACGTAAGTTTCCGGTCGGCAGGATATAATCATCAGTATATAGATCACCAAATGAAGTAAGCAGAATATAAAATCCTGCTTTTACCCTGCGGTGCTGATAAGCATCATCAAGCAAAATAATTTCTGGCTGAGGAGAAAAACTCAATAATTGCTCAATTCCATTCTTCCGGTTAGCATCAACAGCTACCTGTACAGAGGGGAATTTACTATAAAACTGATAGGGCTCGTCTCCAAGAATCTCTGCGTTGCTATTTTTATCCGCAAGTACAAATCCTTCTGACTTTCTTTTATATCCGCGACTTAGGGTAGCAACATTGTATTTATCTGTAAGTAACCTTATAAGGTATTCCGTCTGAGGGCTTTTACCTGTACCTCCGGTACTAAGATTACCAACTGCAATTACAGGAATCGGAAAAGTATAAGATTTAAAAACGCCTCTATCATATAAAACATTACGTACGGCTGTTACCAAAAAGTAGATTGACGAAAACGGAAATAAAAGCTTACGTAATAATTTCATGCAGTTAGCGGAATTGTTACAACAAAGATACTTTTTTCAGCATAAAAACATTATCATATATGTATAAGTAACCTTTTCTTTAATTTGATCCATAAAAAAAAGCGCCCTATTAGGGCGCTTTCATATTTTTTCGGAATGGATTAACCTTTTGTAAAAGTAGAGATATACTTAACAGTAGTACCACCTAAATTTTCACTAGTGCTGATTCTAAGTTCGCTTCCTGTTAATTTCTCAATAGTAACAGTTACTGTTTGACCATCTTCAGTAACAGTTAATGTATTACCATTTTTTTCATATGTTGACTCATAAACATCCTGAGAACAGTCGCTTCCGTAATAGCTTACATCTTTAGCTGTTCCATTTGAAAGGAATTCAAGATAATCTTTGTTGCATCCGGCATAGTGCTCGTGATCTTCAAGAATTTCTTGTCCCTGAGCTGCCATACCTTCTTTAGCATAAATCCATTTTCCTTCAAGATTTCCTCCAGTTGCTGAAGAACTGTCATCATCTCCACAAGAAACAGTTGTAAGTCCAAGAGCAAGTACTGAGAAAAGTACAATTTTAAGTTTTTTCAATTTTAAAAAAATCGGACAAGAAATACTATTTTTGCGTGTAAACATTGTAATCATGACAATAAAAAACATCATTACCCTACTCGAGGAAATGGCACCACTGGCATATGCCGAAGATTTTGACAATGTAGGTCTGCTTACCGGCAATGCCGAAACTAAAGCTACCGGAATACTGGTTTGCCATGATGCCCTTGAAAATGTTATTGATGAAGCTATCGAAAAAAACTGCAATCTTGTTGTTTGCTTCCACCCTATCCTTTTTTCAGGCTTAAAGAAAATTACGGGAAAAAATTATGTGGAAAGAGCCATCATAAAAGCTATAAAAAATGATATCGCCATATATGCCGTACACACTGCCCTTGATAATCACCAGTATGGCGTAAATAAAATATTTTGCGATGCACTGGGATTAACCAACACCAAAGTGCTTATCCCAAAAGAGAACTACATCCGTAAATTGGTTACCTACACCATTCCCGAAAATCACACTAAGCTACGTAACGCACTTTTCGATGCCGGTGCCGGAAATATTGGCAATTACGAAAACTGCAGCTTTAATTCTCAGGGACTGGGCACCTATCAGGGTAATGAAAACAGTAATCCCGAGATAGGCAACAGAGGTGAGTTCATGGAGAATACCGAAATAAAAATCGAGGTTACTTTCGAGAAACACCTGGAATCGAAAATACTGAAGGCTCTTTTCAGCAACCATGTTTATGAAGAAGTTGCCTATGAAATTTACAGCCTTAACAATACACACCAAAATATTGGCCTTGGCATGACCGGTGAATTCACCGAGCCCATGGAAGAAAAGGCATTCCTGAATTTTGTGAAAAATAAAATGCAGGCCAACGGTATCAGGCATAGTGCATTTACCGGAAAACAGGTCAAAAAAATAGCAGTATTGGGCGGCTCAGGAAGTTTTGCCATAAAAAACGCCATTGCTTCTGGTGCTGATGCTTTTCTTACTGCCGACCTTAAATACCACCAATTCTATGAGGCCGAAGGAAAATTGCTTTTGGCAGACATTGGACATTTTGAAAGCGAACGCTATACTCAGGATTATATAGCTGAGTATTTAAGCAAAAAAGTTAATATAAAAGTACTTATTACCGAGACAGACACTAATCCGGTAAAGTATCTGTAAACAAATTATGTTTGCTGCTAAACAAAAAATTATATAGTTGGTTATCTTACGAAAAAAATCCCTAATTTTGCATTCATTTTATCGGAAGAAAATACAAATCCAGTTAAGTACTTATAAATATGGCGAATATCAAGGAACTAAGTGTTGAAGACAAATTAAGAGCACTTTATGATTTACAGTTAATTGATTCAAGAATTGATGAAATCAGGAACGTAAGAGGAGAACTTCCTTTAGAAGTGGAAGATCTTGAAGACGAAGTTGCCGGATTAAGCACAAGACTTGAAAAGCTTAAAACTGACCTTGAGTCTATCGAAGAGCAGATTAAAGATAAAAAATCAGCTATCGAAGATCATAAAGCTGCCATCAAAAAATATACTGAACAGCAAAAGAACGTTCGCAACAACCGCGAATTCAACTCTCTTACTAAAGAGGTAGAGTTCCAGGAACTTGAAATACAACTTGCTGAAAAACATATCAGGGAAATGAAAGCTTCTATCGAGCACAAAAAAGAGACTATCGCACAGTCTTCTGAAAGGCTTGAAGCTAAATCATCTCACCTTAACCACAAAAAATCTGAACTTGATGCCATCATGGCTGAAACTCAGAAAGAAGAAACTTTCCTTTCAGAAAAATCTGTTGAGTACCAGGGAATGATCGAAGAAAGACTTCTTGCTGCTTATACAAGAATCAGAACCAGCGTTAG
>QFQM01000458.1 GCA_003243255.1 Flavobacterium psychrophilum | reverse complement strand
TTCTTCATGGGGATGTCCTCATGTGGCTTATGAAGACATTACTAACATCGGTGTGTATTAATCAACGGGGAGCAGGTCAGCAAGTCTTCTGCACACACTGGTTTCCTCTTTGCACATCCGGGATACCGGTTCTGGAAAGTCATTCACCAGGCGGGCTTTACTGACCGGTTATTGCGTCCTGATGAAGAGCGTCATTTATTGGATACCCGCGCGGCATAACGATGCTGGTTGAACACCCGACGGTACAGGCTAATGAGGTCGGATTGCATGAATTACGTTCAGGTGGGCGAGAGCTGGTTAAAAAAATGGAAGACTATCAACCTGCGGCACTTGCCATTTTAGGCAAGAATGCCTTCGAGCAGGCATTCAGTGTACGTGGGGCTCCATCGGGCAAGCAAAATTTCACCATTGATGCGACGCTAGTTTGGGTACTCTCAAACCCCAGCGGGCTGAACAGAACAACGCTTGAGAAGCTTGTGCAAATTTATCATGAATTGGATGACTCGTTGGTGATGAGAGGGTTATAGTAGTGAATCCTGCCATAAAGCATCATTGATATTAATGAATGGAAGTTGTTCTGGAGATTTCAAAAAAGAGAAATATAAACCCAAATCGTTGAATAATTCGGCTAATTGTCCTTGAAAATAACATGTTACCGGAATTTATCTTCGATCCTGAGTACTACCTGTTTTTGGAGTATAAAAGCGTCCACATTGAAAAAATAAAGAAGGAATGATACAAGGTATTTCGCATATAAATAATACAAGCAGCATTAATAGATGGTAGACCTGCATTCAAACTGAACAATACGATGCGTATCTAACCGGCTGATATAGCGACATTTTAAATGATGGCGTAAAAGGCAATTGTGGCAATAGACCATATAAATTAATATCTCCATATTGATAGATTTTAACTTATAGGATTTGCGTTGATAGCCCGCTACATTTATAGCCGATTAGGAGTTTCAGGAAGTTTGCATCAGGAAGATACCCACAATTTTTACATTTTTCTTCTTTACCTTCCTACAAACAATTTCATGCCCCAAAAGGCGAGCTATCGCCAGATAAAACTATTAGCAAGCTAATTATACAGCTTGCCTCATATAGTACGCCCACGCATTCTGGTAGCTAGAGCCAGGGGCGGTAGCGTGCCTCATGACATCAAGGTTACATCACCAATGGCCAGAAGTGGTTTAGAAGTTCAACAAGCGGCTGTGAAAGCCCTGTTCCTGCGCGAGATTAAGACGCGCTTTGGCAAGTACCGTTTAGGGTACTTCTGGGCGATACTGGAGCCTGCGGCGCATTTGTTGGTTTTGATCGCGATATTCGGATTTATCATGCACAAAACGATGCCTGATATATCATTTCCAGTTTTTTTACTGAATGGGTTAATACCATTCTTCCTGTTTAGTAGTATTGCCACGAGATCAATCGGGGCTATTGAAGCAAATCAAGGCCTTTTTAATTACCGTCCAGTAAAGCCGATAGATACGATAATTGCTAGAGCATTACTTGAAACGCTAATTTACAGCGGTGTTTATATTGTTCTAATGACTATTGTTGGATTGGTTGGGGAAGTATTTGCAATAACAAACATTATAAACTTGATTCTTACCTGGAGTTTGTTAGTTATATTCTCTTTTGGGCTTGGGTTAATATTTATGGTAATAGGAAAATCATTTCCTGAGTCTGAGAAGTTATTGCCTATATTAATCAAACCACTTTACTTTATCTCTTGTATTATGTTCCCGCTACATGCAGTGCCAAAAGAATATTGGCCATATTTGTTGTGGAATCCAATTGTTCATGTGGTTGAACTAAGTCGGGAGTCTGTTGTTGCAGGTTATGTGAGCGAAGGTGTGGATTTAAACTATCTCATTATATGCGCATTGATATCACTATTTTTGGGGCTGGCACTTTATCGTACACGTGAAGAGGCCATGTTGACATCATGATACGTATAGAGAACCTTACAAAGTCATATAAAACGCCCAAGGGGAAACATTATGTTTTTAAAAACCTTAGCGTAGAATTACCATCAGATAAAAGTGTGGCATTAATTGGTAGAAATGGGGCAGGAAAATCAACACTTCTGCGAATGATTGGTGGCATTGATAGACCAGATAGCGGAAGAATACTTACAAATAAAACCATTTCATGGCCTGTAGGTCTTGCTGGTGGATTTCAAGGAAGTCTTACTGGCCGAGAGAATGTTAAGTTTGTTTCAAGGCTTTATGCAAGAAAAGATGAAATAAGGGAAAAGGTAGAATTTGTAGAGGCGTTTGCCGAGATTGGGAAATATTTCGACATGCCAATTAAAACATATTCTTCAGGCATGCGCTCGCGGCTTGGATTTGGCTTAAGCATGGCGTTTAAATTCGACTATTACCTTGTTGACGAAGTTACCGCAGTAGGTGATGCCAG
>QFQM01000457.1 GCA_003243255.1 Flavobacterium psychrophilum | reverse complement strand
TGATCAGGAGTGGGCAAATTCTCACACACCCATATCTTGATTTTAAAGCAGTTCCACTCGATCTTGTACATATAAATTCTATTCTAGAAGCAAGTCCGACACGGCCGACTTCTCCGCAAATGATCGAATTGCTTACCGGCAACTACGAACTTCATGGCAATTATACCCAACTACTCAACCCTAGTCAAATTGAATTCATCAATCCCGAAAACAGGCTCTTTGTGCTAAATCAATTTTATGGTGGTGTCTATCAAGCTTATATCGCTAAATGGGAGTGTATCGCACCTGCATCAATTGACAAAAAAGCGAAGGAAATCAATAAAATGTTAAGTAAGGCATTAAACCAGATCCCTGAAGAGGGAGATGGTATTATACACATCGGGTATGAAACTGTGACTGGCCCCCTTGTTGAATTTAGGCGGCAAGAAAAAATCAACCAGGTTATTCAGCGTTTTAATTTCGGTTCTAAAAATATCAAAGCTGTCTTTTTTAATGCTTTCCAGCTACGGCCCAAAATAGACGGTTCGGATTGGGCAGAAACAATATTATTTTTTGAAAGGGAAAAAGATTCGTCATTACCTAAAAATCTTTTGCTAGCCCCTGACAGTACAGAAATTAGAGATGACACCCACTGGGCGGAAGATTTGATTAATCGGCATATTTGAACAAGAACGGGTGTAATTGAATAGCCATTGTTTTCCGATTACTTTCTAATCTATTAATCAATCATTTAGGCGAATTTTAGCGTATCCAGAAATGTAAGAAATCTAACCAGGGGTTCGAGTGTGGCCCCGTCCAGTCCGCAAGGTATCTTACTCAAATCTATCAAAAGCCCGCAATCGCAGTGATTGCGGGCTTTTTTGTTTTTTCTCCTTCTCGACAAGCATCAAAAAATCTACATTCGATTACCCAGACTTTTCCGGATTTCAACGGGAAAACTTTTCTCAATACTTTATAAAAAGAAGAGAAATCCGGCCCCTAGGTGAATAGGTTTGATAATAAAAATCTGCCCATCAGTCTCGCTTTGCCACCTAAGGTGGTGGGGCGATTGGAAATGTATAACGGTTGATGTTCGTTATAGATGAGCTCTGCAAAAAATCACGTTGTTTTCGTTAAACAACAATCCATAAACGGATAGTTCCTCAAATCGTGACGAAACGGTCGCCACACTTAAAAATAAGTTAAAGCAAGCAGCCTTTAAAAGATGGACCGGTAGGCTATCTATCTTAACGAAAAAGATATGCGGCACGCTACATCCTTTTTTATCCCTTCTGTCTTTTCCCTAATAATCGGCTTGTCTTGTATATATTCCTGCGATTCGGCTGATAATAAGGTCGAAGTTAAGAACTATACAGTAGGAGGTATCATTAAAGGTGCCGCAGGAAAACTTGTCTTCCTTACGGATAAGGCATTTTATAACGAAAGTCATCCACGCGATTCTGTAGTGGCCGATGCGAGCGGTCACTTTTTGTTTAAAGGCACCTTAACCGAGCCGAGCTATTATGCATTGAGCGTGCAGGATGTACAGGGAATCGTGGACCTGATTCTGGAGAACGATTCAATTACCGTAGAAGGTTCTGTAGATTCACTCTGGACAGCGAAAGTGGAAGGTTCAAAAGAAAACGATATCCACGAGGAATTTATTCCCTTTACGGGCTATTTCGCCAACCAGGAGCGCTTCAATGCTATCGAAGCAGCCTATGATTCGGCCAGTAAAGCCGGCGACACGACCGCGCTGGCACGCATGGAAAGAGAAAAAAAGGAGTTGAGCGTTTCCTTTAAAGCCGCTGTAAAACGCTTTATAAATAAATACCCCGTCTCTGTGACTGCAGTAAATAATCTTGTTTACTTTCTGGATGATGATGATCTGCGCCAGGCAGATTCCATGCTACAAGGCTTTGAAAAAAGCAGCATTGGTAATCATAAACAAGTGCAGTATTTCAGAAAACTTATTGACAGGAAAAAGAGTCTTTCGATAGGAAGCGTCGCCCCGGATTTCGAGCAACCGGATTCAACAGGAAGGGTTATTAAACTCTCGTCATTGCGGAATAACTTTGTCCTTGTAGATTTCTGGGCAAGCTGGTGTTCACCCTGTCGGCAGGAGAATCCAAATCTGGTCAGGATTTTCAACCGGTTTAAGCACAAAGGTTTCACCATACTGTCCGTTTCCTTAGATGACGACCGGGCAAAGTGGCTGAGGGCTGTACACAAGGATCAAATGCAGCAATGGTTGCATGTTGGTGATTTAAAAGGATGGTCCAACGCTGCTGCTGTCCAATATGGAATTGATGGGATTCCTTCAAGTCTTCTGCTGGATCCAACCGGAACCATCATTGCCAAAAATCTGAGGGGTGAGGCCCTGGAGAAAAAAGTCGCATCGCTTTATCCGTAATATCACTCCATGAGTGAAATCCGGCGGAAAGATG
>QFQM01000456.1 GCA_003243255.1 Flavobacterium psychrophilum | reverse complement strand
ACAAATCTAACTGAGTTATGGTTTAATGAATCGGATTTCACCGGTCCAATCCCATCTTCTATTGGTAATCTTACCAAGCTTCAAACACTGAACCTCCAAAGTAACCGGTTGGAGGAATCGATTCCGTCCACTATCGGTAATCTTGTTAATCTGGAGTGGGTAGCGCTGAACAAAAATAAATTGAATGGAAAGATTCCGAACGTATTTTCTAACATGAGCAAACTGGATTCCATCTGGTTAGATCATAATCAGTTAACCGATTCGATTCCAAGTTCAATGCAACAACTATCCAGTCTTGCACGATTATCACTAAATAAAAATCAACTTACGGGTAAAGTTCCAACATGGCTTAGCTCATTGAGTAACTTACGGTATATCACGCTTGATAGTAATCGATTTACAAGTGTTGGTACTATTAATTTCCAAACATTGCCATCTCTGAAAAAACTAACCCTGAATAATAACTTAATCAGTGTGGTATCATCTTTTACAGGCACAACAACGGCCGGAGTTGACATTAGTAACAACCTGCTCGATTTTTCCCAGCTCACTCCTCTGAAGACAATCAGTCCGAACGTTACACTGACTCCCCAGAGATCAATACAGGATATTGTGACAGCAGAGTATTCCTGTTTATTAAAGCTTTCCTCAAGAAATAGGGCTGCCAATGCCTCTATTGTATGGCAGAAAGAAAATGGCACAAGTTGGACAGATGTAACTTCACTGTCTGAAGATCCGACAAAATTTTACTTTCAAATAAGTAATGCTAGCCAGGAGTTTCAAGGGAAATATAAATGGATAATAACAGATCCTGCCTTCCCTGGAATTTTTATTGAGAGCAGCCCAATTGTTGTGACAAAAACTGGGTTAATAATTTCTACCGCAGATTTTACAAGAGAAAGTGGCGCTTCAACTTCGCTAGACCAATTTAAACTTAGCTCTTCGCAAACAGGAGTTAACTATAAGCTAAGAAGAAATAATATTGATGTTGCTGGCTCAGAAAAAGCCGGAACAGGTTCTTCATTGCTCTGGCCTGTTCCTGTTTTATCAGGAACTTATTCTGTAAATGCGTATGAGGGATCTTGTAATTCAATTGTGTTTATGCAAACCATTTTTCAGGCCGAGCAATATTTAAATCCTTCGGAGTCTAATGAGAATTTCATCAAGGAAGAGGAAATGTTAACTCCAGACCCAATTAATACGTCTTTTACAAATCAAAAGAAGATTACCTATCAGTATATGGATGGTCTTGGTCGACCAATTCAAATGATTGACGTAAAAGGGAGTTTTTCATCAAACGATGTTGTGGCATTTAACACATACGATGAGGCAGGAAGAAAAGATAAGCAATTCGAGCCCTACACATCATTATCATCAAATGGCCTGTACAAGACAAATGCATTAGGAGACCTTATTAATTTTTATAGTCCTCAACTAGGGGAGTATAGAGAAAAAGTAAAAACAGATGATTCGCCTTTCGTTCAGATTGGCTATGAATCTTCTCCATTAAATCGCCCAATTTCAAGAGCACAGGCAGGAGCCAATTGGAAGGCAACTGATGTAACTGTAAGACATGAGTACGTCTTAAACAAGAATGGAATTTCAGCAGGAGAAGAAATTATTCCTATTTGGCAATTGTCTGAACTGGTTTTAAGCGCTCAAACAGAATATGTTCTGATAACATCGGGAAATGCTCCATCACAATCTCTTTACGTAAACAGTGTAACGGATGAAAATGGAAATCAGATGAGAGAATATATTAATATGCATGGAAAAGCTGTAGTTAAGCAAGTGCAATATTCCACGGCATCTCCTCAGATTAACAACAATAACGACTGGGCAATTACGACATATGTATTCGACGATTTTGATCGATTACGATTTGTTCTTCAGCCCGAATTTCAGACGCAATTATCCGCGTATCTCTCCGCAACAAATTCCGAGAAACGCGTGATATTAGATAAATATGCATTTGAGTATCGTTATGATGAAAAAGGGAGACTAATTTATAAAAAACTTCCAGGCACACAACCAGTGGATATGGTGTACGATAATTGGCACCGCCTTATATTGTCACGGAGTGGTACCCAAAAATTAAGAGGTAAGTGGTCGTTCACCAAGTATGATGCTCTAAATCGTGAAATTATTCAGGGTGAGATTACATCTAACTCAAGTCAGCAAACATTGGCAAATGCAGCAATGCAATCTACAAGTCGATTTGAGAGTGCAATAACCAGTGGAGTTGTTGGATATAGTTTGGATCAAACCTTTCCGACAGTGACGACAAATGATGTATTAGCCATTAATTACTATGATGATTATTCTTTTATAACGAATTTGGGCTTAGGGAACGCTTATAATTATTCTGGTAACTACTGGGAAAACCCAACTAATCAAGTCACAGGCTCCAAGCATAGAGTTTTAGATTCCTCTCCAATTCAAT
>QFQM01000455.1 GCA_003243255.1 Flavobacterium psychrophilum | reverse complement strand
GCACTACAAAAATGGAATAAACGAAGGTGAAAGTATAGAATACTATCCGGATGGAAAGCTAAAAGAAAAAGGAACCTTTAAAGACGATCTCGCTACTGGCACCTGGGAGTATTATGATAGCAATGGAAATCTTTCAAGAAAAGAACCCTACCTGGGAGGAGAACTTAATGGAAAGGTGGAGTACTTCTCTAACGGAAAAAATACGGGCTCACAATTATTCAGGAGTGGTATTCCAGTAGATTAAAATTCCAATGAAAAACTTCATAATTCTCATTTCGGTTTGTGTATCCGCACATGGCTGGAGTCAATCCGTTGAAGCTATTCAAAAATACAAAGCGACCTACCCAGATGATATCGGAGTATATACTGAACGATCAAAACAAGTCACTCTTTCTATGGAAGGAGATTCTCTTCGCTGTGAAGCACTGCTCAACGAAACCATTGTTTTTTTAAAGGATCAACCCACACCTCCTGGGTGGCGGGTATATGGATCGTATTTTCAGGAAATAGAAAATCTGGAAGTAAAAGCAACAGTCACTGAAAAAGGAAGATCGAAAGAAATAAAGATGCCGGCGGTGACCAAAAAAAGGGAAGATGATCACTCCGTCTTTTATGATGACTCCTATTTTTATCCTATCTCTATACCAGGATGTAAAGAAGGCAACCATGTATCATGGAGCTATAAAGAAGTTTACAGAGATCCGAAATTTCTGCCCAGCTATTTCTTTTCAAGTTTTCTACCAATGGCGAAAAGTACATTTACCATTAAAGTAGGGAAAGGAATTGTAATCGCTCATGAAATCTTTAACGACCCCAACCAATCAATTAAATTCAGTCAGTACACAAAAGGTTCGTACACTTATTATGAATGGAATGCCGAAAACTTCCGTTCTCCCAATGGCGAAGAAGATAGCCCGGCACCCAATTACTATCTTCCGCACATTGCTTATTACATCAAGTCGTATCCTACCAAGAATGGATCCCGTAAACTACTTTCTGACGTAGACGATCTCTACAAAAGTTATCAGCTTACGGTGAGTGGGTTGGATGAAACTCCTTCGTCTGAATTGGATTCAGTGGTTCATGCATTGGTAAATCCATCAGATAAGGAAATCGACATTGTAAAAAAAGTATTTTACTGGGTGCAGGATCACATCCGGTACATTGCATTTGAAGATGGGATGAGAGGTCTCATTCCTCATACACCAAACTATATTTTTGAAAAGCGGTATGGCGATTGTAAAGACATGGCCAGCTTGATAGTCGGTATGCTAAAAGTGGCAGGGGTAAAATCGTATTACACCTGGATTGGGACCCGAAATTTACCCTATAAATATTCTACGCTCCCCACTCCCCTTGTCGATAATCACATGATTGCGACTTACATTGATGAGCAAAAAAAGTACTATTTCCTCGATGCTACTGGTAATTATACCCGGTTAGGACTACCAAGTTCAATGATCCAGGAAAAGGAAGCATTAATTGCATTGCCTTTCGGGTATGAGGTGCACGTTGTTCCAGGAATTGCTTCGTCACAAAACCTGCGGAAAGATTCGGTACAGGTTCATATAGAAAACAAATTACTCGTTGGCAAAGGTGTAGCACGATTTACAGGATACGAGAAAGTAAATGCAAGTTATGCACTCGATAAAACAATAGAAGAATCAAAGAAAGACAATATTGTGAGCTACCTAAAAAAAGGAAATAATAAATTTTACCTTGACGCTTACTTTATTTCACATCTTCATGAAAAAGACATACCCCTGGCCATCGATTATCAGTTTCGCATAGGTGACTATGTAAACTCGGTTGACAATGAGTTATACATTAATCTGAATCTATCCAAGCCACTATTCAACAACTTCATCCCGGCCGGAAGAAAATTACCAATAGAAAATTCACACCAAATGAGCTATGATGATGTCTACGTATTCACTATTCCTGAAGGGTATTCTGTAGACCACCTACCATCCGGCATGACATCCGAAGGCAAAAACATTGACTATAAAATCAGCTATTCCATCAATGGAAATTCAGTTATTCTCTACCGCAAGATAAGTAAGCATTTCCTGATGTTAACACCTGAATCATTTAGTGATTGGAATGAATCGATCCGCAATTTGAGTAAAGCATATAAAGAAACGATCCTTTTGAAAAAAAGTAAATGAAATTACAACTTACCCTACTTATCTGCACAATCAGCCTGTTTGCATCGGCAAATGATCTGAAGCCCTACGAATGGCAAAAGGACAGAAAACGATATACGCTATCTGAAAAAGAGAAAGAATACAATGAGTATTTACTTAAATACCATAAGGAATATCATTATGAATGGGAAAATGATGTACTTATTTTTTACTTCACCGAACATCGAATTACGCGGGTAACCAATTCAGAAGCGATACAACGTCATAACCGGATTTACATTTCCATGAACAATGTAT
>QFQM01000454.1 GCA_003243255.1 Flavobacterium psychrophilum | reverse complement strand
GAGACGCCGATCTACGCCGGCTGGCTGCATGCGTTCCTGATGCAGTACCTGGTGCTGCCGAGTTTCATCTTCGGCTTCCTGCTGACGGTGTTTCCGCGCTGGATGGGCATGGCCGACCTGAAGCGCTGGCATTACGTGCCGGTCGGGCTCGGCCTGATGGGCGGGCAGCTGGCGATGTTGCTGGGCGTCGCCGGTTGGCAGGCGGGCCTGACCGTCGGCCTGTGGATCGCGCTGGCCGGCTGGAGCGCTGCGCTGCTGACGCTGGGCCGGTTGCTGGCCGACGACACGGCGAAGACCTGGCATGCGCGCTCCTGCTTCGCCGGGTTGCTGCTGGGCTGGCTGGGGCTGGTGATGTTCATCGCGTTCGCGCTGGGCGCGTCGCCGACGTGGGCGTTCGCCAGCATCAAGCTCGGCGGTTTCGGCCTGCTGTTGCCGGTGTACGTGACGGTGGCGCACCGCATGTTCCCGTTCTTCGCCGGCAACGTGGTGCCGGGCTACGTGCCGTGGCGTTCGCTGCCGTGGCTGGGCGCGGTGTGGGCGCTGCTGATGGCGCACCTCGGGCTGGAACTGATGCACGCGTACGCGTGGCTGTGGCTGGCCGACGTGCCGCTGCTGGTGCTGACTGCGTGGGCCGTGCATCGCTGGTGGCCGCGCGGTCGCATGCCGGGGCTGCTGGCGGTGTTGTTCATCGGCACCGCATGGTTGCCGATCACCTTCCTGCTGTACGTGGTGCAGAGCGTGACGTTCCTCGCGACGGATGACTTCGTGCTGGGTCGCGCACCGATGCATGCGATGTTCATCGGCTTCTTCGGCAGCCTGTTGGTGGCGATGGTCACGCGGGTGACGCAGGGCCATTCGGGACGCCCGCTGGTGATGCCGAAGGTGGCGTGGTTCGCCTTCGTCGCGATCCAAATCGTCGCGGTGATGCGCATCGTCGCCGACCTCGCGCCGGATGCGATGGCGTGGCAGGCCGCAGCGGCGATGGGTTGGCTGGTCGCGTTGGCGCCATGGGTGTCAAGGATCGGCGGCATCTACCTGCGCCCGCGCGCGGACGGCCGGCCGGGATGAGCGCCATGATGGCCTTCTACCCGGACATCAAGCTGGTCCACATGGGCGCGGCGATGAGCAGCGGCACGCTGTTCGCGCTGCGCGCGCTCGCCCTGCTCGCCGGCATGCGCTGGCCACGCGCCGCGGCCGTGCGCTACCTGAGCTACAGCATCGACACCGTGTTGCTGACCGGCGCGATGATGCTGCTGACGATCCTGCCGGCGGGCCTGTTCGCCAACGGCTGGCTGCTGGCGAAGCTCGTGTTCCTCGTCGCATATGTCGCGATCGGCATCGCGGCCTTCCGTCCTGCGCGCAGCAACGGCGCACGCGCCGTGCTGGTCGCCGCTGCGCTGCTGTGCTTCCTGCAGGTGTACGGCATCGCGCGCGCGCACGACCCGTGGGGCTGGCTGCTGTGGCTGGGAGGCTGACGAGCATGGAGACCGCGTTCGATACCGAATGGCTGCCCGAGGCGTTCGCCGCGTGCGCCTGCTGCGTGCGCGAATCGCTCGATGCTGCGGGCG
The DNA here is from genome assembly GCA_003243255.1 of Flavobacterium psychrophilum. Next base: position 887 of record QFQM01000454.1, on the reverse strand, counting down.
TCTCGATGGACTGCACACCGGCGCGCGCGGCCGAGGAGCCCGACGCATGGCGCATGCCCTGACCCTGTTGCGCCTGGACCTGCGCACGCTCGCGGCCCCCGAGCCGATGGAGCGCATCCTCGACTGCCTGCGCACGTTGCAGCGCGGCGAGCGGCTGGTGGCGCTGACGCCGCTGTATCCGGCGCCGTTGCTGCCGATCCTGGACCAGTGGGGATTCGCCTATCGGGTACGCGATGCCGACGCGGGCAGTGCGTGCATCGCGATCTGCCACGTCGCCGACCGGCACGCGCTGGAGCCCCCGCAGGCCGCATGAGCGGACTCGCGTTCGCGCAGGTGCCACCGCCGTCGGTGCCGATGCGCTTCCTGGCCACCGCGTTGGCGTGGGGCGTCGTGGCGGGCGGCGGGTTGGCCTGGCACAGCGAGGCCGCACTGCTGTCGCGGTGGACGCCGGCGACGCTCGTGTTGGTGCACGTGTTCGCGCTCGGCCTGCTGGGCAACGCGATGCTGGGCAGCCTGGTGCAGTTCCTTCCCGTCGCGGCGGGCAGTCCGTTGCCCTGCGCGCGCCTCGTGCCGGCATTGCATGTCACGTTCAACCTTGGCCTGGCCTTGCTGCTGACGACGCTGGCGACCTCGTCGCATGTGTTGGCCGTGCCGGCGGCCGTGTTGCTGGGAGGATCGGTGGCGCTCTTCGCATCGCTGGCGTTGGTGGCCGTCGTGCGCGGGAGCGGCCTGCGGGTCGTGCGCGACGGCATCGGCCTGGCCGTGCTCGCGCTGCTGGCCACGGCGCTGCTGGGCCTGGTGCTGCTGGCGGCCCGCACGGGCTGGCGTGCGCCGGCGGCGCGGGGCGTGGTGGATATGCACGCGGCCTTCGGTGTGATCGGCTGGAC
>QFQM01000453.1 GCA_003243255.1 Flavobacterium psychrophilum | reverse complement strand
GAGAAACGGTGCTTGCCGGAATGATCAATCTCAATACAGTAGCCCGTGTTAAGGTAACTACCGCTTATACAGATAGTAAACTTAGTAAAATACTGGAGCTGGTACAGAACGCCACCTCCCAAAAAGCCCCGACGGAGCTTTTTATCAGGAAGTTTGCGAAAGTGTACACCCCTATCGTGGTCGTTCTGGCAATAGGAATATGTCTTGTTCCTTACTTCTTTGTAGACAATTATGTATTCAATGACTGGCTGTACAGGGCTTTGATATTCCTTGTGATTTCCTGTCCTTGTGCATTGGTCATTTCCATTCCACTGGGATATTTTGGTGGTATTGGAGCTGCCAGCCGCAATGGTATTCTCTTTAAAGGAAGCAACTTCCTGGATACAATGGCTGCGATACAAAATGTCGTAATGGATAAGACCGGTACAATGACTGAAGGAGTTTTTAAGGTACAGGAAGTAGTGTTCAAGCCCGAATTTAATAAGGATGAAACATTGAAACTTGTTAATGCGATAGAGAGCCTGAGTACGCACCCTGTAGCAACCGCTATACACGAATACGTGGGAGATATTGACAGCTCTATTAAGCTCGAAAATACGGAAGAGATAGCAGGACATGGTTTGAAAGCGACAATAAATGGCAAGGAACTTTTGGTTGGAAATTTTAAATTGATGGATAAGTTCGGTATCAGTTACGATGTTGATCCATCAACCATAGTCTATACGACTATCGCAGTGGCCAGCGATGGAAAATTTGTAGGCTATATTACCATTGCCGATAGTATCAAGGAAGACTCGCAGCAGACCATTGACCTGCTTCACAAGCTCAATGTGAAGGTGACCATGTTAAGTGGTGATAAAACTTCGGTCGTGAAATTTGTAGCCGATAAACTGGGGATCGACAATGCGTTCGGTGATCTGTTGCCGGAAGATAAGGTCAACCGGGTAAAGGAAATCAAAGCTAAGAACGAAACGGTAGCCTTTGTGGGTGACGGGGTAAACGACGCCCCTGTAGTTGCACTAAGTGATGTCGGTATCGCAATGGGCGGACTTGGGAGCGATGCGACCATAGAAACAGCAGATGTTGTCATCCAGGATGACAGACCATCCAAAATCCCAATAGCCATCAATATCGGCAAGAAAACAAAAAAGATCGTTTGGCAGAATATTACCCTTGCCTTTGTGGTAAAAGGTATCGTTTTGATTTTAGGGGCTGGAGGTCTGGCTACTATGTGGGAGGCTGTTTTTGCTGATGTGGGCGTATCCCTGATTGCAATATTGAATGCCATAAGGATACAACGAATGAAGTTTTAGCCTACAATTATGGGTAAGAAGTTTTCGGTAATGAAAAACGTGTTAAGTAAGTCCTTAGAAGGGATACACCTCTTTAGATAAAAATGGAAATAGTTATGCAAAATACCATCAATGAAATATACATTACGAAAGCATCAGGCGAACGTGCGGTTTTTGACAGTAACAAATTGAGACAATCATTGTCCAGGTCGGGAGCGACTTCCGAACAGATTGAGGTTGTGCTGCAAAAAGTGCAGGACATCCTCAAAGATGGAATGGCTACGCAGGATATTTACAGGACTGCTTTCAAATGGCTGAAAAAAATGTCAAAGTCTGTCTCCGCCCGTTATAACCTGAAAAAAGCGGTGATGGCGCTCGGCCCTACAGGTTTCCCGTTTGAAAAACTTACAGCAGCCATTTTGGAATCAATGGGATACAGCACCCAAACAGGAGTGATTGTTCCGGGACATTGTGTAAAGCATGAAATAGATGTTATCGCTACAAAAGTGGAACACCATGTCATGGTGGAATGCAAGTTCCATAACCGCCAGGGCTTTGTAAGCGATGTCAAAATACCACTCTATATTCAATCAAGATTTCTTGATGCGGAAAAAAAATGGCAGGATAGTGGTTGTCACGGCCCCCAGTTTCATCAAAGCTGGATAGTGACAAACGGACGCTTTTCCGAGGATGCGATACAATATGGCAACTGCATGCAAATGCAATTGCTTGGGTGGGATTTTCCAAGGGGCAAAGGCTTTAAAGATCTTATAGATCGCGCCGGTCTTTATCCGGTTACCTGCCTGGTTACCTTAACTGAAAGAGACAAAAAATTCTTATTGGCAAATGATGTTATTCTCTGTAAGTCCCTGTTGCAACGTAGCGAAATATTAGAGAAGTCGGGACTATCTGCTGCGAAGATCAGGTCAATCGTTAATGAGTGCCGTATGCTCTGCGAACCATCAAAATAGTACAAAAAATGGATGTCATCAACCATAAAGAAATAAAAACAAACTGGTATGTAATTACAGGAGGGCCATGCACTGGAAAAACTACCGTGGTGGAACTGCTGGCAAAACGGGGATATGTGACGATTGCAGAACAGGCAAGACACTATATCGATACCCAAAAAGTTGAAGGTAGAACAGTTGAAGAAATAAGGAG
>QFQM01000452.1 GCA_003243255.1 Flavobacterium psychrophilum | reverse complement strand
GTGATGTATTGTGTGCAAAACAACTACGGAGGTATAGAAAATCTATCCTTAATACCGGGTACAACAGGTGCTGCACCCATGCAAAACATAGGTGCTTATGGTGTAGAGATGAAAGAAGTAGTGAAAAAAGTAGATGCTATTGATAAGATAAATGGTTCACATCGCTCTTTCACTAATGAAGAATGTCACTTCGGTTATCGTGAAAGTGTCTTTAAACAGGAACTGAAAGAAAAATATTTTATCTCAAGTGTTACTTTAACTCTCACAAAAAGAAATCATGTATTGAACATCAACTATGGTGCAATAAATGATACACTGAAGATGATGAATGTAACACATCCAACGATACAATCCATCAGTGATGCCGTGATCCATATTCGGAAGAGTAAACTACCTGATCCGGCACAAATAGGTAATGCAGGAAGCTTCTTCAAGAACCCCACCATTCCATGGCAACACTACAATGAATTGAAAGAACGTTATCCTTCTATACCTGGATATCCTTCTGAAAATCAAATGATTAAAGTACCTTCCGGATGGCTGATTGAACAATGTAACTGGAAAGGAAAAAGAATAAACGAGGTGGGTGTTCATTCACAACAAGCATTAGTACTTGTCAACTATGGTGATGCAAAAGGTGAAGCTATTCTTGCCTTGTCATTGAATGTAAAATCATCTGTAAAAGAAAAATTCAACATCGATCTTACTACTGAAGTGAACATCATCTGATGATGTCAATGATGATGAATAATCAATGCATTTATAAAAAATCACTACTGATGTTTTATCGACATTATAAAATTTTTCCATCAAAATTTTTGTGAGTTAATTTTTTGTTATACCTTTCGTCCATGTTTTACATTAAAAAATAAAACGCTATGGCAAAGAAACCCGCTAAGAAAGCAGCTAAGAAGGCTACAAAGAAAGTAGCTAAGAAAGTTAAGAAGGCTGCTAAGAAGAAAAAGTAATTAGGTTTACCTAATGCTTTACAAAGGGAAGTAATCCAGGATTACTTCCCTTTTTCTTTTATGATGGTTTTCTTTTTCATCCTATCAATTCATCATCCGTTTTTATTTGTTTGGATCAATCCAACAGGAGTAGGATTCACATCAGTACCTAATCACCGCTTGCCTCTTTCAACAGATTGCTTGTTCGTAACCTCAGCGGCGTGTGTCGATCCTTTATCTTATACGCGCATCCACGCACCTTTCATGATCGCTGATCACTTTACGCTCTGTAGCAGGAAGTGTCAGAGAGTAAACAGGATGATTGCTTCATTTATTTGCGATGTCAGTGCCCCATCAAGTCAGGTTACTCTGCTAAACGGAAAAAAGAATGAATATCCTTCATTTGAAGAGAATCATTCACCAGTAAAACGCAGTACGGATAATACCCACCGTATTCATGTGATCATCTGTTAGCAGCGATCGTACATTCTATTATCAATACAGCGGAAGCCGGTACCGTTTCATTAATAGGGAAGTAATCGGCTTTATGCCTTCCTACTTATCCTCTCCTGGCGCCAAGCAGCAGATGTGTATTAATTTACTCTAAACCGCCTCAGACCATCGTTACGATCACCCTGTCATCACCATTTGTAACGGTTGCGTAAAATTTTGTGTTTCAGATACTTGTTTGCGGGTAAGAAGCTTAGTTACTTTTGTACACCAATCACAAAAATCTATGGCAAAAGCACCCGCAAAAAAAACAAGCGAAACAGTAAAAGCAGCAGCGCCCAAGAAGGCCGCAGCAAGCAAAACGGTGTCTGTTACAGATGCTATTGAAAAAGTATGCATGGATGCACTGGCTAAATTGAAAGCCCTTAACATTGAACCACAGCTTCAGTCAGATATTGAATGGTGCCTGGGCAGCTATAGCCATGATAAGAACCCGGTAGGTCTCTACGAAATGGGCGAACGCGCCATCGAAGTATTTAAAGCGGAGATGTCGAAGAAGACGAAAGGAGTTACCGCCAAATTCGTGATCGACCTGGAGAAAGTAGTAAAAGGTTAATTCCACTATTCCGTTACAAAATACAAAACCCGAAGCACGACAAGTACTTCGGGTTTTATTTTATAGCTGTTTCAGCCCCCTAGTGAATGGTATGCGCCACCTGACTCAGATCCCCGTCATACTTCACACACTCTACTCCGAACTTATTCAGAAAATCAACGCCTTCATCATTGGCTAAGCCTTTGTATTCCGCATAAGAATGAAGATAGATTACTTTTTTGATGCCCATACTGTAGATGATGCGCGCACAGGCAAGGCAGGGCGACAACGTAACATATAAGTCCGCTCCTTCTACGGAGGTCTTGTTCTTTACCGCGTAGAGTATGGCATTCTGCTCGGCATGGATGGCCAGTGAGCAACCTCCTTTTGAATCACGCGGGCAACCTTCACCCGGCCATTCTTCATCGCAGTTGTGCGTGCCGGAATGCGGACCATTATACCCA
>QFQM01000081.1 GCA_003243255.1 Flavobacterium psychrophilum | reverse complement strand
CTGCAACATTATCAAGGAAATAACGGTCGTGCGTTACAGCAATTACAGTACCTGCATATTGCGCTAAATGCTGCTCTAACCACAGTACGCTCTCCGCATCAAGGTGGTTGGTAGGCTCATCCAGCAATAGTACGTCAGGTTGTTGTAAAAGCAGACGGCAAAGTGCCACACGTCTCTTTTCACCACCCGAAAGTACTTTGATTGGAGTATCAGCTTCCGGAGTACGTAGCGCATCCATTGCGATTTCAAGCTTGGTATCAAGTTCCCAAGCTCCGGCAGCGTCAATTTTATCCTGAAGTTCTGCCTGACGATCCATAAGCTTTTGCATTTTATCTGCATCTTCATAAACCTCAGGATCACCAAAACTATCATTTATTTTGTTGAATTCATCAAGAAGTGCTACAGTCTCGGCAACACCTTCACGAACGATTTCAATAACGGTTTTATTTTCATCAAGAAGCGGTTCCTGCTCAAGATAACCTACTGTATATCCCGGAGAAAATACTACATCACCCTGATAGTTTTTATCAACACCTGCAATTATCTTTAATAGTGATGATTTACCCGATCCGTTAAGACCAAGGATACCAATTTTGGCACCGTAGAAAAAACTCAGGTAAATATCTTTTAAAACAGGTTTTTGTGCACCCGGGTAAGTTTTATTTACACGGGACATTGAAAATATTACTTTCTTATCGTCTGACATTTTTTAAATGTTTATTGTTTTTAGTTTGTGGTTACACTCGTCCTTTAAGAGAGCTGAATACCCAGGCAATGGCAAAAAAGCCTATCCCAACAGCTGCAAAGCCATATCCGGCAATATCGTTATACCTGAATGCGCCAAGCCCAATAAGCAAAAGGCCCATGAGTATCATTATAAAAGTTGCCCATCCTAAAATGGTATTCTTATTCATTCCCATCGTGTTTCTTCAATTTTATAGCCCGCAAATATCGTGATTAAAATGCTTAATTAAAAATCTTTACAAGCATCTCTTTCAGCAGGTCAGATTGTGGAATGGCATTTGCACCAACGCCCTTACTTTTTACATCTACATCCCTTAGGGCAGCTACAATAGCGCTTACCTTTTTCATAGGGTAATTACGTGCTGCCACATCATAATCCTTCACAAAATAAGGATTGACTTTTAAAACCTTAGCAATATTGGAAGGATTTTTATCTTTAAGCCCGTGATACTGCAATAACTGGGAAAAGAAACCAAACACAAGGCCTGTAGTCATTACTATAGGATTGTCCTTAGGATTATTAGAAAAATAATCTGCAATCTTGTAAGCTTTCAACTGATCACGTTCACCTATCGCTTTACGGAATTCAAATACATTGTAATCCTTACTTATTCCTATATTCTCTTCAATCGCGTGAGCCGTAATCGTGCTTCCTTTAGGCAAAATGATCATGAGCTTATCCAACTCATTACTTATCTTGCTCAAATCAGTACCTAAAAATTCAACGAGCATAGCCGCTGCTTTAGGCTCGATCGAATAATTTTTACCCTGCAATACACGCTTGATCCATTCACCAACCTGGTTTTCATACATTTTCTTGCTTTCGAAAACCACACCTTTCTTTTCCAGAACCTTGGTTACCTTTTTACGTTTATCAAGCGTTTTATATTTATAAGCAAAAACAAGCACCGTTGTAGGTTGAGGATTCTCAGCATAGCTTTCCAACTTTTCGATATTTCTTGAAAGTTCCTGGGCTTCTTTAACGATTACCACCTGTCTGTCGGCCATCATAGGATAGCGTTTTGCATTCGAAACTACATCTTCAATGGTAACATCCTTTCCGTAAAGCACCATTTGATTAAAACCCTTATCTTCTTCTGAAAGGACATTATCTTCAATATACTCGGTAAGCTTATCAATATAATAGGGTTCTTCACCCATAAAAAAATAAATGGGCTTTATATTGCCCTGTTTTATTTCGTTTATGATCTTAATAACTTCGTCCACTAGCTTGTTTGTTAGATATGGAAATAGCCTTAAAAAAGTTACATTTGCCTTATGCAAAAGCTAAATTTCAACAACTATACTTTCCGTTTCAAAAATAGTGAAAATAAGGTCGCGATTTTTGATGAGATACGTAAAAAATTCATCATTCTAACTCCAGAGGAATGGGTAAGGCAACATGTAGTCCGTTTTCTTTTGGAAGAGAAAAAATATCCAAAATCGCATGTTAATGTTGAAAAAATAGTTAAAATTAATGGTTTAAATAAACGCTATGATATTGTTGTTTTTAATCCAGATGGATCAATATTACTTTTAGTTGAATGCAAAGCACCGGGAGTAACTATATCTCAAAATACTTTCGATCAGATTGCCCGTTACAATATGTCGTTAAATGCTGTTTATATGATGGTTTCTAATGGCCTAAATCATTATTTTTGTCAGATGGACTATGAAGAGGAAAAGTATTCTTTTCTTCAGGATTTACCCGAATATACCATTAACTAATGAAAAGCATCGCTGTAGTAATTTTAAACTGGAATGGAAAAAATCTGCTAGAACAGTTTTTACCTTCTGTAACCCAATATTCTCCGGAAGCAACAGTTTATGTTACAGATAATGCTTCTACTGACGATTCGGTTGAATTTATAAAAGCAAATTATCCTGATATAAAGATCATTCAGAATAAAGGTAATTTTGGCTATGCAAAAGGCTACAATGAAGCTTTACAAGAGGTTGAAGAAGATATTTATGCACTGGTAAACTCTGATATTGAAGTTACTGAAGGTTGGCTTCAACCAACACTTTCTTTATTTGAAAATGATAATGAAACTGCCATCATTCAGCCTAAAATCCTTGATTACAAAAGCAAAAACCATTTTGAATACGCCGGAGCTGCCGGAGGTTTCATAGATAAGTATGGTTTTCCATTTTGCCGTGGACGTATATTTGATACCATAGAAGCCGATAATGGGCAATACAATGACACTACTCAGATATTTTGGGCATCCGGAGCATGTTTTTTTATTCGTAAAGAAGTGTACCGAAGCCTGAATGGATTTGATGAAGACTTCTTTGCACATCAGGAAGAGATAGACTTATGCTGGAGGGCATTCAATGCTAATTATAAGGCAATGTATTGCAGTGAAAGCGTGGTATACCATGTAGGAGGTGCAACATTAAATGCCGGCAGTCCCCGAAAAACATTTCTTAATTACAGGAATTCCCTATGGATGATGCTAAAGAATCTGCCGCCATCAAAACTCTTTCCTGTGCTCTTTTTGAGACTGTCCCAGGATGGTATTTCCGGGGTAAGACATTTTTTTAAAGGGGAATTTGCACATTTATGGGCAATCTTAAAATCTCATTTTTACTTTTATTTAAAACTTTTTTACTTCCTAAACAAAAGAGGTTCAAAGCAATACACCAACTACTACAAAACTAAGAGCATTGTCTACTTGTATTTCATAAGAAAAGGCAAGATATTTGATGAAAAATTTAACAATACTTTATAGACAAGTACGTTATATTTTTTTGATTATTACTTAATTTTGTTAGAAATCTAAACTTGAATTTTTATGAGAAGAACCATTCTAGTACTTACGTTAGCAGCGATGACGCTGACTTCATGCGGTTCTAAAAAGAAGATTGCCGAGCTTGAAGCTAAAAACAAAGAAATCCAGGACATGCTAAACAGTGCTACTGTTAAGCTTAACACATGCCTTGCAGAAAAAGATGCTATGGCTAAACACATGGATGATCTTAAAAGAAACAATACAGACCTTATGAGCACTGTAGGTAATCTTACTACACTATCTTCTAAAGGTGCTGAAAACATTGAGAAATCTCTTGAGAGCCTTAAAGAGAAGGATCTTAAGATTACAAGACTTCAGGATGCACTTACACGCAAAGACTCTGTTACCCTTGCACTTGTTACAAGCATTAAGAGAGCGGTTGGTGTAAATGATCCGGATATTGAAGTTAACGTTGAGAAAGGTGTGGTATACATCTCTATCGCCGATAAACTTCTTTTCAAAAGCGGTAGCTACCAGGTAAGCGACAGAGCTAAAGAAATCCTTGGTAAAGTTGCAAAAATCGTTCAGGATAAACCAGATTTCGAATGTATGGTTGAAGGACACACTGATAACGTGCCTATCAAAAACCCTGTACTTCAGGACAACTGGGATCTATCTGTTAAGCGTGCGACTTCTATCGTAAGATTGCTTCAGACTGACTTTGGTATCGACCCTAAACGCTTAGTAGCATCAGGACGTGGCGAGTATGTGCCGTTAACTTCTAACGATACTGCTGAAGGAAGAGCTACAAACAGAAGAACAAGAATCCTTGTACTTCCTAAAATTGACCAGTTCTACGACATGATCGAGAAAGAAATGAAAAACCAGAAATCTGGTGCTTCTAAATAATATATCTCCAAAATGAAAAAAAGGCTTCCATTTGGAAGCCTTTTTTATTGCATAAAAACTCCCGCAATTGCGGGAGTTTGTGTTTAATCTAATGATAATGTAATCTGTCCATCATCTTCAAGAGTAGTATTTGCTTCTTCAACTTCTGTATCTCCGCTAACCTCTATCTCTTCAGGTAATTCTTCTTCAGGCTCTTCATAAGGCAGCGGATCAAGCAGACTAATTTGTTTTACCTTATCAGTTGTCAACTGGTTACCTAAAGCTTTTATACCCTTTACAGCAATGAAGCTCTCAAGATCGACAGTTATAGTTTCTTTCTGAACACCTTTCACCTTAGCGAAGATTACTTCAGCAACAGGTCTGTAATCGGTAGATACAATCTCCAATTGGGAATTAGCATGTTCAGTAATAAAAATCTCTTCTTTATTCTCATTCTCCACAAGGAAACGCTTCACATAGTAGCGCTCTTTCTCACCATCATAATAGATAGCCGAAATCGGTTTTTTTGGATTCCATTTCTCCAGTTTGATCATATCCTCATCAAAGTGCGTTGTAAGCTCAGGAATAATGGTCTTAAGCTTACCTGACTGATTGATGATAAGCAATCTGTCATTTGGTCTGAATTCACCCAGAAGTTCTCCCCTTCCGTCAACATTAAGTCGGTGTACGGTATCATCAAACCAAACCCTTCTCGGTTTCAGTGTAGATATCCCTTTTTCCTTAAGTTCAATTTTCTTGATAGGATATTTGGTAACCGTATTTCCTCTGGATCCTCGTCCCTTAATGGCCATATCAGCAAAATCAAGATCGAATTTCAGTTTCTTCACGCTACCAACCTGGCGCAGCAATACAGTAATTACCTCTGCTTCACCATTAGGATTATCAGAGAAATACAGCACCATCGAGTCTTTTGTTCCGGCTGTAAGATCGTAAACCTTATCACGGGTCACCCCTGATACATTAAATCTTTTAATATAGGATGGCCCCGACTTACCATCGCGATAAATCATGTTATAGATCGTACGTTTATCGTTCTTATCAAATACAGCTACGTGAATGATATCTTTACCAACAAATGTTTTCACATCCACTTTGGTAATCATCATACTACCATTACGAAGGAAGACAATAACATCATCAATATCTGAACATTCACCTACATATTCATCCTTTTTAAGACCCGTACCCACAAAACCTTCTTCACGATTCACATAAAGCTTGGTATTACGAAGCACTACTTTGGTAGCTTCGATATTATCAAAGCTACGAAGTTCAGTTTTACGCTCACGTCCTTTACCGTAGCGGTCTTTAAGTCCCTGAAAATAATCTACAGCAAAATCAATGATATGATCAAGGTTGTATTTTACCTGCTCGATCTCTCCTTCCAATGCTTCAATCTTCTCCTGAGCCTTATCAATATCGAATTTAGAGATACGTTTGATTCGTATTTCAGTAAGCCTAACGATATCCTCTTCAGTTACAGCACGGCGCAAATGTTTTGTATGAGGTTTTAACCCTTCGTCAATAGCTTTTATAACACCTTCCCAGGTTTCCTCTTCCTCGATAAGACGATAAATCCTGTTCTCGATAAAGATTCGCTCTAACGACTGAAAATGCCAGCTTTCTTCAAGTTCATCAAGTTCGATCTCAAGCTCACGCTTCAATAAGTCAACCGTTCTGTGGGTTGATATCTTAAGCATTTCGCTAACGCCAATGAATCTTGGTTTATGATCTTCAATCACACAGCCAAGCGGTGCAACCGAAGTTTCACATCCGGTAAAAGCGAACAGCGCATCAATAGTTTTATCAGGTGAAACACCTGCCGGAAGATGTATCAGGATCTCAACATCAGCAGCGGTATTATCTTCAATCTTACGAACTTTAATCTTTCCTTTTTCATTCGCTTTAAGAATACTGTCAATTAAAGTAGTAGTGTTAGTACTGAATGGTATCTGTGTGATAACCAATGTACTTTTATCTAATTGTGAAATCTTCGCACGAACCCTTACACGTCCCCCGCGCATACCATCGTTATAGTTTGAAACGTCGGCAATACCCGCGGTCGGGAAATCAGGGAAAAGCGTAAATGGTTTATTCTTTAGTATCTTGATAGACGCATCAATCAGTTCATTAAAGTTATGTGGAAGTACCTTGGTAGATAAACCTACCGCAATACCTTCGGCTCCCTGAGCCAATAATAAAGGGAATTTAACCGGAAGATTGATAGGTTCATTACGCCTACCATCATAGGATAGCTGCCACGGAGTAATCTTAGGGCTATACAACACTTCAAGCCCAAACTTAGAAAGTCGGGCCTCAATATAACGGGATGCAGCCGCACCGTCACCAGTAAGGATATTACCCCAGTTACCCTGCGTATCGATAAGAAGATCTTTCTGACCTATCTGTACCATCGCATCACCAATACTTGCATCACCGTGTGGGTGATACTGCATGGTGTGTCCTACTACATTGGCAACCTTGTTGTAACGGCCATCATCAAGCTCCTTAAGCGAGTGCATGATCCTACGTTGAACCGGCTTAAAACCATCCTCAATAGCAGGTACAGCGCGCTCCAGGATTACATACGAAGCATAATCAAGGAACCAGTCCTTGTACATACCGGTTACCTTGGTAATGGTATCGCCTGACTCCGGATTTTCTTCCTTATCGTAAAAATGATCTTCGCTACTTTCTCCTTCTCCGCTTGAAGGATCTAAATTTATATCTTCTTCTTCGTCCATGTATTAACTTCCGAATTTTGAAATTTGATTTTAAACACAACAGACGTAGCAATGCTACGTCTTTACTGTAAACCGCGACTTATCACTATTTACAAAACTTTACTCTTCCACTGCATCAAGCTCTACCTTAAGGTTGCTGATGATGAATTCCTGCCTGTCAGGCGTATTTTTACCCATATAGAACTCTAATAGTGTTTCTACAGAGGTTGCCTTATCCATCAAAACAGGATCAAGGCGAATATCCTGACCTATAAAGTGCTTGAACTCATCCGGCGAAATCTCTCCTAATCCCTTGAATCGGGTTATCTCCGGTTTACCTTTCAGTTTCTCTATAGCAGCTTTTCGTTCATCTTCTGAGTAGCAGTAAATGGTTTCTTTTTTATTACGAACCCTGAATAAAGGCGTTTGTAATATGTACAGGTGGTTTTCCTTTATCAGCTCAGGGAAGAATTGCAGAAAGAATGTAATCAATAGCAGACGAATGTGCATACCATCGACATCGGCATCGGTAGCGATTACAATATTGTTGTAACGCAGGTTCTCCATTTCTTCCTCAATATCCAATGCTGCCTGAAGCAGGTTGAATTCCTCGTTCTCATACACGATCTTCTTCGTCATACCGTAGGAGTTCAGAGGCTTACCCCTCAAACTGAATACCGCCTGGGTATTAACATCCCTCGACTTGGTAATAGAACCGGAAGCCGAGTCACCCTCAGTAATAAACAAAGTACTCTCAAGGCTTCGCGGATTTTTAGCATCGGTAAGGTGCACACGGCAATCACGTAGTTTCTTATTGTGAAGTGATGCTTTTTTAGCCCTGTCCCTGGCCAGTTTACGAATACCCGAAAGCTCTTTACGCTCGCGTTCAGCCTGTAATATCTTTTTCAGTAAAGCATCCGCAATCTCCGGATTCCTGTGCAGGAAGTTATCCAGCTTATTCTTGATGAAGTCGTTTACGAAAGTACGTACGCTAGGCCCGTCAGGTCCCATTTCAGTAGAACCCAACTTGGTTTTAGTCTGCGATTCGAAAACCGGTTCCTCTACCTTAACGCTTATGGCACTTACAATAGATTTACGGATATCCGAAGCTTCAAAGTTTTTGTTGTAGAATTCTTTGATCGTCCTTACTATAGCCTCACGGAATGCCCCTAAGTGCGTACCACCCTGTGTAGTATTCTGACCGTTAACGAAAGAGTAATACTCTTCGCTGTACTGGGTCTTACTGTGGGTCATAGCGATCTCAATATCATCATCTTTAAGATGAATGATATCATAGATTCTGTCATCTTCGTTTATGGTTTCAGCAAGTAGGTCTTTAAGACCATCTTCGCTATAATATTTTTCTCCGTTGTAAATTATTGTCAACCCTGTGTTCAGGTAGCAATAATTCTTGAGCATCTTTATGATGTACTCATTACGGTATTTGTAGTTTTTAAAAATAGTATCATCAGCCACAAAGGTTACTTTCGTACCCTTGCGCTTAGTGGTTTCCTGCTGTTCTTCTTCCTGTGTCAGTTCACCGGCAGAGAATTCAGCGGCTTTGATGATACCATCACGCACCGATTCTACCCTGAAATAGTTCGACAAGGCATTAACTGCCTTTGTACCCACACCATTCAGACCAACCGATTTCTTAAATGCTTTGGAGTCGTATTTACCACCGGTATTCATTTTAGACACTACGTCTACCACTTTACCCAGCGGAATACCACGACCATAATCGCGAACGGTAACGGTCTTATCCTTTACAGTAACCTCAATGGTTTTACCGGTTCCCATAACAAACTCGTCAATTGAGTTGTCAATTACCTCTTTTATAAGAATGTAGATACCGTCATCGGGAGAAGAGCCATCGCCCAGCTTACCGATGTACATACCCGGACGCATACGGATATGTTCTTTCCAGTCGAGTGAACGGATATTATCTTCAGTGTACTGATTCTGCTCCAGCATAAAATTTTATGGATTTTCTGCTAATGTAGCATTTCTACGCAAAAAATAAAAGCCGGATTGCAGAAACTTATTAAGAATCACACGCAATCCGGCTAATTTTGAGCACTAATCAATTATTTTTTTATCAGGCCTTATTTATCCTGTAAGAAGCCATCGATTTTTGATTTACATAAATGGTAAGCGTACCTACAGAACCATTATTCAAAGGCACTTTAAAAGTTGCGGTTTCACCTTTAAATTCGGGCTTAATTTCTTTGATAACCCTGTCCTTGCTATAGGCATAATGCACCATATCACCAGGTTTCAGATTATTCACTTTAAACTCAATAAATCCGGAAGGTACAGCTTTAAAAACACCTGCTTCAGGAGCCATAAACTCATACCCCTTCATCAGGCAGTCGCCATAATACAACGGCAGATTTGCAAAATCTTTTTCGGTTTTATTCGTCATCAACCAACGTTTGTCATCAGGGAAATGGTTCAGGAAAAAAGTATCAGGATCACTAAAGAAATACTTATCATTAAACTTGAATTTAAACTCCGGTTTTTCTCCTGCAACCGTACCGGCACCCCAGGTAGCATCGAGCAGTTTCCACTCGTTGCCAATTTTTACAGCATTCCACGCATGGTCACTTGCACCCGGTACCTTACCAATGTGTGAAGGATGCGATTTAGATGTTCCGGGAATGATCTCACATTCAAGGCCGGTCTTTTCTGCCACGACAAGATACAAAGTGGAGTAACCCTGACACACTCCTTTTTTAGATTTGAGCGTCTTTTGCGCCAGCTCCTGTTTCATGGCTTTCTGCTTCGCTTCTTTTTCTGCCTGCGTTTTATATGTAAAACCAATAGGACGCTCGTTTACACCATAAGCAGCATAGTCGTATCGTATGTTCGTTGCAATCCAGGTAAAAATAGCACGAGCCTTTTCATCATCGCGCTTAAAATCTTTATTGACCTGTTCAGCGAGCTTGTCAGGTGAAGGAAAGGATTTAGGATAAGCATTAACGATATTGTCAACTTTTGCATAGTCCTGAGCATTAGCCGCAAAGCCAATGGAGAGAAAAAGTAAAAGTATTGTATTGAATAGTTTAGATGTTTTTCTCATATTGAGAAATATTCAATAATCTTGCCAGTTTTAGTTAAATAAACTTCTATAAATTATCACAAGTAATGTCGACAAATTCATTAGCACTATAAACCAATGGTATTTATTCTTTTTAAAAATCATTTGCCACAACATAAGCACCGAATTGATAAAAGAAAAAATTATAGACAATATCGCTGACATGAACATTGTAAGACCCACTACCCAAAAAAAATCATGAAAATTCCATCGAACATAATCATGGATAAAGGCACATATAGCCCATAGAATTAAAAAAAAGGGAGGAATTACCCAATTCTTCTTTGGATCATCTAATAAACTCATTGATAATGATAAAAAATCCCCTTATCATAAACCGTCCATAATGCAGCTTTTTGATGTCCGGCTTTCAGGCAATTGTTCGCCCAGGTATTACAGGTGTAGAACAGGCTGTATTTACCCTTTCCTTCATAAAAAGCATCATACTTACCATAACTATGACCGGTTATCCATTGTACATGATTGTTTTTATCCAACTGAAAACTATCCTCAATGTATTTTACCATATCGGCATAATCCTTTTTGCTGATAGTGACTTTTACACACTCGTCGTCTTCTTTTACGGTATTATGAAAGCGGGTATGCATAGCCGATGTACCAAGATAGAAAGCAGCTTTAGCAGCCGTACTGGCTTTTAGGTCGCTCCACTCAGGCGTATCGAGATAAAATCCTTTATCACCCCATCCAAAAGCCACATAGTTCATTATGCTGTCTTTAGATTTGGTCTGCTCATAACGAATTTCCTGCGTCCAGTCTTTTATTTCATTCTTAACCGGAACCAGTATATCCGTATGCACACCATTGGAATTGATATAGATAGTTACCTCGTCACTCTTTTCAGGATTAGAGTTCACCGGAATATGCGCCAGGATAAAGGCAAAGAGCACATAAACAACAATAAACAATAAGACGGCAAGCACAAACCTTCCTGTAAATCTAAAAACCTGCTTAAGCTTTTTGTTCATAGTCGAAATTGCGTATAATTTCTCTTAACGCGTCGTCAAGTTCTTTATTGGATATTTTCCCGGCTTCTGTATCAAAATTCTCTAAAAAGGAAGGTAGTGAGAACGTTGCTTTTATGTTTCCTCCGTACCACTTAAGGCTTATTTGTGCCGCTTCAAGAGAACTCGCCCCACCACGCTTGCCTGGCGAAGTTGATAGCAACAGCAATGGCGTATTATTGAACACCAGTTTCTTTTGGCGCGAGGCCCAGTCGTATATATTTTTAAAAGCAACAGTCATACCTGCATTATGTTCAGCTACGGAAATAACCAGTACATCAGCCCATTCTATCTTCTCAAAAAACTGTTTTGCAATTGGCGGTGCACCAATAAGTTTTTCTTTATCCACACTAAACAAAGGCAATTCATAATCGTTTAGGTCAAGTATTTCGGTTTCATCGGCATTAAAAAGAGATGCGGCATAGGTTGCAAGCTGCTTATTTATAGAATGTTTGCTGCTGCTTCCGCCAAAGGCTAGGAGTTTCATTTTGGTTGTCAGTTAATGGTTGTCGATTGTTGGATATTCTAAAGGATAAAAATAGAAATTATATTAAGAATTAAAAAAGAAAAAGCCTGTCGGATTATTATCCAACAGGCTTTTTTATCTCAATACTCAGTACTAAAATCTCAATACTGATTACACGTTAAACCTGAAGTGCATTACATCACCATCTTTAACGATATATTCTTTTCCTTCTACGCGAAGTTTACCTGCTTCTTTAACTTTAGCTTCTGTTCCAAAATTCACATAATCATCATAAGCGATAACCTCTGCGCGAATGAAACCTTTCTCAAAGTCGGTGTGGATAACACCCGCAGCCTGTGGCGCAGTATCTCCGATGTTGATAGTCCACGCACGAACTTCTTTTACACCGGCAGTAAAGTATGTCTGTAAGTTAAGTAACTTATAAGCTCCCCTGATAAGTGCAGAAGCCCCCGGCTCTTTAAGACCAAGATCCTCAAGGAACATCTGGCGCTCTTCGTATGTTTCAAGTTCAGTGATATCAGCTTCAGTACCTACAGCAAGGAACATAACCTCTGCATTCTCATCTTTTACAAGTTCGCGAACCTGATCTACATATTTGTTGCCTGTTGCAGCTGCGCTTTCATCTACGTTACAAACGTAAAGTACCGGTTTTGTAGTGATCAGCTGGAAAGATTCCATCAGCAGCTCTTCATCATTATTCTGAGGTACTACAGTCCTTGCCGATTTTGCCTGTAATAAAGCATCTTTTATTCTCTCAAGAAGGCCTGCCTCTACCTGAGCTTCCTTATTTCCTGTTTTAGCAGTTTTCTTAGCTTTCTCAAGACGTTTTTCAACAGTCTCAAGATCTTTAAGCTGAAGCTCTATATCAATCGTTTCTTTGTCACGGATAGGGTTTACGCTACCGTCAACGTGAACGATATTATCATTATCAAAGCAACGCAGTACGTGAATGATTGCATTACACTCCCTGATGTTACCAAGAAACTGGTTACCAAGTCCCTCTCCTTTGCTCGCTCCTTTTACAAGACCCGCGATATCTACGATATCAACCGTTGCCGGCTGAACACGCTCAGGACTCACAAGCTGCTCCAGTTTTTCAAGCCTTGGATCCGGTACGTTTACTACACCGATATTAGGCTCGATAGTACAAAACGGGAAGTTTGCGCTCTGTGCTTTAGCGTTAGACAAACAATTGAAAAGTGTTGATTTACCTACGTTTGGCAATCCTACTATACCTGCTTTCATGAATTGGCTTTTTTTGAGGGTGCAAATATAGTCCTTTTAGTCGAAAGCCCAAAGTCTTAAAGTCTAAAGTCACCCCAACACTTTGGGGCTTTATGACTTTCGACCTTATGACCTTATGACTCACTTTTACCAATACTTTATGTTTTTCTAAAAACTTGTTTAACATACCCGGGATAACTTTGTATGTGTAATAATCCTAAAATAACATTGTCATGAAAAATATAGTTTTAATAATATTCCTTTCATTAGGCTTTGGGCTTAATGCACAGGTAAATAAAAATGTTTCTGAAGAAACGAAGACAACAACTACAACCATAAACAATGGTTCGACCCCAAGGACAGTAATTAAAACAGAAAAGGTAAAAACACAGCAAAACATTGAGCTTAAGGATGCTGAATCTAAAAAGCTTAATAAGGATATGAAACCTACCCCTACCGAGGTGACTTCAACAACTACAGTTTCTGCCAATGGAGTGCCTACACAGGTAAGCAGTTCAAGCTACTATACTATGGATAATACAAGATATCAGTTCCTTACCGACAATACAGGTTACAGAATATCTTCTCCCGAAAATGCTAATTATGCCATTATCAGGAAAACGGCTAACAACAGTTATATCTACAAAACCAAAGACAGGACATCCATAGGTTATTTTGATGCCAATGGTAATTTTGTTGTAGAGAGCTATGACGAAAAAACGGATGCAATGACGATACAAACGTATACTAAAGCTCCTTAATACTTTTAAAAATTTGCTATGAGAACAAAACAGGGTCTATACCCTGTTTTTGTTTTTAATATATTTGATCTAAATCTATTAATATGGACAAGACAAGTATGGCAATAGCAATTTTCAACAAACACGCGCAAGAATACGAACAGCGTTTCATGGATGTGAGCCTTTATGCCGACACGCTGGATATGTTTTGTGATTCAATTCCAAAAGAAGATGCAAGCGTACTTGAACTGGCCTGTGGTCCGGGAAACATTACGCGTTATGTTTTAAATAAGCTTCCAAAGCTCAAAGTCCTGGCAACCGACCTGTCTGCTACTATGCTGGAACTGGCAAAGAAAAATAATCCCGAAGCCAAATTTGAATTACTGGATTGCAGGGATATCATTAAGTTGTCTCAAAAGTTTGATGCTGTGGTATGCGGTTTTTGCCTACCTTATCTTAGCAAAGAAGAAACTTTGAGCCTGATTAAAGATACAGCTACTGTATTGAATGAAAACGGAATTTTCTATCTCAGCACTATTGAAGGAAACTATAACAATTCAGGTTTAACTACCAACAGTCATGGAGATTCTGTTTATATGTACTATTACGAGGAAGAGTTCCTGAAACAGGCCCTTGAGGAAAATTTTAATATTGTAAGCATAAAGCACAAACAATACGACTATAAAGGAGCACAAGTTAAAGATGTGATATTTGTAGCCATAAAAAAATCCTGAGTTTTAGCTCAGGATTTTTGTTTTATTCGTCTCCGTGCAGGAATGCCTGTCGGTTAAGCAACGTCTCTTCACTTTCAACGTGATTATCGTCAGGTACACAACAGTCTACCGGACAAACAGCAGCACATTGCGGCTCATCGTGGAAACCTTTACACTCGGTACATTTATCAGGAACGATATAATAAATATCGTCAGAAACCGGTGTACGAGGCTCTTCAGCATCTACTTCCTCACCTGATGGAAGCACTATTCTTCCGCGAAGGCTTGTACCGTCTTTATACCTCCAGTCATCGGCACCTTCATAGATAGCCGTGTTTGGGCATTCCGGTTCGCATGCCCCGCAGTTAATACATTCGTCTGTTATAATGATTGCCATAGCGTATCTTAGTATTTAAAAGCTTAAATTTGCAACAAAATTACGTGCAAATCCATTCATACGCAAACATAATGACGTTAACGAAAAGAAAAAACGCTTTTATTGAGCTTGGAAAGTTTTTAAGCCAGTTCCATTTAGACAACAGCCAGCAAAAGGACAATGTATTACACAATGCTCTTTTTTATGATAATATGCTGAATCTTGTTCAGGCTTCAAGGTCACATAATGGCTGGTATACAGAGGAACAGGTGTTCTTTTCGCTTGAATCGTGGGCTGAAGCTTTAACCCCTAAAAACCTTGAAAACTGGCTATCAAACTACCATTTGGATAACATTCAGCCCAAAACTGTCGGGCTGGTGCTGGCGGGTAATATTCCGTTGGTTGGTTTTCATGATTTTCTTTCGGTACTTATCACAGGGCATAAAGCACTAATCAAAACATCGAGTAACGATCAGCATCTCCTACCCTTTTTGGCTAAATACCTTATTGCTGTTGAACCGGAATTTGCTAATGCTATTACTTTTACAGAAGGAAAACTCGAAGGCTTTGATACGGTAATAGCTACAGGAAGCAATAACACCGCGCGTTATTTTGAGTATTACTTTAAAGATAAACCGGCCATCATCCGTAAAAACAGGAATTCTGCGGCCATACTTACAGGCAACGAATCGCGTGAAGATCTTATCGGGCTTGGTGAAGATATCTTCCGTTATTTTGGTCTGGGCTGCCGAAATGTATCGAAACTTTTTGTACCCACCGGTTATGACTTTAAGGATTTCTTTGAAGCCATGTACGAATACAGAGATGTGATACATTATGATAAATACGCTAACAACTACGACTATAATAAGGCCGTTTTCCTGATGAGTAATTTTAAATTACTTGACAACGAATTTTTGACTATAAAAGAAGACACAGGATATGCATCACCTATTTCAAGCGTATTTTATGAGTATTATGATAGTTTAGACACCCTGAAACTAAAACTCAAATCGGAACACGAACAGCTTCAGTGCGTTGTGAGTAATGATTTGACAGAAGACAGTATTCCGTTTGGACACACTCAAAAACCCGGATTGTTAGATTACGCCGACAATATTGATACAATTGCATTTTTATCAAAAATATAGCTGAATTATTTATAATTTTTCTTGCTGTTATTTGGGCTTTAATTATGAAATTTGTGCTACCAAAATTCATCTCATTCAATGAAAAAACATAATTTCAGCGCAGGCCCTTCTATCCTGCCACAGGAAGTATTCGAAAAAGCCGCACAGGCAGTACTTGATTTTAACGGTTCAGGCTTGTCGCTGCTGGAAATTTCACACCGCAGCAAAGATTTCGTAGCCGTAATGGAAGAAGCCCGCGCACTGGCACTGGAGCTTTTAGGCCTTACCGGCAAAGGTTATCAGGCACTATTCCTTTCAGGAGGTGCGAGTTTAGAATTCTTAAGAGTCCCTTATAACCTTATGACGCTTCACGGTAAAGCAGCTTATCTTGACACAGGAACATGGGCTGCAGGAGCCATTAAGGAAGCAAAACAGTTTGGCGATACGGTTGTGGTTGCTTCCTCTAAAGCTGATAATTATACGTATATACCTAAAGAATATACTATCCCTGCTGATGCAGATTATTTTCACTGTACAAGCAACAATACCATATTCGGTACGCAGATGCAGAGTTTCCCTGAAACTAATATCCCTGTAGTATGCGATATGAGTTCAGACATATTCTCTCGCCAGCTTGATTTCTCTAAATTCGACCTTATCTATGCCGGTGATCAAAAAAATATGGGTCCTGCCGGAACTACACTTATAGTAGTTAAAGAAGAAATTCTTGGAAAAACAGGAAGGCAGATACCAAATATACTTGACTACAAGCAGCATATTGATAAAGAAAGTATGTACAATACACCGTCAGTGTTTGCCATCTATACTTCTTATCTAACGCTTCAGTGGCTTAAAAATAATGGTGGCGTAGCTGAAATGGAAAAGAAAAACGATGCCAAAGCAGCACTTCTTTATGCAGAGATCGATCGTAACCCATTATTCCAGGGAACGGCAAATGCGGAAGACCGCTCTAAAATGAACGTTACCTTCCTGCTTAAAGACGAAGCTCACACAGAACAATTCGACAAAATATGGAAAGCAAAAGGCATCAGCGGACTTGCTGGTCACCGTTCCGTAGGCGGATACCGCGCATCAATATACAACGCCATGCCTATTGAAAGCGTACAGGTACTGGTTGATGCAATGCAGGAACTTGAAAAAAGTATTCAGTAAACAGCCTGCCTGTCGGCAGACAGGTATCAGTTAGCAGTAGCTTCACTCCTGCTTCAACAAATAAGTAATAAGTTTAAGGTTTAGATTAAAAAAGCTGAGTGAAGCTCAGTCTAAAATCTAAAATCTCACATCTAAAATCTAATTATGAAAGTATTAGCAAATGACGGTATATCTAAAAGCGGTATCATAGCCCTTGAAGATAGCGGATTTGAAGTTATAACAACAAAAGTGGCACAGGAACAGGTTGCCAACTACATAAATACCAATAATGTAAGTGTACTTCTTGTGCGTAGTGCTACGAAAGTACGTAAAGATATTATTGATGCCTGCCCGGGACTTAAGATAATAGGTCGTGGCGGTGTAGGTATGGACAATATTGATGTTGAATATGCCCGCGAAAAAGGTATCCATGTAATCAACACACCGTCTTCATCATCTGATTCGGTTGCAGAACTTGTATTTGCACACCTTTTTAGCGGAGTACGTTTCTTATACGATGCCAACCGCAATATGCCTCTTGAAGGCGAAACCAATTTTGAAGGCCTTAAAAAAGCATATGCTAATGGTATCGAGCTCCGCGGTAAAACCCTTGGTATTATTGGATTTGGACGTATAGGTCGTTCAGTGGCAAGAATTGCGCTTGGATTAGGAATGCGTGTTATTGCTTCAGATAAATTTGTTGGCAATGCAGAAATTAGGGTTGATTTCTATAACGGACAGTTCATTAACGTGGATATCGTTACAGAACCGATGGAAGACATCTTTAAGCATGCTGATTTCATTACGCTACACGTTCCTGCTCAGGATACAGGTTATGTAATTGGTAAAGCAGAGCTTGAAGCTATGAAAGACGGCGTAGGTATCGTTAACGCATCTCGTGGAGGTATTATAGACGAAGTTGCACTTGTTGATGCACTTGATTCAGGTAAGGTAGCATTCGCTGGTCTTGATGTATTTGAAGAAGAACCTACTCCTGCCATTCAGGTGCTAATGAACCCTAAAGTATCACTTACACCACATATTGGTGCTGCGACACTTGAAGCTCAGGATCGTATCGGTACAGAACTAGCTGAGCAGATCAGCAGCTTACTGAAAACTGAAAATTCGTAATCAGAATTTGATCATAAAATAAAAGCTCCCATTGGGAGCTTTTATTTTTTTGAGTTAAAATTTATTGGCAATATTTTGAAACAAACTTTCCCATTGGTTGTTACCGTTGTTTTCACCTAAACGAACAATGATGAGTTTTTTAGCGGGATTTACATAAATATACTGACCCAATATACCCTCAGCCATAAATTCACCATTAGGCGTGGGCAGCCACCATTGGTATTTATAATAATTTACATCATTAGGACCTTTATCTGCAACGGTAGATTCTTCAACCCATCTTTGAGAAACGATTTGCTTTCCGTTCCAGCTTCCTTTGTTTAGATATAATCTTCCAATTTTAGCGAAATCCAAAGCTCTGGCATTAATACAACAATAGGTTTTCTCCAATCCGTTTTTCTTTCTGTCAAGACTCCACGATGCATCATACTCCATACCCAAGGGTTTCCAGATACGATCATTAAGATATTCTGTAATGGTTTTACCTTTCAATGAACGCTCCAGAACAAGCCCCAAAAGCTGCGTATCGCCGCTGCTGTAAGCAAACTGTTTACCCGGATCGTGCAGTGGTTTCATTTTACTTATAGCCTTTCTTAAGTTGGTTCCATAGTAATATGTTGCAGCATCTCCAAAAGGATTAGAGTAACTCTCACTGAATTTAATACCACTCATCATCTGAAGCAAATGTTTAATAGTCAGTGCTTCAGTAAAACCGTTCTTTTTAAGTTCGGGAACATACTTGATTACCGGTTCATCAACCGATTGTATAAAACCATCATCAAGAGCACAACCTACAAGAATAGAGGTAACCGACTTCGCCATAGAAAACGAAGCTACTATCGACTCCCTGCTGTAGTCATTAAAATAGTTTTCATATTGTATAGTATCATTCTTTATCACTACAAAAGCTACTGTGCTGTTTTGCGCCAGATATTCTTCAAAAGTAATTTCCTTATCCTTTACCGTTACTTTTTTAGGTGCCTTTGGAACAGCAGCTTCCTCAAAATGAAATTTTACAGAATCATTATGCAGTGGCCTTGAAGGGAAAATTTTATGATCGGTGATATTAGCAAAATTGTAATACACAAAGCGGCCCATTTTGCAGGAAGATAATAGCATAGCCGTTATCACAAAGGCAAAAACAATAAGATTTCTTTTCATGTAGGTTGGTTTAGTATTTTACAAATATGAATAAAAATAGTATTGTCGTAAAGAAATAATTCAAGTTATTGTTCTAAAAACAAAAAGCCCGCAACTAAGTGGGCTTTTCTTATAATATATTTTAGACACTAATCGTCATTCATTGAGATGAGGAAATCTTCATTGTTCCTTGTTTTCTTGAAACGGTCATTGATGAAGTCCATCG
>QFQM01000451.1 GCA_003243255.1 Flavobacterium psychrophilum | reverse complement strand
TGCCAGGATATTGGTCTGGAAGGCGATACTGTCAATCACGCCGATGATATCGACGATTTTGCTATTGTCCTGGGAAACGGCCTGCATCATCGAGATTGTTTTCTTCATGATGTCACCGCTGTTTTTCGCACTGACGCTGGTTTCATCTGCGCGGGTCATCGCCTCGGAGGCCGTTTCAGCGGTCTGCCTTACGGCGCTGGCAATTTCCTCAACCGCAGCGGCGGTTTGATGCAGGTCTGCAGACGTTTCTTCTGTACGTTTTTGCAGGGATTCGCCTTCCTCGGTAATGCGCTGGCTGATATCACGGATGCCGTTGATTTGCGCAGAAACGTCGCCAACCAGCGAATTAAGATTGAGACCTGACTGATTTACCAGACGCATCAGTAAACCAATTTCATCCACACGATTAAAATGGCGGTAATCGGCTTTTCGCCCGGAGACCACTTTTTGCATCTGGCTGAGGATAACTTTCAACGGACGACAAATTTGCGCCTGTAAATATAGAGACAGCAGCGCCAGGATTCCCATTGTCGTACCGACTTTTTCTACCAGATTAAAAGGGGCAAATTGCATCGCCACCAATAATGCTGCGGTAACAAAAAGGCCAAAATTAGTCCGGCGCGTGACGCTCATGCGCTGGAAAATGGATAAAAAAGAGAGCAGGCCACGGCGGACCACCAGACCTTTATAAAAACGATAACCACCTAATTTATTATCATTGACTAACTGGTAAAGCTTTTCACTGGCGTTAATTTCCTCACGTTGCGGAATATTACGCACTGAAATATAACCAGTAAGTTGCCCTTGTTGATAAACAGGAGTGACGTTTGCACGAACCCAATAATGGTCGCCATTCTGACGGCGGTTTTTCACCATGCCGGTCCAGCTATCGCCTTGCTGAATGGTAAACCACAGATCGCCAAACGCGGCGGGGGGCATATCCGGGTGACGAATAAGATTGTGAGGTTCACCGACAAGTTGGTCCTCAGTAAATCCGCTGGCGTCTATAAATGCTGTGTTTGCATAAGTTATATGGCTATGCGTATTCGTTGTCGAAAGCAGTGTCGTACCTTCGTTAAGCAAATACTCTCTCTGTGTAACAGGAGTGTTACGCTTCATAAATAACCCCACAATAAACTGCCTACAATAAACAGGATTTTTTCTGCCGGTGGTGGTGTTTTTTTTATTAACCCGACAGAGAATTTTTTGTTATTACCAGTGCATTTTCCACGAACTGCTATACAACTGAAAGTAGCTACGTTAAATATTTTTTTAGCCTTACTTACGCTGATTTATTTAAATATTGTTATGATTTTGCAAAGGAAAAAAGGCAGATAATTTTCAGACAGGAAGAAAAGAAAGACTTAATGCAAATTAAAGGCGGGAAATGCAAAAAAGGGTGCAAAATAACCGATGAAAAATAGAAACATTAACATAGCAGACTAATATAGTCGCAAAATTGTAATCATTTTGTCATTATCAGATCGAAATCTTCTGGTTGATATAGCGTACATAATAAAGCGTAGCTAAAATTCGACGGGTGAGTGGTTAAAATGTTTATCTGCGGGCAAGTCAACCTCACCTGGCGGCAGGGCTAGTCCGCGATAACAGGCAGAGAACAGGCTTTAATCAGTGAACGGAATTTGAGCGTCCTTGTTACACTATTACTATTGCGTCTATTCATGCAGTGTTTGTATGGATATTTTTTGAGGGAAGTACTCAGTGTTAGCGACTTTGATCTATCGTAGCCGGCTCAATCATGCGTTGGATCCCTCGCAACTGGCTGGGCTGGTGCAGCAGGCAAGCTTACGGAATACGGCATTACAGGTTACCGGTGTGTTGTTGTTTGATGGCAGACAGTTTTTGCAGGTGCTGGAAGGCCCGATCTCCGCTGTTAATGCCGTTTTTGAACGTATCAACAGAGACGTTCGCCATGCGAATATCGTGGAATTGATGCGTGACTTTGCGCCGCATCGCCGCTTCCTTGACCAGGGGCTGGTATTATTTGATTTGAGAAAAACCAAACCCAGCGCAGTTCTACGTAGGGTCATAAAATTCGGCAGGTTAAAATACCATCTTGCCTGTAATGATCGCGTGTATAAATTTATTCGTAACTTTGTCTCGTCGCCGCTAGCGTCAAAACAGGTTTTAACTCTCCCGGCAGACCGCTGGCAGTTGAATACTAAACTTCCGCCGTTTGATTTGGCTAACATTCCCGTTTTACAAAACCAGCCTTGTCAGTTTGCTTTTCAACCCATTGTTGATCCCGCGCGGGGGAATATATCCTCACTTGAAGCGTTAATCCGTGGGCCAGACGGCGGCAGCCCGCAGGATTATTTTTCAACGATTCCTGAACATAAATTGCATGAGGCAGACCTGGCATCAAAAGGCTGGGCGCTGGCGATGGCCCGGCGTCTGGGGATAGGGAATCACAAGGTGGCCATTAATTTGCTGCCGATG
>QFQM01000450.1 GCA_003243255.1 Flavobacterium psychrophilum | reverse complement strand
GGATATTGTTGAGGGCGATTGCCAGGAACATCGTGACTTTGTTCTCGTCTTTGTATACGCCAAAAGGGTCTCCTTTGGCAATATTGTCTTCTGTCATTTCTACATATCCATCGCCGAGTACGCCGCGCACAAAGGTTTCATCATTGGCAGCAGAAAAGGCAGCCATGATGGCAAAGCCCGTAAAGATGAGGAATGCATATAGTAATTCCCGGTGGTGTTTGCGCACCGTCAAGGGCAGTTCCGTTGTCCAGAACCGGGCAAAGCGGGAACTTTCTTCGCGTTTGTTCTTGTATATGCCCAGGTAGATGCGGGAAGCGAGGCCGTTGAGGTATTGGGTAACTTTGCTGTGGGGATAAAAGGTTTTGGCATACCCCAGATCGTTGACCAGCTCTGTAAATTGCTGGGCCATCTCATCGGGATTGGAAGCAGTCTCGTACTGGTACTGTTTCCATTTGTCGATATTTTTTTTCAGAAAAAGGCCTTCTCTCACCGGGGGTACAATTTATGTTTACCAAACCTACACGAAAAAGTTCATTGAACAAAGACTGATAACCAATGTTATCTGTGTTCCCGACGAGGCAATAAGGCAGCGAGGCATCAAGGCAACGAGGAAAACACGGATTCTACGCAGTTTACCGACCAGTGAGGGTCATGTCGTCCTGTTTTAATTTCCTGCAATTCGTATAATCTGCGTAATTTATTAATTTTAAGAGCGTTTAGTGTATGCTAAACGAAATTATTCTCCTATTGTTGCAATATGCTACTGGTTAAGTTAGATACGGGTTTCAATATTGAAGTGGAGGTTTGCGTGGCTGATCGATATGTTTATCTTATGGCTTTACCTGCAGCTGATGTCTTCTATCATTGACTCGCCCATGTTTGGGATCAGCTGGCAGCAGGTGTTGATGTTGATTCCCGCACTGATCTATTTTCCCATATGCGAAATCACTATGAACGGACAGACGCCGGGAAAAATGGCCCTACGCATCAAGGTAATTACCGACGAAGGAGGCCAACCCAGTATTGGTCAATACCTGATCCGCTGGCTTTTCAGGATGATCGATTTCCCCTGGTGGTTGCTGGGAGCAGTCTTCAGCCAGGTGTTGCCATGGTGGGTTTTACCGCTTATTTTCATCGGTCTGGCGTGTGTGATCTTCACGCCCAAATCGCAACGTGTGGGCGACCTGCTGGCAGGCACCATCTTAATCGACCTCAAGAACAGGACTTCCTGGGAAGATACGGTATTCACTGAAGTTGAATCGACTTACAAGCCCCGCTATCCGCAGGTGATGCAGCTGAGTGACCGGGATATCAACACGCTCAAGAGTATTATTGAAAGTGTTCGCAGGAAGAATGATTACCAACTGGCTATGAAGATCGGAGACCGGATCAAGTCGAAGTTGAAGATGGAGAGTGACCAGGATTCGATCGAGTTTCTGCAAACGTTATTGAAGGATTATAATTATTACTCTACCAATTAGCATAAAACAAGTGCCTGCGCTTATGGCTGCAGGCACTTAGTATTTTGTCAGTGCTACAAAACTGTAGCGAAATATTACCTTACCTGAATCCTCTACCGGCGCCCACTGCCAACACGAACAATACTGCCAAAACTATAATGATGAGGATAAAGATGCCATACAGCTTAAAGTAATTCTTTAAATTATTGGCGCCTTCATTGAATTGCACCTGGTTCATATTGGATAAGCTGGCCAGTGTGTGGTTAGCAAATCTGAATAAAAAGATATTCAACACTACGCTAATAATAAGGGTAATCACAGTAAAGAAGTTGGCAAAAGCAGCCGCTCCTCCTTTTTTCCCGATGATCATCCCCAACAGCGATAAACCAGCGCTTATAAATCCAACGATGGCTATGATACGGGCCCAGGTAGCAATGGTATGCAACAGGTCTCTTGTTGCCCCTTCGATCCTTAAGCCAAACAGGCTGTTACTTTGGTCACTATTTTGTTCCATAAAATGGTTTTGTAAAGTTTAAAACATGCTTGAGATGGTTCCTATTACTTCGCTTACGATGCCTATCAAGGCGAATATGCCATTGATCATGAAGTAATTTCTCAGGTTTCTAAGCCCATCGTTAAATATCAACTGGTTTTGCGTTGCAATGCCCTGGCGCACTAATGTAGCAAACCTGTAGAGCAATATGGTAATGAAGGTGAATATGATCAATACTATGATTATTGCACCGATCAATACTCCTCCTACGCCTGCCAATTCGCCCATTTCAGGCATCATGGCGCTTATTGCATCTTTGATGGCAGCGCTAAAAAATGCTATAACAAGTACTGAGAGTCCTATGCAAATGAAGAAAATGATGGATACAAATTTTGCCCATCTGGCGGCTTCATTGAGTGTGTTGCCAGAATCGTAATCTACCTGGAGCTCAAATAGTGGTTCGTTGGATGGTTGCTGTTCCATTAAGTGTTTGGTTTAAATGTTTGACTGTTAAGGATACTAATATAAATATTTTTATCAAGTTGAACCTGTGTCATTTTAGCATTTTATCTACCTCGCTCCAGGTATTGAAAATGATAAAGGCAATACTGATAATAGCTGTAATAAACATAATTATGGCATTTTTCAACATCCACGTAAAGGATTGACTGAACAGATCAGATTGCTGCGTATCAATTCCTCTTTTGCAAAGTTTTATAAAATTGAAGTAATAAACGATCTGTACTATACTCAGGATGGTGGCGAATGCCATAAACAATGGCTCTATCCGTAATTGTACAAATAAAACGACATCATTCCCGGTGTCGTATTTACTGTAGTATTGTACATATCTTGTCAAGTCCAAAAACAGGAAACAACTGGAATAAATTACGGCAAGGATCAAGGTCCATTGAACTATCTTAAATGTCCGTAATATGCTGTTGGCTCCTTGTGCCGTGAGCTTAATTTCAAAGAGTTCTTCGGTAGGGGTATTCATAGCCGAAAAATAACAAAAAAGACTGATCAGTCAATAACGGAACAATCCCTCTGTTATTTGAAATGGACCGTTTATAATCGTGTTTAACCAGCTTCTAAAAACGGACGGTGAAGTGTTGCTTCACCTTAAAGTCTTTGCGGAAGAATACAAGTCCTATGAAGAACAGATCTATCGAGAGCGTTACCGAAGGATGCTCTTTGATCTGCTGCCAGGCTTGCTCCATGCCTTCGCTCCAATGGATGTCGTCGACAATGATGATCGAGTGTTCTGTTGTGTTGGGGAGTAATTGTTCAAAGTACCGCAGTGTGGGTTCCAGGC
>QFQM01000449.1 GCA_003243255.1 Flavobacterium psychrophilum | reverse complement strand
GATTATCGACTCGGTTTTGCCGTCAACATGTAGTTGGATGGTATGCTCCATATAAAAAAATGTTCATAGTGATTTAAAGCCTTTATCTATTTCGCATCATTCTCTTTTTCGCTGTCTTCTTTCTGGCGGTTTTCTTTGCGGGCGCTCTCTTTTTTGCCGCCTTTTTTCTGCCTGCCTTCTTCAGGGCGCTCTTTTTTCTACTGCTCTTTTTGGACGGTACTTTGGCGCCTTTTTCGCGCGCCTCCGATAAACCGATCGCAATAGCTTGTGCCCTGCTCTTCACGGTTCCTCCTTTCCCCGATTTGAGGGTTCCTTTCTTTTTCCGGTGCATAGCGCTTTTTACCGATTTCTGCGCTCCTTTAGAATACCTGGCCATAATCTGTATTTTAATTGATAGGTACTATTACGGTATTGCAGGGACCATTTACCGGCCAAACCTGGGTGGCCCCTTTGGTCAAGTGAATAAAAAGTATACCTTCTTTTAAAGTGGCTGAAGCAGCATCGACATCCTCCGGCAGCAAAAAAGTGCGGTTAAACGTTTCAACACAGAATTCTTTCTTATAGAATCGCTTTACTTCTTCGTAATGTTCAGGAACACAGGATGCAGTGCCGCGGATTATCAGTACATCATCCTCGATCATTATGTGCA
Source organism: Flavobacterium psychrophilum (assembly GCA_003243255.1). The sequence continues at coordinate 1,838 of QFQM01000449.1, read as the reverse complement.
AGTCTTCTCGCTTATATCCTGGCAAAGCCAGTTCCAACATATATGTTGAATTTGTTTCCGCAATGTTAATGGCTGGTTTTGTGTGGGGTGGTTCAGCATGCAACTCTTCCTGCAGATGGTCCATATCTGAAAAGCTTCCGCAAAAAGTGCGTACAACTGCATGATCTCCTGTGTGATAAATAGTAGTTGCTTTCATACCGGCAATCGTGTTTAAGTGTACCTATACTTGTAAAATTATTGTGCCATGAGTGGGGCATAAAATGTTGAGTTATTGCCCACATCCACACCAGAAACAGGGGTATCGAGGAGCTCCTTCTACAAATAAGGTACTCAGTATCCGGTATCTGGACTGGTATTATTTTTTAACGCTGACATGTATCTGTAAACTATTAAAATGATTGTTATGCAAAACAATGAAGAGCTGATAGAAGTACTGAACGACCTTATCCGCATCAACAATGACCGTATTGAGGGGTATGAAAAAGCAATTTCTGAAACTAAAGATATAGACGCTGATCTGCAAACCTTGTTTCGCCGTATGGCCGACCAAAGCAGGCAAGCTAAAGCGGAGCTGATCCAGGAAGTACAAAAAAGAGGTGGTGGCGCTGATGTGAACAGTACTACCAATTCGGGTAAAATATACCGCGCATGGATGAGTGTAAAGGCTACTTTCTCTGGTAAGGACAGGAAATCGATCCTTGCAGCCTGCGAGTTTGGAGAAGATGCCGCTCAGAAGGCTTACAAGGAAGCGCTGGAGTCTGAAGAGACAATGGATATCGACATCCGCCAGGTTATCACCAAGCAAAAGAGCTCACTAAAAGAATCACACGACCTCATTAAGCGTCACCGCGATATGCAGGTTGCCAACAAATAATTCTAACATAGTTTTTCATAAGGCACATTGGACTTTACAGGGCTGGTTTCTACCGGCCTTTTTTTATTGTTGTAGGCTGTGGCGATACGGATTCCAATTTTACAGGCAAGTTCAACTTCCGGATTCAGCATAAAAATAATTACATAAAAAAGAGGTTAGCTTTCATCTTTTGGATGAAACTAACCTCTTACAAATGATATTCATGGTGTTACCTGCTTCCTTGATCAGGTTCTTCTGATCAATCCAAGCAGCAGGGAAACAACGGCCAGGACAATCAATACATGTATCAGGCCCGAGGCGCTGTACACGAAGAATCCCAATATCCATCCGATAACCAATATCACGGCGATAAGATATAATATGCTTCTCATGTTGTGTATTTTACTATAGTAATAAAAATCTCACGCCTCCTCTCCTTAGGTGTAGCATAGCTTGAATTTGTAGACGCTTCTCTACACGTAGTGGCTCTGTTAGGATAATTCTGCCTGTATATACGTTACCTGTCATACGGCACGCTTATTTCTCCCACCAGTGCATGTCTTCAATTCGTTCATTTTTCAGGATACTTAAGAAAGCAGCTGTTGCGTTCATCGAGGACAATGCGCTTAAACTAAGCGCATCGCTATCTTATTACACCGTTTTCTCCATTGGTCCTATCATTATTATAGTCATTTCCTTAGTAGGCATTTTTTATGGCCGCGAGGCTGTGCAGGGCAAGGTTTATGGCCAGGTAAAAGGATTTATCGGTAGTGATGCCGCGGCTCAATTGCAGGAGATCATCAAGAATATTGAATACTCGCAATTCAAGACCACCGGTTTCATTATCGGAGTGGTGATGCTCCTGTTTGGGGCCAGCGGTGTATTCACTGAAATACAAGACTCCGTCAACAGGATATGGTCTGTAAAGGCTAAACCTAAAAAGGGATGGCTAAAGTTCATTACCAACCGGTTGTTGTCTTTTTCG
>QFQM01000080.1 GCA_003243255.1 Flavobacterium psychrophilum | reverse complement strand
CATCTTTTGTGATAATATACCTGCCGAGGCGCTCTATCTCGTGATGCTCATCATAAAGTTTTTCCAGTATTTCGTAAGGCATTGTCCAGATTATTGAAGGTTCTAACAATTCAATCTGTCTTCCGTCAGGAGTATTAGTGAGATATCCAGCCATAGAGCAGGTAAAGGAATTCTCAGCACAGAATCTTTCGGTAACTTCTTTGCTTTCTTTTAAGTAAAACGTTCGGGTCAGCCCTTTTTCAAGATAATATACGCTTTTGCATATTCCACCAAAAGGGACCAGTACATGTCCTTTTGGCAACGAAAGCTTGGTCATATTAGACAATACTATTTGCCTGCTTACAGGGCTAAGCTTTACAAAAGGTACAATGCTGTCAAAAAAACTGATTGGTTTTACCGTATTTTCCATATTCAAAGTTAGAAAATAAAAAACCTCCCGATTGGGAGGTTAGATATTATTTATTCTTTCTTTCAAGCAGTGCCATATAAAAACCGTCAAATCCGCTTTCTGAAGCCAGTACTTTCTGGTCTTTTATAAAGGTGAATTCCTTTCCAATCTCAGTTTTAAGAAATTTCTCAACCTGTTCCTGATTTTCTGAAGGCAGTACGGAACACGTAGCATATACCATTTTACCTCCGGGCTTTACTATTTTAGAATAGCTTTCAAGCACTTCTGCCTGTACTTTTCGGATATTGTCTACAAATTCAGGCTGAAGTTTCCATTTACTGTCCGGATTACGTTTTAGTACTCCTAATCCGCTACATGGCGCATCTATAAGTACACGATCAGCCTTTTCATGAAGTTTTTTAATAACCTTAGTGCTGTCAATAATTCTGTATTCAATATTGAAGGCACTGTTTCTTTTGGCTCGAAGTTTAAGCTGCTTTAGTTTGCTTTCATAAAGATCCATAGCAATAAGCTGACCTTTATTCTGCATTAACGAAGCCATGTGTAGTGTTTTACCACCCGCACCGGCACAGGTATCAACTACACGCATACCTGGTTCTACTTCTAGAAAACGGGCTACAAGCTGCGATGATGCATCCTGTACTTCAAACAATCCTTCTTTAAAAGCATCGGTAAGGAATACGTTTGCTCTTTCTTTAAGGATAAGTGCATCAGGGTAATCCTTTTCAATTATTGTATCGATGTTTAAATCCATCAGTATAGCTCTAAGCTTCTCTCTGGTGGTTTTAAGTGTATTTACCCGAAGTATTACTTTAGCCTGTTCATTTTGTGCTGCAAGCTCAGTTTCCCATTTCTTTTCGCCAAGTTCTTTTACACCAAGCTCATCCATCCAGTCAGGAATAGATTCCCTGTACTTTCTGATTTTAGAAAGCTCATCATAACGTCCTTTAATACGACGTACCGGAGTTTCTTCAAAATATTTCCAGTCCGGCAGGGTGATACCACGAAGCACTGCCCATACGGCAAAAATTCTCCATAATTTATCACGATCTAAAGGATCTTTTACTTCAGCAATTTCCATGTAAAGACGTTTCCATCTTACTATCTCATATATAGTTTCGGCAACGAACTTCCTGTCGGCACTTCCCCAGCGTTTGTCTTTCTTAAGTGCCCTGGCTACAACCTTATCGGCATACTCGCCATCATTAAAGATAAAGCCCAGTGAATCGATAACCGTAAAAACTAAATTTCTGTGTAATCTCATTTTTGTAAATTGAATTTGCAAAGGTATTATTTTTTAGGGAGATTGCCTAAAGGCTATATGTAAGCAATCAATACCTTTTTAAGAATTCCGAAGGTGTAGTGCCGGTCTTTTTAGTAAAGAGTCTTGAGAAGTAAGCATAATCATCATAACCTAATAAGTATGCAATTTCGGCAAATCCCTGTTTCTGAAGTATAATCTCCTTTTTTGCTTCAAGTATTATACGTTCTAAAATAACATCAGAAGCAGTTTTACCCACAACTGCCTGAGTAATCCGGTTAAGGTGCTTTGAGGTCATATTAAGCATATCAGCATATTGTGATGGCAGTTTATATTCACGGAAATTACCTTCAATAAGTTCTTCAAAAGACCTAAACTTCACATAGTATTTATCTTTATTATTTAAAATTGCCGGATTCTGAAGCATATAAGCACGGCTACTCTCATTGTAAACAAGGTCCGTTAAGCTGATAAGAGATTCGTTAGCAAATGTTTTGTTGTTTTGATACTCTTTCAGGATCATCTCGAAAAACGTAACCGCCGTTTTTAATTTTACCTTATTAAGATAGATGCATGGGTTACTATGTATACTGTAGTAAAATGGGAAGGAACTTAGTCTGTTCCTGGTATAGTGCAGATCGTAAAAATTTTGAGAATGAAAAAAAATATACCCATCGGCAGCAGGAGAAAGCTCCCAATGATGTGTCTGTCCCGGATTTAGAAAAAATAATGCCCCCGGTTTTACTTCATACGACCTAAAGTCTATTTCATGGATTCCTGTACCTTTTGTAAATAAAACAGAAAGGTAAAAATTATGCTTGTGAGGCAGATAGATATCTTTATGGCGTGTAATTAGATGATTACTCAGTGTATTTGCATGAAACTCCTCAGAAGTGTCATGATCATGAAACTGTTCAAGATTTAATATGTTTACTTTTTTCATATTTCGAATAATGTCCTAAAAGTACAAATTATTGCGTATATATACTATTGCCCCTTAGTCCTTTGCTACAGTATCTTTACATAAAAAAACAGCATGTCACAACTAACAGATATATTCAGTGAAAAATGTCCTAAATGTGGAGTAGGGCATGTGTTTGCAAAAAAAGGCAACCCATTACTTTTCAGAATACCTAAAATGAACGAACATTGCAGTGAATGCGGACATAAATTTGAACGCGAGCCTGGTTACTTCTTTGGGTCTATGTATGTGAGCTATGCATTAACGATTGCTGAGATGGTAGCTGTATTTTTCATTGCAAGATTTGGTTTTGGAATGAACTACCTAAATATCGTTATTACAATAGGGATCATATCATTCTTATTAGGTGCTTATAATTTCAGGCTATCCCGGATGGTATGGATTTATATGTTTGACGGTAGAAGAAAACAGGCTCAAAGGTAAATTTATCCGATAAAAAACGTAATAAACAAAGGGCTTCAATGAAGCCCTTTGTTGTGTTCAAAAGATTTTTTTACGACTTTTTCACAAAAAATAAACTATTCGTGTAAAAAATTCACTTAACTACTAATTACCGTGTTGTTTTTTTAGTATATTAGCAAACCAAATTTATCAGATGAAGAAAGTGTTATTTTTTTTGGTAACGGCTTCTTTTTTCTCATGTAAAAAAGAAGAAAACAGAGAATTCAAGGCATCTTTTGCTAATGTTACTATAGATACACTTTTAAATGAAGAGATAAGCATAAGAGCTATTGTTCCTGACGGTGATAAACTTTGGTATGCCGGAAGTAAAGGTAAATATGGCTGGGTTTCACTGAGTGGTGGTACAAATTTCAGCGGTGTTGCCGTTCAGGATTCTATACTTCCTGAATTTAGAGCTATTGCACAAACAAAGACTGATATTTTCATAATAAACGCCGGAACGCCAGCGCTGCTTTATAAAATCTCAAAGGATGGAAAACAGGTAAAGCTGGTTTATACCGAAACAGGAGAAAAAGTGTTCTATGACAGCATGCAGTTCAGGAATGACAGAGAAGGTATTGCAGTTGGAGATCCTGTAAATGGTTGTTTTTCTTTAATAGAAACGAAAAACGGAGGAGATACATGGATTAAAAAACAATGTAATGTTTCTCCCAAAGCTGCTGAAGGTGAAGGTGCATTTGCGGCCAGTAACACTAACCTGATTCTGAAAGATAATAAAACCTGGATAGTATCAGGAGGAAAGAAATCAAGAGTTTTCTTTTCGGATAAACAGAATGAATGGCAAACATATGATACACCAATAGCTCAGGGAAGTGAAATGACAGGGATTTTCTCTGCTGATTTTTACGATGAACAATTGGGTTTTGCTGTAGGTGGCGATTATGACAAATTAGATAAGAATTCAGGAAATAAGATCAGTACAGAAGACGGAGGTAAAACATGGAAACTGGTAGGTGAGGGTAAAGGATTCGGTTACGCATCATGTGTTCAGTATGTGCCCGAAAGCAAAGGTAATGAGTTAATAACAGTTGGTCCTTCCGGTATTTTTTATTCTTATGACAGAGGTGAAACCTGGAAAAAAATAAATACCGAAAAAGCGTTGCATACCATTCGGTTTAAAGATAAGAATACTGCCATAGCAGCAGGTCAAAATAAAATAGTGAGATTACGATTTAAATAAAATTAGATTTGTAATTTCTGAGGTTAAGATTTAGAGGCGGATTGATGTTGTTTAATATTGTTTCTTTGATAAGGCCGAAAATGTAGGTTATGATATGGTTTAAATAAAAAAGAGAAAGAGAAGCTGTAACTTCCCTTTCCCAAACTTAAACTAAACATAAACTAACTAATTGAGTAATCATCCCGATTACAACAATTAACTTTCATAAACTACTTTAATCTTTTTTGCCTTTATATTTACTAAGAAGAAGCTTATTGAAATCATCTTCCGCTTTTCTTAATTTTAATATTTTTTTAGGTCCTATAACCGGTTTTAAATCATTTATTAATTTTTTGTGCAGGTTGAAAATTTCTTCTTCAGCTGTTTCAAGCAGAATTAGGTTTGTAAGAGCCTCTTTTTGTGAAAGCCCGTCAATACCACCTTTTTCTTCCAACTTATTATTTATAGGACGTATTTTATTATGTCGTATTTCATATTCCCTTTCTTCACTATTCAGGTACAAAGGCCAGAATTTTTGTGATTCAGCAGCAGTAAGATTAAGAGCTGCAGCGATTCTCGCAGATTTTAACTGTTTTATCTGATCTCTTTTATCTGCCTGACCAAAAGAAAGGAGTGTAAGTAAAACTAAGATTGATAATATTTTATTTATTTTCATGGCTTTAGTTTATTTGATTAGAAAGGTAGTCAAAATCAATATTCTCTTCAATCATCTCATCACTCATGTTTTCAACAGATTGCTCATTTAGCTCTTTAATGTCTTCAGTGCTAAGATTTGCAAGTATATCAGTTGCTTCTATTCCTGACTGATTTAAAATATAATCTTCAGAAACCACTTCAGATGACAGGGCAGATGGTGTTTTAGCTTCATTTTTAGTAAGAACTAAAGAGAATGAAAGCACAATCACTGCTGCAGCCGAAGTAAGCCACACCGGTTTTCTTTTATATAAAGGAATTACTTTAACTTCTTCAACAGGAAGGTTAGACATAACCCTGTCAGTAAGGCTGTCAAAGTACGATTCAGGTACTTTAAAACCTGATCTTATGTTATCCCTGTTATCTAATTTAAAATCGTTCATACTGCTTAGACTTTATAAAATCAAAAAGGTTTAATTACTATTAATAAAATCTTCAATTTTTTTTACTGCGTGGTGGTAAGAAGCTTTGAGAGCCCCTACGGAAGTACCCAGTATCTCTGATATTTCTTCATATTTGAGGTCTTCAAAATATTTCATTTTAAAGACAAGTTGCTGCTTTTCCGGAAGAGACGCTATTGCCTGTTGGAGTTTTAATTGCATAGCATCACCCTCAAAATATTCGTCGGCCTCCAGATTTTTAAGTGCTTTCTGTTGCACTTCTTCATTGGTAACATTATTTTTCTTCGCTTTTGAACTTACAAATGTTATAGCCTCATTAGTAGCAATACGGTATACCCAGGAGAAAAGTTTACTTTCTCCTTTAAAGTTTTTAATGTTTTGAAATACCTTTATAAATGTATTTTGCAGTACATCATCGGTATCATCATGGTCAATTACAATATTCCGGATATGACTGTATAAAGGCCTGCTGTATTGAGATACGAGCTGCCTAAACGCAGCATCCTGCGTTTTTGGGTTAAGCAATAAAGCTAGAAAGGCCTTCTCGTCCTGCAAGTTTAAAATCGTTTAATATTTTGACTAAAAGTAAGACAAAAGGTTTAATTAATACATATAATCTATTTTTATCACAAAGGTTTAACAAACCCTTAAATGCAGAGTATGTAATTATTCTTATATATCTAAAATAACGACAGCTTATTAAAACGGTGATTACTATTTAATATGGATGTCGTATTTTTGCAGCTTTATAAATATACTATGATTAAGACTGTAATATTTGATATGGATGGGGTAATTGTTGATACTGAACCTGTTCACCACTATGCTTATCACCAGCATTTCAAGCAACTGAATATTGATGTTACCGCAGAAATGTATGCTTCATTTACCGGTAATTCTACAAAAAATGTTTACCAACGGCTTAAAGAAACGTTTGAAATTCTTGATGAAGTTGAAAATCTGGTTCAAAAAAAACGCTCTCTTTTTAATGATGCTTTTGATGAAAAAGAGGATCTTGACCTGTTGCCGGGCGTTCGTGAACTAATCGTTGATTTATATTCAAATGGTATACAATTAATTCTTGCATCCTCAGCATCTAAGGTTACCATTCAGCGTGTATTCAATCGCTTTGGGCTTCATCAGTATTTTAGCCATATTGTCAGTGGTGAAGATTTCCCTAAATCAAAACCGCATCCGGCAATTTTTGAGCATGCCGCATCTTTATCTGTAGCTCCAAAAGAAGAATGTATTGTAATTGAAGACAGTACTAATGGCGTTAAAGCCGCTAAAGCTGCCGGAATTTATTGTGTAGGCTATATCAGTGAAAATTCACTCTTACAGGAACTCGCAGAAGCTGATGTGGTTGTAAATCATTTCAGTGAACTTAATGCTGATAAGGTAAAATCGCTTAAATAATGATAAAAGCAGTTATATTCGATATGGATGGGGTAGTGGTAAACACTGAACCTGTTGGATATCGTGCAAATCAGGAATTATATAAATCCCTTAATATTGTTGTTCCCGACGAAGTATATGGAACATTCATTGGGAATTCTGATAAAATGATCGTGCAAAAGCTTAAGGATTTATATCCCATTGCTCTTACACATGAAGAGCTTCTGGATGAAAAATACAGATATTATTTTAATGCATTTGATACAGCAGAAGATCTCGAAATGTTACCAGGGGTTAAAGATCTGATTATTGATCTTTATAAAAATGGGATGAGACTTATCCTTGCATCATCCGCATCTAACAGAAAAATCCAAAAGGTTTTTACACGTTTTGGCCTGCATGATTATTTTGATCATGCTATAAGCGGAGAAGATTTTGAAGAATCAAAGCCCAATCCCGCAATCTTTAATGAAGCTGTTGCAAAATCAGGCTATTCTAAGGATGAATGTATCGTTATTGAAGACAGCACCAATGGTATAAAGGCCGCTAAAGCTGCTGGGATCTACTGTATGGGTTATAATAGCGGTCACACCATGGGGCAGGATACATCTCTTGCTGATAAGGTGATTACTGATTTCAGTCAGCTGAACTACGATATTATCAAAAACATTATATAGTTATCAAAAATATTAACCTAAAATCCTATCTTTAACTATTACATTTAAAGATAGGATTTATGGATAAGCTCATCCGCTCTATTAGATTTCCATTCGTTTTTGATATAAAAAGACTAAAAGACGATTTTACTAAAGTTGTCAATTTTGATTGGGTGGACCATTATAATACCAATGATTATAACGGTAAATGGACTTCCATAGCGTTATTGTCGCAAAACGGCAACTATAATGCGATAAATGCCCTGCCTAATGATGAACCATTATTGCCTACGGAAGTATTAGAATCCTGTAAGTATTTTAACGAAATACTAAACAATTTCCTTTTTAAAAAAACAGCTGTCCGATTAATGCAATTGAATGCCGGAGCAGTCATAAAACCACACACTGATAATTGCCTTGGCTATGAAGATGGTTTTTTCAGGATTCATATTCCGGTGATTACAAATCCTGATGTAGAATTTATACTGGATGGCGAACGATTAATTATGGGCGAAGGTGAATGCTGGTATATTGATGCCAATTTTACCCACTCGGTGGCAAACAATGGAACAGAAAACAGAATCCATCTTGTAATAGACGGAATAAGAAATGAATGGACTGACACTCTCTTTTTTAAAGAAGCGGAGAGTGACAGATTTCTTAAGCCTGAAAAAGTAATAAGTAATCAGGAAAAAGAGCTTATCATTGCTGAACTAAAAAGAATGAATACCACTGCGGCCAACAACATTCTTAAAGAAATGGAACTTTAGTTTATTTTTCTAAGATATAATTCTGCATCACCAATATATCCAAAGCAGTTATTTTAAATAATTCTATAGCTTCCTCTGGTGTCTCTACAATAGGCATCCCTTTTTTATTCAGGCTTGTATTGAGCAAAACATCTATTCCGCTCTCACTATAAAATTCCTTAAGCAGCTTGTGAAATAATGGATTCCAGCTTTCGTCAACTGTCTGAACCCGGGCAGAACCATTTTTATGCGTCACGTTGCATAATGTCTTAAAGTACTCAGGCCTTGTTTGGTCAACAAGAATCATATATGGGCTATTCCTGCCGTTTATAAAATATTCATTTACTTTATCTTTCAGGACAGCAGGAGCAAAGGGGCGAAAATCTTCCCTGAATTTTATATTGAGATTAATATGGTCTTTCATTCCATCTATACCCGGATGGGCGAGAATACTCCTTCTGCCCAGTGCCCTTGGCCCAAATTCAGATCCTGACTGAAACCATCCGATAGTTTTTCCTTCATTTAGCTTCTGTGCACAATATTTTAGCATTATATCTTCTGTAAATACCTGGAGCTTATATTTTTCGATTCCACTTCCAGCTATTACACTATGAATATTGTCTGGCGTATATGATTTTCCAAAACAAGTAGTGCCGTCATGTTGCACTTTAGGCATATTCATATATTCAATCCACCCGTAGAAAGCACATCCCAGCGCAAGGCCATTATCGGCAGCTGCAGGTTCAAAATATATGTTTTCGGCTATCTTATTGTCCATAAGAATCGCATTAGCAACTGCGTTAAGAGCAACACCTCCTGTGTAGCATAAGTTTTTATGAGGGAATCTCCCCATCCGATTACTTATGCATTGCAAAACCGCATTTTCTACCTGTTCCTGAGCCCATCGGGCTACATTAGCATAATATTCAAAATGTTCTTTAAAATATTCGTAACCTTTCGATGGATTTGTAAATTCTGTTTTCCAGTCATCCCTTACAAATAAACTATCGGACCTGAATTCAAAAGCCTCAGCTTGAAAAACCCCTGTATTTCCAAAAGGAGCAAGTCCCATTAGTTTACCTACATCATCCATATCACCGAAAACATAATTGCTTACCGCGGCATAAAAACCTCCTATGGAATGCTGTGTTGTAGGTAAAGAAAAAGTGTCATTTTTCAACTCGGACATCCTGCTGAAATCTTTGACCAGAGGAGTAAGTTTTTCCCCATCAAAATGATAGAAACTGTCTTTCTCACATACCATAACAGCTTCACTAAGATATTGTGTTGGTATATGGTGATTTTGTTCCGCATGGATTGTAAGGAACTGATCTAATGGACTTCCACAGCCATCAATTACCATTACATTGCATTCATTAAAAGGGCAGGTACCTATCGCACTGTAAGCATGCGCGAGATGATGTGATATATTAATTATTTTGATGTCCTGAGCTTCCGAAAAAATCCGTTTGCCTTTATATTGATTCCTGTCAGGAATTTCGAAATTAGCACATTGTACAACCAAAGCAACATCCTTCAGTTCAATACCTTCAGTATCCAGACAGTACTGAATCGCCAGGGTATCATTGCCTCCATCATGTTTTTTGCGGCTTAAACGTTCTTTTTCAATAGCCACACATACCCGTCCATCTTTCAGTAAAACTGCTGATCCGTTATGTGAAAGCCCGGTACCCAGTATATATACAGGAGATTTCATTAAAGAATTTAGTTAATAATTAGTTGGTCTGTAAATATATACAAAACAATCATTACTGAACCGCTTCCTTATATACTTTAAGAGCTCTTTCCCTTGCCATTTTATGCTCTACTATTGGTAAATAATCAAGTTCTTCAAACTCAGGAACCCATTTGTGGATATATTCAAGGTTTTTATCAAACTTCTTGGTTTGTTCACTAGGATTAAATACCCTGAAATAAGGAGCAGCGTCTACACCGCTTCCTGCCGCCCATTGCCAGTTTCCAATGTTACTTGATTGTTCATAATCTAAAAGTTTTTCGGCAAAATATGCTTCGCCCCAACGCCAGTCGATAAGCAGATGTTTGCATAAAAAACTCGCTACAACCATTCGTAGACGGTTGTGCATTAAACCTGTAGCATTAAGTTCCCGCATGCCTGCATCAACAATGGGGTAGCCGGTCTTACCTTCACACCAGGACTTAAATTCGGTTTCGTTATTACGCCATTTAATATTGTCATATTTTGGACGGAAACTTTTGGTCACGGTATAAGGGAAATGCCATAATATTTGCATAAAGAATTCCCTCCATATTAATTCGTTAAGAAAAGTTTCTTTTTTATTTTCAAAGGCTGTTTTTACAATTTCGCGGATGCTGACAGTTCCAAACCGTAAATACGGGCTTAAATGAGAGGTCCCCTCAACAGCAGGAAAGTCTCTTGTATCCTTATAATTAGTAATTAATGGATTGGAAATATCAATCGGTTTGGGACTTATATCCGATTTTTTAAACCCAATATCCTCCAGACTTAGAAAAGGATAGGAGTGTGTTGTAACATTATTTAAAAGTCGTTCGGAATTATATTGTTTAATCGTAGTTGCAGAAAATTTCTCTTTCCATTTTTTCATGTAAGGAGTGTACACGACGTACGGAGAACCATCATCCTTAACTACTTCGTTGGTTTCAAATACAACCTGATCCTTAAAAGTTTTAAAATCAATAGTATTAGCGCTAAACAACTGATGTATTTCTATATCCCGTTTTATAGCATAAGGCTCATAATCATGATTAGTAAAAACTGCGCTTATTGTATTCTCTTTTATAAGTTTTTTAAATACGTTCTCAGGCTCATCAAAAAACACAGCTATAGATTTTTTATGCTTTTTCAGTTGTTGGTTCATCTTTTCCAATTGCTGATGGATAAATGTTACCCTTGCATCATTCTTAGGTAAATCATTTAAAATATTCTTATCAAAAATAAAAATTGGTAGTACGTTGTCATCAGATGATAAAGCCTCATGAAGACCTGTATTGTCTTCAAGGCGTAAATCACGTCTAAACCAGAATATGATCATAAAAATAAGGTATAGTTATAGTTGTCCGAAAAGCTCTTTAAGTTTCTTTTCCCGATAGTCAAATATTTCGTTTAGCTTTGGTTGTACCAAAAAAGGATGTGCAATTCGACCTAAAATGCCAAATGGAACTTTATAATGAATAATATCTTCCATCTCTACACCTCCGGGAATTTCTTTTAAAAAATGTTTATGGTGCCAGAACTTATAAGGCCCATATCTCTGTTCATCAACAAAATGCTCATTATTGACAACATGTGTGATTTCTGTAACCCATTCAATTTTAAATCCAAACAGCGGAGTAACAGTGTAATGAATTATCTGTCCGCTGAACATTTCCCTTTCATCTCCGGATAAAGTTTTAAACCCCATGGACGGAGGAGTAATAACGGCAAGGTTTTTGGGAGTTGAAATGAAACCCCATACTTCCTGAATGGAAGCGGTGAACTTTTGTGTTCTTTTAAAGGTATATAGCATAGATATTGGGAGACTAAGCAATAAAGGTATGAATCTGGCGGTTATTATAACAAATGACTGTTCTTATTTTTAATATTTTTTAACAGTCATACCAAGGAGAATCATTAATTTCGCATTGATAATAATAAACAAATTCACAACAAATTTTATGAAAAAAATAATCATCACCGCAGCTTTTGTTCTTGCATTTATTGCCAATGGCTCGGCTCAGATAACAACACCACAGTTGAGCCCTAAAGCTGTCATAGAACAAAAAGTAGGATTAACAGATGTTAAGATTGAGTATTCTCGTCCTAGTGCCAAAGGCAGATCTGTTTATGGTGAACTTGTTCCCTTCGGAAGAATGTGGAGAACCGGTGCAAATGCTAATACTATAATTACCTTCAGCAACGATGTAGTGATTGGGGGTAAACCGCTTAAGGCAGGTAGCTATGCGTTATATACACAACCTAAAGCAGATGCATGGGATGTTGTTTTTTATGACGATATAAATAACTGGGGATTACCTGAAAAATATGACGACGCCAAAGAAGCTTTAAGAACATCTGTAAAACCTGAGTTTTTAAGCCGCAATGTAGAAACGCTTACTATAGGCGTAAACAACCTTGATACCGATTATGGTTTCTTAGAGATTGCATGGGAAAAAACAATGGTAGCAGTTAAGTTTGAGGTCCCTACTAAAGCAATTGCAATGAAAAGTATAGATGCAGCTATGTCAGGTCCTTCAGCTAATGATTATTTTGCTGCTGCACAATATTACTATCAGTCTAATGGTGATCAGGGTAAAGCCTTAAACTGGATCAACCAGTCTATAGCTAAATCAGGACCTGATGCGCCATATTACATTCTTAGGCAAAAATCGCTTATTCAGGCTAAAATGGGAGATAAGAAAGGAGCTATCGAAACTGCTCAGTTATCATTAGCAGGTGCAGAGAAAGCTAAAAACCTTGATTACGTTAAAATGAACAAGGACTCTATACAGGAGTGGAGCAAAAAATAATCATAATATCTTATGATAAAAAAAGGGCCGTCAGATTTGACAGCCCTTTTTTATATTATTCAATTACCGAATTTATATCAGCCTCTTTATTGCTTTTAATAAAGAGTTGTAGTATCAAAGCAATTACTATTGTTAGCGAAGCTCCTATTACATTTAACCACAAATAGCTAAGTATATCCAGTTTGTAAATAACCAGAACAATTGTCTGCGTAAAAACAGCACTCCAGAAAATAGCTTCCGCCTTAATGAATTTTATATAAAATGCTACCAGGAATATTCCCAGAACAGTTCCGTAAAATATAGATCCTATAATATTAACCATTTGTATCAGATTATCAAAAAGAGACCCCATACAAGCAAAAAGAATGGCTATAATTCCCCATATCAGGGTAAAAAGCCTTGTTGAATCTACAAAGTGCTTTTCAGATTTTTCTCCCTTTACGTGTCGCTTATAGATATCTATAGTTGTAGTTGATGCAAGTGCATTCAATCCTGAGGCAGAAGAAGACATAGCCGCAGAAATTATTACAGCAAGCAATAACCCAATCAAGCCTTTAGGCAGAAAATTAAGGATAAAGTAAAGAAATACATAGTCTTTATCATTAGTCTCAGCTTTTTTATCAACATCATGAATAAGCTCTTTAGCCTGGTCTCTTAAGTCTTTTTCACGACTGTTAAGGGCAATCATTTTATTATGCAGCTCTTTATTGTCATAATCTTTACTAAGCTGATCTACATACAGCATACTTATTTCCTTTTTCTCCAGCGCAAGTACGTCAAGCTGCTTTTCAAGATTTTTATATTCGACTTTGTGAGCTGAATTTTCTATAAGCTTTGTGTTATTCGGATTAAAATGCAGGGGAGCTGAATGGAATTGGAAAAACACGAAAACCATTACACCTATAAGCAGTATAAAAAACTGCATTGGCACCTTTAGGAAACCATTCATTATTAGCCCCATCTGACTTTCACGAACCGATTTACCTGATAAATAGCGTTGTACCTGAGACTGGTCGGTGCCAAAATAAGCAAGAGCCAAAAAGAAACCACCTGCTATACCGCTCCATATAGTATAACGTTTTTCGGGATCAAACGAAAAGTCAAGTATATTCAGTTTCTCATTTGCGCCTGCAATATGGAGAGCATTATTAAAATCAAGCTCTGACGGAAGATAATCCAATATGATAAAAAAAGCAATTATCATTCCTGTAAAAATTACAAACATCTGTTGTTTATGGGTAACATTTACAGCTTTTGTTCCGCCCGACATAGTATAAATTATTATCATCAGCCCAATGACAACATTCATCAGGTTAAGATTCCAGCCCAGCAATGACGATAAAATAATTGCCGGAGCATATATGGTAAAACCTGTACCTAAGCCTCGCTGCACTAAAAATATCAATGCCGCAAGTGAACGCGTTTTAACATCAAAACGCTGCTCAAGGTATTCATAAGCAGTATAAACTTTAAGTTTATGATAGATGGGAATAAATGTAATACAGATAACCACCATGGCTAATGGCAATCCGAAATAGAACTGAACAAAGCCCATACCATCATGGTAAGCCTGTCCGGGAGTAGAAAGAAAAGTAATAGCACTTGCCTGGGTAGCCATTACAGAAAGGCCAACAGTCCACCAGGGTGTTTCATTATTTCCAAGTATATATTCGTTTACATTTTTGCTGCCTTTTGTTTTTATTGCGCCATAGGCAACAATAAATAATAAGGTGGCAGAAAGTATAATCCAGTCTAATAACTGCATATTAATAAATTTGCATTAAAAAATAGAACAGCACTATGTAAATGATATTTAGCAAAAGAACTAATGAGTAGCTCTTTTTCCAGCCGGAAGACTTATCTTTCATATATATGTTCAGTTTTTAGTTCTTGAATAAGACTCTTTTCTTTTGTTTTTGTTACATTATTTACCAACTGCTATAATATTAGCCATTAGCCTGTATGCTCCGGAAACTCCTTCCGGCAGCTCCCTGAAAAAGCTTAAGCCTGTATATACATAATAGCCTTTACCATATTTAGCTACCAGTAGTCCGCCTTTTTTAGCATCTTCACCTTTATCATGAGATGAGAATATAGGCGTAAATTCTTTGGACCATTCATCAGGATAGTATAAGCCCTGTTCCTGAACCCAGCCTGTAAAATCTCTCTCAGTTATTTTGTTAGGATAGTTTAATACCCGATGCTTAGCATCTAAGAAATTAACTTTTGCATCCTCTTCAGTTACCCTGTCTCTCGATATTCTAAGTGGGTAAGGTGCGATATCCCTTGTAACCAAATCACCTGTTGTATTGTACTGCACAACCATCGTTCCGCCATTAGCAACATAATCAAACAATGCTTTTTGCCTGAAAACAATACCGTCTAATACGTTATAGGCACGTATACCTAAAACAACAGCATCATAAGAACTTAAAGTTTCAGGAGTTATTGCGTCTGTAGACAATAATGTAACGCTATAGCCCATTTGTTTAAGGCTTTCAGGAACAGAGTCTCCGGCACCCATTATATATGCAATATTATGCCCTACAATTTTAAGATCAGCCTTAGTAAACTTAGCTGTAGAAGGCATTAATACCTGCTGGATAGATATATGAGGATAGTTAATTATTATCTGTTCCCTGTCAAAATCTTCTCCGTCAATAGTTGCGATACTTCTGGCTGTAACTTCAGAAGGACTGTCAGGAGGTGTAACTTCAAAAGTCAGGATTGTTTCACTGCCTTTTTTAGATAATTCAAACGGTATTGAAGCAGGTGACACTTTCCATCCTTCAGGCAGTTCTAAGCGAAGGCTGCCTTTACAATTGTCTTTTCCTGCTTTAACCTTTATACTTGCAGTTTGTTTTTTATTGTCTTTAAAAAGCTGGACTTTATTCAGTATCCTTGTGGTAACAGCCGGTACAATATCCAGAGGTTCATATACTTCACCTTTAACCGGATCGTTATATTTATAAATTATTGTACGCTCAAACGGAATTGACACATCACCAAATTTAATAGTGAACATAGCAGACATTTCCCTTATGATATCAGGCATTCCTATCTTCTGAAGATCGTTTACCGTGTACATGCCTTTATCTCCTTTTTCTGTAAGCCAATAAGGAGATGTATATGCTGCAGTTTTGGGCACAATAGCATCAAACGAACTGTCAATACTGATGTTATTACCTAACAGCGTGTCCTGTTTAATTACAGTACCTTCAGGATATAAAGTAACTGAGGTAAGCCTCATAGCAACATTACTGCGGTTTGTTGCTTCCCATCGTATTTTCAGGGTGCTTGCAGGAGTAGCCGATTGATTTTCAGCTACAGCTTCAAGATAAAGGCCACTGCATAATGCAATTATTTCCTTTATTTCTCTGGACTTTAACTCTTTCCAGTGTTTATCTTCAAGTTTTGAAATAGCCGAGTATACTTTTACCAATTCCGTTACAGAAGCAGCAGGATTTTTAAAATCATAGTTTTTGATGATCTGCGTTATAGCCTCACCAATTGCTTTACCACCCTTAACACGGTTCCATGAAGTATCAATTCCCTCAAAAAGATTCTGTTTATCTTTTAAATTATCGCCTTTGATAAGCTCAAGATACTCCATATCATCACCTCTAACACCTGTTGTACCAAACCCCTGAGATTTATGTTTACTTCGGCTAAGAGCTGCTATCTCCTGATTGCATAAGCCAAGGGTAGGGTAGTAGTCTCCTGTCTGAAGATTGATGTATTTTGATTTATCAGCTTTGTCAAATTTGTCTTTTCCTCCAAAAAACCACCACGAAACATTGAACATTACACGTTTAGGCTGCCAAAGCTTAACATATTTAAGCTGTTCGGGTTCATAATTAGGATCGGCTGCCAGCGTATAAGCTTCCTGCGTAAGCATTGCTGAAGAAGTATGGTGACCATGTGTAGTCCCGGGCGAGCGGTGATCAAAACGGTTGATTATGATATCCGGCTGAAATTTCCTGATAATCCAGACCATATCCTGTAATACTTTCTCTTTGTCCCAAATCTGTAATGTTTCATTTGGCACTTTAGAAAAACCAAAGTCATTGGCACGGCTAAAGAACTGTTCTCCACCATCAATCTTTCGTGCCTCGATAAGTTCCTGTGTACGAATTACACCTAATTGCTCTCTTAACTCAAGCCCTATAAGATTTTGCCCGCCATCACCACGTGTTAGTGACAAATAACCTGTCCTTGCTTTAACCTGATTGGCTAGATAGGATATAAGCCTTGTATTCTCATCATCCGGGTGCGCAGCAATGTATAAGGCACTTCCTAAAAAATTGAGCTTTTCAAGTTTATTATATATTTCGGCAGAAGTTGGCTTCTGAGGTTGGGCAATACTAACGGTAAAGCTGAAAAGTAATAGAGCTAACAGTTTGTTTTTCATGAAAATTAATCGTAAAATTCTTTGTCCTCCTGTCTTATAGGTACAATACTGACACCTTTTTGCAACAGCAGGTTATTGGGATAAGTGATAACTTCTCCGTCTCTTGTTTTTATAAGTGTATGAAATGCTTTGATGTCTTCTATCTGTCCTTCTATAGGAAAATCTTTGTCGTGTACTTTTATTACATCACCTATACGAAAAGGAAAGCTGAAGAACAGTATAATTCCCGAAGTAATGTTGCTTAATATAGACCATTGTGCGAAAAAGGCAACGCCAATAACTGTAAGCGCCCCGGAAATGTATCCATAAATTTGTTGAGCCTCAAGACCCCATATTGCAACAATAATGATGATAAAGATCACCATCATAAAGAAATTTATATACTTTGCTATGAGGTTTGTACGGTGTTCGGATAAATGAGCAGAACGGGCATAGCTTTTCATAAGCCTTTTAACTATATAGCCTACAATTAGAAATACAGCCGATGTTATCAGCGTAATAATTATTGAGGTGTATATATCAGGCTTAAGCATTATTTAGCAAATTTTAAAAGGTATTGATATACTTTGTCGACAGGCATACCAACCACGTTGGCATAAGAACCTTCTATCTTCGCAATAGCAACAAGGCCAATCCATTCCTGGATGCCATAAGAGCCGGCCTTATCAAAAGGTTTGTATTCTTCAAGATAATAGGCTATTTCTTCATCAGTAAGCGGATTGAACGTTACTTTAGTCGTTTCGTGAAAAGTTTCGCTTTTACCGGCATTTTTTATACAAACAGAGGTGATAACCTCATGCGTTTTACCTGATAAAGATTTAATCATGTTAAAAGCATCTTCTTTATCAGTAGGTTTCCCTAATGCCTTTCCTTCATGCCATACTATGGTATCACTTGTAATCAATATCTCATCATCAGACAATGTTTCATCTAAGGCAGCAGCTTTCAGTTCTGCCAGGTAATCCGTGATCTCAGCTCCTTTTAAAATATCAGGATAAATTTCCTCAACTTCTTTAAGGCGCACTTCAAAATTGGCATCCAGTTCCCTTAAAAACTGTTGCCTTCTCGGAGATCCCGAAGCCAGTACGATGGTATAGCCTTTTAATTTTTCTTTAAGCATTGATCTGAATATTAAAAGTGATAACTGCTATAGATAAGGCAGTAAAAAACAGTACAGCGTTAAGAACTACTTCCAGAGTTCTAAAGTCTTTAGCTGTTTTAGCTGACCATAGGTTTATAATACAATAGATAACAGGCCCTAATACAAAAACCAGCAAATAGGCCATTGCCCATAAAAAATCTTTAAGCTGTGCATTTATGTAATATACAACAAGACCTGCAACAACAACACCAATACCAAGGGCAATCTTCACCGCTCTTTGTTTACCAATAGCAATTGGTAAAGTATTTAAACCCTCGTTATAATCGATATCAGTGTTCTTTAAGTCATTAACCAGTGTAATTAAAAGTCCAAGAACAGTTGCAAATACTGAATAATGAATTATTATTTTGAATATTATCATAAGCTGATCAAGTTCTGATGTTGTACCAACAACTGGATACAGTGCAAAAATGCCAATAACCATTATGCTAAGCCCCATCAAAAAAGCAATTACTATATTACCTAATAAGAGGCTCTCTCTCAAATTAGTAGCATAGAAATAAAGTGTACCTACCGCTATAGCAAAAGCCATCATAAAACTTGGCCTGCCTATAAGATCAGAAAGATAATATCCTAAAGCAAGTCCTCCAATGGTAAATCCGCCATAGATATAATAAGCTGCCGATTCACTAAGCCCATAACTTTCGCTTCCATTGGCTATAATATTCGTAATAAGAAAACCTCCGGCAGCAATCATTACACTTGTAAGCACCAAAATCATATAGCCTGTATCATTAAGGGTCAGGGATATACCCGGCTGATAATCCAAAAAGCCATATTTAAAGATAAACTGGGCGAAAGCAAGCAATATTAGATGGCCGAAACCTATTAGTTTTAAAAATTTCATTGGTTAGTTTTAAAGTTTGATCAAATGAATTTGGTTCTATAATATTAATCGTATCTGGCATTAAAATGTTCCATCCATTTGCCCTGCACTTTCATAACCTGCTCTATAACGTCTCTCACACAGCCTGTTCCTCCGTTTTTATGAGATATGTATTTACTTATCTCTTTAATTTCCGGAGCCGCATCCTGAGGACAGGTTGGCAAACCTACCAACTGCATTACATGAAAATCAGGTATATCATCTCCCATGTATAGCACCTGTTCAGGCTTTATATTATAAATATCAATAAACTCGTCAAAAGTCTCAACCTTGTTTGGTACTCCAAGATAAATATCTGTAATACCGAGGTTTCGCAACCTTATACGTACACCTTCATTAAGGCCTCCCGAAATAATGCATACAGTATAACCGTTCTCTACAGCTGCTTTCATGGCATAACCATCACGGATATTCATATTTCGCAGCATTTCTCCTGTTGGTGTTACATGTATTGTACCATCTGTTAGCACGCCATCCACATCAAAAATAAATGTGGTAATATCATTCATCAGTTCTTTATAGCTTTTAGCCATTTGTTTTTTGTATCGATTGAGTTAATAAGGTGTATATATCTTTTTGCACCGGATCTTTTATAAAATCCAGGTGTCTTTGTATCGTTGTTTTATCATTCCTTTTGGCCGGACCGGTCTGCGCATCTACAGGAGAAAGAGTTTTAATCTTCTCAGCCGTTTCTTTTATCAATGGTTTTAATATATCAAAAGAAATAGTATTGTTAT
>QFQM01000448.1 GCA_003243255.1 Flavobacterium psychrophilum | reverse complement strand
GCAACCCCTTGTTCGTTTTGGGAGTGCAAATGTACAAGCTATTTCTTCAGTTGCAAATACATACCCCAATCTTTTTTCAAAAGATGTGATCACTTTGATGGATCATGCTGATTATTAGCTCAATAAAATTGAATAATTTTTTAATAAAATTTTAAAGATTTTATTGACGTGATGTATTGCATCCTTATCAGCCCATTTTATCCCTAAACAAAGGGCATCATTGTGGATAAATTCCCTGATAACATTTCAAAAAAAACCTAAAGCTGTTTTGGTTTCTTGTAAAGAGGAACTGTACTGCACGGCTCTCCAAACATGATACTCGCAGCAAACGGTTTTAATTTATTTGTTGCTTCTACATAGACGGCAACGGGAACATGGACTTTACTGCATCCTTTAATTACAATCTTTGCATCACGATATGTTTCATAATCTATTGTGCTGAGCGTATCATGAAAAATTTGATTCTCAAGATCATCGATATTTCCAAATACAATTTTGGATGCATGCGATTGTAATGCGATGGTCAATAACATGAATGCCCAGGTGGGAATGATGGCATCGACCGAACAGGTAATAGCAACAAACTTATTTTTATATACTGACCAATCTGTTGCTTTAATAAAATCACGAAAATCTTTCTCTTTTAAAATCATTCCCTGAAAGAGCTGATCTTTGATGTCCAGCAACACACGTTCACCTGGTGTGTACAATTCCTCCAGATCGAAAGTGACCAATTGACTTTGATTAACTCTATTGACGATTTCGTTTTCCATAATCTATAAAATACGGGAGGTCATTATCTGTTTGTGTATCTAACGATCTATCTATCAATTAAAAGAACACTAAACCAATGATTTTGGTTTTTTCACCATAAAATCTTTGAGGTAATAAGGCTCATAGGTTGCCAAATCTTCCAGCTCGCCTTTTATGAATTTCTGATACGCCAGTTCACCTAACTTGGAAGCCGATGGAATTATGCCTTTTATGAAAGAAGCATTACCATGCGTAATCACTGTTTCGCATTTATCCGCTCCATTTCCAAAAAAAACAATCTTATCTTTTTCAAGCCATGACTCGTAGCTGTGCTCGTCGATGATTTTTGCTTCCGTAGGCTCTATTGTTTGTCCCTGGCTATTCGCTCGTAAAGTATATACCTCCATCCTGCGCGCATCAAGCATAGGCACCAGCCATGTAACATCACCGTTCTCTTCTTTTGTTGGAGAAGCTGAAACGACCTGACTCACCATTAACTCTAGTGTATTGACCGCAATGAGCGGAATATTCAATGCATAACACAATCCTTTGGCTGTAGCCACACCTATACGCAGCCCCGTGTATGATCCGGGGCCAGCCGAAACAGCAACCGCACTAAGTTGTAGAGGTGGCCGATCGGACAACTTAAATACCTGCTCAATAAGCAGCGAAAGCTTGGAAGCAGTGGATTGTGGAAGATGGAATTCAAGCAAAGTGATCAGCACCCCGTCCTGATGCAATGCAGCGGAACAAACAGAGGTAGAGGTTTCAATACTGAGGATAAGCGCCATTACTTTGCCGAAAGTGTTTTCTTATATCCGGCAACATCAG
This sequence comes from Flavobacterium psychrophilum, assembly GCA_003243255.1. The sequence continues at coordinate 909 of QFQM01000448.1, read as the reverse complement.
CCAGTACTTTCTTTGCTTCCAAAATTTCAGCATCGCGATCGAGGCTTATTTCTGCCTCACCTGCATCGAGGCGGTAGTGGAAAGCAATCTGCTGCTCCAGTGCTGAACTAAATTCTCTTTTGAAGCGGGTAAGATCGCTGTTATGATTGGAGGCCACTTTCTCTTTCAATTCTTTCAGTGCACCTTGCAGTTCATCATAATAGTGCTCACTTTTTGTGGTCGTTATCAGTTTATTTACTTGCTTATCCAGATCCGATTCATAATTAAATTTTTGTTCCTTCAGCCATACTGCAAATTTTTGGTATTCGTCATCGCTGAGTTTAAAATTTTGCATGGTAGCCGGTACCGGCAAATGTTCCCCGCAGTATTTACTTGCATACTCAAACACCAGGCCTGAATTGATGAGTTCAATTACGGCAGGGCTGACTAATTCATTCTTTACCGGGTAGTCAGGATCAAGGCCACCGCCATCATACACTTTACGACCATGTTTGGTTTTGAATTCGGTTTTAAGTGAATCCGCAAAGCGGACTACGGTACCATCACTTTTTCTGTGTGCATAATCCAAAGCTTGTATACATCGTCCGCTGGGGATATAATATTTAGCGGTGGTGACTTTAAGCTGTGCATTGTACGAAAGCTGACGTGTGGTTTGCACTAATCCCTTACCAAATGTTTTTTGCCCGATCAATACGGCGCGATCATAATCCTGTAAAGCGCCTGCCACAATCTCCGATGCTGAAGCACTGCCCTGGCTTGTTAATACCACTAAGGGTATTTCGGTATCGATCGGTTCATTTAATGTGTTGTAGGTTTTGTTCCATTCCTGCACTTTGCCTTTGGTGGAAACAACTTCCAATCCCTTGGGGATAAAGACATTTACGATATTTACCGCCTCATGAAGCAGAC
>QFQM01000079.1 GCA_003243255.1 Flavobacterium psychrophilum | reverse complement strand
CAAATGCTTTCTTCTTCATTACTTAATGTTTTACTGGCCGGAGAAAATTTCCTTTGTACCCTACACTTAAGCAACGACATTTACATACTCGAAGCTGAACCTGTAAACAGGGATAACAAGAAAGTAAGTGATGTTTATGACCAGACATCACAGTTCCTGCTTTACATGCAAGACACTCATACCCTAAAGCAGCTTTGTCAGCTTGTAGCCAATGGAACTCGTGAAATTACAAGTTACGACAGGGTAATGATCTATCGTTTTGACAAAGATTACAATGGTGAGGTTTTTGCAGAAAGCGTACGTGACGATCTGGAGCCTTTTTTAGGATTACATTATCCGCATACCGATATTCCGCCACAAGCAAGGGAATTGTACATGAAAAACCTGCTCAGGCTGATTACGGACATTAATTACACACCGGTTCCTATTTATACTGTTGACGATGCTCAGGATAAGAATCTTGACCTGAGCCTTTCAATATTGAGAAGCACTTCGCCCATACATGTGCAATACCTGCACAACATGGGCGTTGGTGCTACTCTTACCATATCGCTTATTTATAAGAAGAAACTTTGGGGCCTTATCGCATGCCATCATTATTCCCCTAAGAATCTTACCCCGGAAATAAGGCTTGCAGCACAGCTTCAGGGCCACTTCATTACCTCGCAGATTGATATTAGACAATCAACTGAAGAATATGAGGTAGCACGCAAATGCAACGAAGAACTCAAGAAACTTAACAACTTCAGCCTAACCGGAAAAGATCTGGGCCGATTCGACGATCTTGTACAGGCACTTGGCATAAAAGAACTTTGCAATGCTGCCAGTGTAGCCATAGTTTATGAAGGAAAGCTATATAAAAACGGTATTACTCCTACCGACAGCGAAATGCTGGATATGGCAAAATGGTTAGCTGATCATACCAAAAACACGTATTTCATTACGGATAGAGTCGTTGACTATTTTCCAAACAAACTGGAGATGTGCGGACAAACTTCAGGGCTCATTTACCACTCTCTTAATGTAGATGGCAATAACTGCATTATGTGGTTCAGGCCGGAAACAAAAACAGAGGTAAACTGGGCAGGTGATCCTAACAAAGCTATCGTTAAGGATAAAAATGGCTTGTCTCCCCGTAATTCGTTCAAATTATGGAAAGAAACAATAAGCTGCACCAGCAAACCATGGCTTCAGCCTGAAATAAACACAGCAGCTACTTATGCAAATACGCTTCAGCGACAGATAAACCTGCTTATAATAAGCCATGAAGAGGAAAAATACCGAAAGCTGAGCGAATTGCTCAAAGCAACTAATTCGGAACTTGAAAACATTAACTGGATCAGTACCCACGATTTGCAGGAGCCTTTACGAAAGATACAGGTTATATCATCAAGGATATTGAGTAAGGAAAAAGAAATATCCGATAATGTACAGGATGCTATACAACGAATGAATGCATCTGCCAGCAGAATGCAAACACTATTGATTGACATCCTTAAATATACCCGTTTAAGACATACAGAAGACAACTTTGAAGAAGTCAGCCTTAATAAGATTATAAACGAATTAAGAAACGAATTAGGAGAAACACTCAATGAAAAAGCAACCACAATTAATGCTGTGGAGTTACCATTAGTGAAAGGAATACCTTTCCTTTTGAAACAACTGTTCTCAAACCTGATAAGCAATTCGATAAAATATACCGCTGAAAATAAAAAACCGGAAATTACAATTACAGCCAGCCCTGTACCGATGACCTACAATGGTAAAGATGATGAATTCTACAATGTCATTCACTTTACTGATAATGGAATTGGATTTGAACCGCAGTTTGCCGAGTCGATCTTCAACATTTTTACTAAACTGCACTCTGCTAACGAATATAAAGGGTCGGGTGTTGGTCTTGCGCTATGCAAAAAGATCATGCAAAATCATCAGGGTTATATAACGGCTGTAAGTACCCTGGGCGAAGGCACAACCATTAGCATGTATTTTCCTGTAATAAGTTAATGCAAACAACAGATAATAAAAAAGCCCTGATATACTATCAGGGCTTTTTTATATTAGAAAAAAATAAGAATTACTCTTTATTTTTTTTCTGAGCGTTTCTTTCTTTAACAAGTTCTATAGCACCACCTGTTACCCAGTAAAGTACAAAAGGAACAAGGAACATCATTAACCAAAAACCGATTGAGATGATGGTAAGAAAAGCTAAGAAACCTAAATATTGTGTAAATTCCATTTTTCTGATTGTTTGAATTCAGCCCCAAATATAGGGCGAATATTTGTTTTAACCAACAACTGCAAGGTAAAATCATTATAAATTAATTCGGAAATCATTTTTTAAACCTGCTTATAATGCTTATTTTTGGCAGGCTTTTTAATTGCCATTCACATATACAGGCAATTAGGCAGCTTTTATCTAACAACGAACAAATACAACAATAAAACATTCTGAAAATGGAATACAGGATTGAAAAAGACACCATGGGTGAAGTAAAAGTACCTGCAGACAAATACTGGGGTGCTCAAACGGAACGTTCAAGAAACAATTTTAAAATAGGGCCATCTGGTTCTATGCCAAAAGAAATCATAGAAGGTTTTGCTTACCTTAAAAAAGCAGCTGCCTATGCTAACCACGACCTTGGTGTGCTTTCTGCTGAAAAGCGTGATGCTATCGGACAGGTTTGTGACGAGATACTTGCCGGAAAACTTGACAGTGAGTTCCCTCTTGTAATTTGGCAGACAGGTTCAGGAACACAAAGTAACATGAACCTTAACGAAGTTATCGCTAACAGGGCTCAGGTTCTTGCAGGTGGTAAAATTGGCGAAGGTGAGCCTGTACTAAAAGCTAACGATGACGTAAACAAATCACAGTCGTCAAATGATACATACCCAACAGGTATGCACATTGCGGCTTACAAAGCTGTTGTAGAAGTTACTATCCCTGGAGTTGAAAAACTACGTGATACGCTTAAGGCAAAATCACAGGAATATATGAATGTGGTAAAAATTGGCCGTACACACTTAATGGATGCTACTCCCCTAACTTTAGGTCAGGAGCTTTCAGGTTATGTGGCACAGCTTAACTACGGTCTTAAAGCGGTTAAAAACACGCTTGCCCACCTTGCCGAAGTTGCTCTTGGTGGTACTGCTGTAGGTACAGGACTTAACACTCCTGATGGTTATGATGTAAAAGTAGCTGAGTACATCGCTAAATTTACAGGACATCCATTTGTAACTGCTGAAAACAAATTCGAAGCACTTGCTGCTCACGATGCTATTGTTGAAACTCATGGTGCGCTTAAGCAACTTGCTGTTTCTCTTAATAAAATTGCTAATGATATCCGTATGCTGGCTTCAGGTCCGCGTTCAGGAATTGGAGAAATCCTTATCCCTGAAAATGAGCCGGGATCATCTATCATGCCTGGTAAAGTAAACCCTACACAGTGTGAGGCGCTTACAATGGTGTGTGCTCAGGTAATGGGTAACGACGTGGCTATCACCATCGGTGGTACTCAGGGTCACTACGAGCTTAACGTATTTAAACCGTTAATGGCTGCTAACTTCCTTCAGTCGGCTACACTTCTTGGTGATGCATGTGTATCTTTCGACGAGCACTGCGCACAGGGTATCGAGCCTAACTACAAACGTATCAAAGAACTTGTAGACAACTCACTGATGCTTGTTACTGCACTTAATACGAAGATTGGTTACTACAAAGCTGCTGAAATCGCTCAGACAGCTCACAAAAACGGAACTACCCTTAAAGATGAGGCTGTACGTTTAGGTTATGTAACCCCTGAAGATTTTGATGCATGGGTTAAACCGGAAGACATGGTGGGATCGTTGAAATAAGAATCGATTTCTCTTACTATAAAACCTGTATGATTTTCATGCAGGTTTTTTTTATATTAGCACATACCAATCCAACTTACTATGAAACAACTGCTTTTCTATTTCTTTTTTGTTGCAACCACTTGTAATGCCCAATCGAAAAAGGAATTATATTTTGATACAGATTCTACAGCAATCACAAAGAATGAATTTATTAAAAGAACCGACCATGCAATAAATGTTGGTGGTTCAGTGGAGAAAAATGGCGTTGTAATCAATAAGCTTTTTATCAGAAAGAAAATTGACACATTGGTTCCTGAAAAATATATTCAGCTAAGGAAATACCTTAATATGTCAGGTTCCAATTTCGACAATCAGATAATCGTTATTAACTATTATTCAGGTCTTGATACAGTATTACCCAATGAAGGAAGATCTCAATGGAATCTATACAACAAAAACTACGCAAAGAAATTAAAAAAGATGGGGAATATTAGTCAATTCTGGATTTATAAATATGACAAAAACTTAAGTCACCATCATGCCGATGAAATAAACTGGCATCACGATAAATCTGGCTTAATTGAGAAAACATTTTTCCCTTATCATTTCAACTTCGGAAGTTGTGCCGTAATTTTACCCAACGGGAAATACTATACTTATTTTGGTGAATACGGCTACGATGAAGTATTTGCAGGAATAGACGAACTAAAGAAAAACCATGCAAACTAACACTCGCCCTGCAGAAACAAAAGACCTTTCTGCCATACTGGAAATCATAAACCATAATATACTGCATAGTACTGCCGTGTATGATTACGAGCCTAAATCAATGTATGATATGCAGGTTTGGTTTACCGAGAGACAACAGGACGGATTTAAGGTAATTGTAGCTGAGTATGACAATAAGGTAGCCGGTTATGCTGCATACGGAATCTTTAAGCCCAAAAAAGGCTATCAGTTTACTGTAGAGCATTCGGTATATGTTTCTGAAGATTTTCAGGGAAAAGGTATTGGCAAAATACTAATGGCCGATTTAATTGCTACTGCAAAAGCAGAAGGTATTCACTCCATGATAGGAGTTATCGATGCCGATAATAAATCGAGCATCGAATTTCACAAGCAATTCGGATTTAAAGAAACCGGATTTCTTAAGGAAGCCGGATTTAAATTTGGTCGCTGGCTTGATGTTACCTTTATGCAGCTGATACTGAAATAGGCTACTTCTTCTCTACCCTTGCCAGAATATCATTCATCATATCTATCTGAACCTTCTGTATCTCGATAAGTGACTGCTCCTGATGCATTATCAGGTGATCGAGTTTTTCATGCAGCATTCGTATCTCAAGTTCAGACTTCAGGTTAACCATATAATCGTTCTGAGCCTTTTGACGGTCTTTTTCGTTCTGGCGATTCTGGCTCATCATAATAACCGGAGCCTGTAGTGCCGCTATACACGAAAGAATTAGATTTAGTAAGATAAATGGATAAGGATCAAAACCTTTGTTCAGTAAAAACAGAGCATTTACAACTATCCAGGCCAACAGGAATCCTGTAAACGTAAGTATAAATGTCCAGCTGCCACCAAAAGTAGCTACCTTATCGGCTATACGCTGACCGAACGTTATCTCTTTATCATCGTCGTCGGGATTATCAGATAAAAGCTTGTCGTTTTTAAGCGAATCAACCACTTTTGCCTCCATTTCGGTCAGATCACCCATTTCCTTTTCCAAAAAATCAGAAATATACCTGGCCCTGTACTGATTAAGCTCACTTATTGAAAGACTGCAGGTATCGTCAAAATGTGGAGCATCCTTTTTTATGGCATCAAGTATAGGCTGACGAACCAGACTTGCCGGCACCCTTTCTTTTGCTGAGAATTCTTTCCCTGATATATCGCTTGTAAATTTCATATTAAAACCAGTCTTTCTTTTTAAAATAAATAACCATACCTATGGTAGTAACAATCATAATGCCCCATACCCAGAAATAACCGTTTGCTGTTCTCAATTCGGGCATATTGTCAAAGTTCATTCCGTATACACCTACTATAAAGGTAAGCGGCATAAAAATTACCGAAAATATGGTCAGCGTCTTCATGATCTGGTTCATGCGCTGGCTTTGTGCCGAAAAATGAAAGTTAGAAGCACTTTCCAGAGAGGTGAGGTCATAATCTATCTGATCCAGCATCTCAAGGCATTTTTGGTGAAGCCTTGCAAAATAAGCCTCTGTAGGTTTCCTGATCGTGTCGTAATCGTCATCCTCATCTTTAGAACTCTTCAGGTTATATAGCGCATCCCTTAACGGATTGATTGCGCGCTTAATATAGCTAAGCTCATCGCGGCTTTTTTCTACACCTGTAATAAAATCAGACTTCCCGGTAATCTTTCCGTCGTGCAAGGCCTCAACCCTGTCTTCAAAACGCTCTATAGTAATAAAGAAGTTTTCCATGATGGCATCCAGCATCAGGTAAAGAAGATAATCGTTCTTCTTTTTACGGACAATACCGCTACCGGTCCTGATACGTTCACGTATGTGGGCAAAGTAATCGCTTTTCTTTTCCTGAAAAGACACAATTACATTATCCTTAAGCAGGAAACTGATTTGCTCGGTTTTTATGGCTCCTTCCTGTTCTTCAGGAAGCACCGATTTGATGCTGAAAAACAATACATCGCCAAATTCTTCAATACGGGTTCGACGGGAGGTATTAAGAATGTCGCCAACGACATAAGGTTCAACCTCAAAAAAACTTGATATTTTCTGAATCAGGTTCACGTCATGCAGGCCGTGAACATTCAGCCATTTAGTATCATGAACCTGGAGTTCGTCCTTACATTCCGAGAAAACCCTTTCGAGACCAACATTTTTGTACTCTTCATAACCTTCTTCATCAAAAACAAAAAGCTGCATCTCTACAGGATCGGCAGTATGTTCTCCGGTATATTCAAAATTGTATGGTTGTACCTTTCGTACTTTGCTATATTTTATTCTTTTCACAACATTGCATTTCTTATTATAAATATAGGAGTTTTTTAGAGCTTGTCTAATTATTTTTGATTGAAGTGAAAAATAGGGATTTTTGTTGCATATTTTAGCTTTTTTGAGCTGCATAGCAGAGCTACGAAGTAAAAAAACAGGTGAAATATGAAACATAAAAGACCATTTTGCAACCAATTGAAAAAAAATTAGACAAGTTCATTAATCCATTCTATTTTTACAAAAAGTTTAATTGATGAAGACCCTTATTATAAATATCAAAGAATTACTTCAGGTACGTGAACCGGGAATAGCAAAAGTATCAGGAAAAGAAATGGCTGACCTGCCGTTACTTAACAATGCCTGGCTTGCTATTGAAAACAATCTGATAGCCGGTTTTGGGACGATGGATAACTGTCCTGATGCCTCAGGTTATACTGTAATTGATGCCGAAGGAAAAGCCGTTTTACCTGCCTGGTGTGACAGCCATACCCATATAGTATATGCCGGTAACCGTGTACTTGAGTTTGTAGACCGCATTAACGGGCTTACCTATGAGGAAATCTTTAATCGTGGCGGAGGTATATTGAATTCTGCCAAAAAACTGAACGAAACCAGTGAAGATGATATTTACGAGCAGTCAAAGCACCGACTTGAAGAAGTTATGCAACAGGGAACAGGTGCTGTTGAGATAAAATCAGGTTACGGGCTTACTGTTGAAGGCGAACTGAAAATGCTTCGCGTTATAAAACGCCTGAAAGAAGAATATCCGGTAGCCATAAAAGCTACTTTTTTAGGTGCACATGCATTTCCAGCCGAATATAAAGAAAACCATAGCGGCTATATCGACCTCATTGTAAATGAGATGCTGCCTAAAATCGCTGAAGAGCAACTGGCTGATTATATTGATGCCTTTCTTGAAACAGGATATTTCTCAATAGAAGAAACTGAACGTATTATGGAAGCGGGTAAAAAATACGGTATGCCCGCAAAGATTCACGTAAACCAGTTTACGGCAATCAATGGTATTGAAGCCTGTGTAAAACACAATGCACTAAGTGTAGACCATCTTGAAATCGTAACCGATGAAGATATTGAAGTACTAAAGAACAGCAATACAATGCCTGTCGCATTACCTACCTGTTCGTTCTTTATCAGTATCCCGTACACTCCTGCCCGTAAAATGCTTGAAGCAGGATTGCCTTTGGCACTTGCAACCGACTTTAATCCCGGAACTACACCATCTGGCAATATGAACCTTGTGGTAGCTACAGCATGCATCAAAATGAAAATGACACCGGAAGAAGCTATCAACGCTGCTACCATCAATGGAGCTTATGCAATGGGACTGAGCGATACACATGGTAGTATTACCATCGGTAAAAGAGCCAACCTTATCATTACAAAACCTGTTACATCTTATTATCAGTTGCCTTATGCTTTTGGAAGCAACCTTATAGAAAGCGTGATCATAGAGGGAAAAACAATATAATCCATTTCAGGATGACCTTGATCACTTGGTCAAAACCAAATAAACAAAGGGCTTACTCATTTAGAGTAAGCCCTTGTTCATTATAAAAGTGTGTGTAGTTTATGTAATACTTTTTTCCTGTACCAGTTCTCTTGTTAGCCAGCCACTGCGGCCCATAGTTGCAATTGCGTATGGTGTTATCCAAAACAGGCAGAACGTGTAAAGTATACTGTATGAATAGGCCCAAAAAGCACCTTTTACATTATGTTTTTTTGAATAGAAAAGCACTGAAAAGCTTGAAAATACCAGTATGCTTACCAAAGTACTGCTTAAGAACAATAATGGATGTGTTGCAACAAAAAGAAGCATTAACAAAATTAGCGGATAGGCCATTACAATCCTTATAAACTGGTTGATGAACAAAAGCCTTGCACCAAATCTGCTTCCTTCACGAAACTTAGCAAATATGAACTTTGACATCATTATGTTCTCCCTAATGTTGCTTCTGCCCCATCGTATGAACATTTTAGAAAGTCCACTAAGTTTTTCAGGAACATTAGTAAACACAACTGCATTTTTCTGGAATACTACATGATACCCTTGTTTAAGTATCATGTTCGTCATTGCCCTGTCTTCTCCAATGTTCGATGGTTGCCCCATAAAGCTTTGGTCTATCCATTCTTCAAGACAGTTAAACACAGCATCTCTTTTGTATGCAGCCAGTGCCCCCGGAGTACACATTACAGTACCTAAAGCACTCTCAGCAGAGCGCATAAACTCAAAGCTCATGGCAAAACTAACATTAAGCATTTTAGGTATGATGGCTTTCTTATTATTAAGCACACGTACGTTTCCTGCAACGGCACCACAATTCTCATCTTTAACAAAAGGACTCACAAGATTACGTAACGTATCAGCCGTAACTACAGAGTCACTGTCTACAGTTACAAAAACCTCTCCTTTACCCGATTGAAAACCACGGTAAAGCGCATGGCGTTTGCCTTTATTTTCCGGTTGCTGGCAAATGGATATCCTGTTTCCCAATTCAGTTTTAGCGCGCTGCATCCATTCCCATGTATCATCTTTACTTCCATCATCTATAGCCATTATTTCTAGTTTGGCCTCCGGATAGTTGCTCTTTACAAGGCTTACCAGCGTATCAAAAACCAGTCTGCCTTCATTATAAGCAGGTACGATAACTGTACACACCGGTAATTCTTCATCCGATACCGATTTTATGAGTTTATATTTGAAGTAAAGGACAATATTATAAATGAAAAAGCTAACCTGGAACAAAAATAATGCTCCAGTAACAATCAATAAGGCAATGCCCCAGTTTGTTGCGAGTCTGTCCAGATTTAATTGTTCGAATTCATCCTTTAGGAAGTAGCAGCCTATTGCGGCTCCAATAAGCAGGAAAAAAGTTCCGGCCAATACCAACAATTGTTTTCTGCGTTGTGTTTTCAATTGTTGTATTTTAAATTCCCTTTGAGGTTTTTCGACGATTTGTTTTTTCTGTATTTCCAATGATGGAAACGGGGCTGTAGTTTCGGTGTAATTTAGCATTATAGGCGTGTTTTTAGAGAGTAGGTTTTTGGTGTCATTAAACCCTTTTACCCAAGTTTTTTGAAATACCAAATACCAAACACTATACCTTTTTACAAAAACCACTGTATACCAACACTATACAAAAAAAACCACTTTAATATTAATCAGTTTTTTTCCACACTTTTCTACACTTTTCCACACTTTCCCCATGAAGACATAAACCACGGAACAGCCCCTATTTACAACAAAAGGGGCTGTCCTTTTGAGACAGCCCCTTCTTTATTTTATTTTTAAATCTGATTATCTCAGGTTGAATGTCGTGTTACCAACAAGCTGGCCTTTATCGAATACATTTACAGTATAAAGTCCTTTTGCAAAATCTTTACCTGAAATAGTTTCTTTAACCTCCATACTCTTGTTTTCATAAACAGCGTTAGTAATAAAGCTGTACGTTAACGACTGGTCACCAAAAGCTTCAGTAGCTTTCTCACCAATTACGTTGTTTTTAGGGTCAATAACCTGTACATAGTACATTTTGTTACCAGCCTGAGCCACTTCGTTTGCAGCAATAGTAAAGCTAACCCTTATTACGTCAACTCTGCTTGCTTTGTCGGTTTGTACCAGTTTACCTGAACTTCTTTCTTTGTAAGGCTGAATATGCAGGTTAAGAAGCTGTAGCTTCGCTGCTTTTTCAACAGTTTTAGAAAGTTTCTCGTTTTGGCCTACAAGAGTATCATTGTACCTTTTAGTCTCATTTAGAGCTGTAGCTGTACTGTCACGCTGTGTAGTAAGAGTAGCATTCTGATCTTTTAGCGAATTGTTTTCAGCAATCAGAGCATCATAATCACGTTTAAGTTTGATGTACTGATTTTTGTAACGTGCTAGAGAAGCAGCATCGCCTTTCGATTTTTTTACCTCGGCAAGAAGTTCTTCAATCTTAGCGCGCTCAGCTTCAAGATCACCTTTTAAAGAAGAGTTTTCTGCAATTGCTGCATCATAGTTTGCTTTCTTCTCCTCCAGGTCATGAATAAGCTGTTCTTTTTCAGATAATAATGTTTTTTCTGTTGTCTCGCTGTCTGTACTCATTTTGTACATGTAAGCAAGACTTCCCACTAGTAATATCGCCAATATTACTATAATAGCCTTTAAGCTTGAATTACTTTTTTGATTTTCCATTGTTAAAATATTTTTTTCAAATTTATATTAATTTTAATTTGCCACTATCATTTTAACGAAAAATTAGCGGAATATAGTATTTTTGAATCCAACAAAAACAACATGGAAAACATCACCAGATTCACAGCTAACGACCTTACAAAATACACAACATACCGTAGCGGGGAAATTAAATTCGGGGAAAGGATAATTACAATTCCTGCCAGTATTGGTATAACCGAATTCATGAAATCAAGCGAAGCCGAATTCGTTTTATTAGGTATTCCTGAGGACATTGGAGTACGCGCAAACTTTGGCCGTCCCGGAACGGCATCGGCCTGGGAATCGGCAATAAAGAGTATTGTTAACCTGCAGCATAATAAATATGCCAAAGGCAGTAATCTTATTATATTAGGAAAAATAGATGTTTCTACAGTGATGGAAGAAGCATCTACCGTTGATGCATCTATACCTGAAGGCCGCAAAAAACTATCTGAACTGGTAGAAAAAATAGATAAAGATGTTGCCCATGTGGTATGCCAGATCATTAAAGCAGGAAAGACACCTATTATCATTGGCGGAGGCCATAACAATGCCTATGGTAATATTAAAGGTACTGCACTGGCAAAAGGCAAACCCGTTAATGCTGTAAACTTTGACGCCCATACTGATTTCAGGCAACTTGAAGGACGCCATAGCGGTAATGGATTTTCTTATGCTTTTGAAGAAGGCTTCCTGAAAAAATACTTTGTTTTCGGGCTGCATGAAAACTATACATCTAAAGCCGTAATGGAGAACATCAAGAAGCATTACGACCGCATTAAATTCAATACCTACGAGCAATTAAGCATACGTAAGGAGAAAAGTTTCTCTGAAGAAATGGCACATGCTCTTGGTTTTATTGAAGACGAGTCTTATGGAATTGAGATAGACCTTGATTCTCTGCCAAACATTGCCAGCAGTGCTATAACACCAACAGGCTTCAGTATTGAGAAAGTAAGACAGTTCATCCATTACTTCGGTCAGCATAAAAATGCTTCCTACCTGCATTTATGCGAAGGAGCGCCGGATCTTGACAACGAAAAGAACAATCACCTTACAGGAAAACTGATTGCTTATCTGGTAACCGACTTTATGAAAGCGAAATCGGATAATTAGATTTTTAGATGATTTGATTATTCGACTGTTAGATAGTTAGATGGTTTGATAGTTTGATAGTTTGATAGTTAGATTTTTGGGAAATTAGATAGATTTGATAAATAGTATATGCATCGTTTTAAAGATTTAGAGATTTGGAAGTATAGCAGGGAATTTTGTACTCAAATATATTCAGTTACTTCATCTTTTCCTGAGTCAGAAAAATTCGGGCTGACAAATCAATTGAGAAGAGCATCTGTTTCTATAGCTGCTAATATAGCTGAAGGTTGTTCCAGAAGTTCTAATAAAGATTTTTCAAGATTTCTTGAAATAGCAATTGGTTCAGCCTATGAAGTTGAAACACATCTGCTAATATCTTCCGATTTAAATTTTTTAAATCAAGAAGATGCTGATATACTCATCGCTAAACTGGACAGAATCGTTAAAATGACATCTAAATTTCGCTCAACACTTAAATAATTGCTAAGCAGATTAGAATCCTAACCATCCAAAATCGAACTATCGAACAGTCGAATAATCTAATTATCCAAAAATCCAATCATCCAAAAATCAATGATGATGTCCGTCAGGCTCAATATGGATCATTACATCAATAAACTGGGGTAAAGTATGTTGGATATGATCTTTTACGGCATGGGAGATAGTATGCCCTTCGGTAACGGATAAATTACCGTCAACCCATATGTGAAGGTCGGCGTGGTTAAGCACACCCATTTTACGCGTGTGGCATTTCTCCACATTGGTAACACCTTTTACTTCGGCTGCCAGTTCGCGTACACGTTGGTTAAGTGTTGGATCAAGATCTTCATCAAGCAACTCGCCTATGGCGGGTCTTGCGATTTTATATACATTGATAAGGATAATTACCCCTGCAAACAAAGCTGCATAATCATCCGCTGCCTCGTAGCCCTTCCCTCCTATCAGCGAAATACTGATACCTATAAAAGCAGCAAGCGAGGTAATAGCATCGCTCCTGTGATGAAATGCATCTGCCTTAACCGCTTCGCTGTTGATGCCTATACCAACTTTCTTCACATAGCGATACAGAATTTCTTTTGTAGCAATTACAACAAGCAAGATAATCAACGTATAGGATTTAGGTGACTTATGCGGAGTAATGATATTATGAACACTCTCTTTACCTATCACAAAAGCGGCAATAGTAAGTGCAAGAGCTATCCCGATAGCTATGAGTGCTTCAGCCTTACCATGACCGTAAGGATGGTCTTCGTCAGCAGGTTTGGAAGCCCATTTAAGTCCAAGCCATAACATGCTGGATGTAAAAATATCTGCGGTTGATTCTATGGCATCGGCAATTAATGCGTAAGAATTACCAAATATTCCCCCTAAAGCTTTTAATACAGCCAGTATTCCACTGACAACTATCCCAATAAATGTAGATTTTAATGCTTTATTTTCAGTTTTTGCCATAACTGCGGTAGATATTGAGGGTGAATTTTGAGAGTGTAAAAATACGGCTTTATGCTGCGCAGCGGTTAAAACTTACACTAATTTTTTTTAGCCTATCTTTGCACCGTCTTAGCACCAGCTGCTAAAGAATTAAACCTCATATACATGACATTCGAAGAACTTAATCTTATACGAAATATACAACAGGCCCTGACAGAAGAAGGTTATAAAAACCCTACTCCCATTCAGGAACAGGCCATTCCGATCATTCTTGAAGGCACCGACCTTGTAGGCTGTGCACAAACAGGTACCGGAAAAACAGCGGCCTTTGCTATTCCCATCATCAATGCGATACATCCTATTGTAGGATCAATAAAAAAGGTAAAGCATATCCGTGCTTTAATCATTACTCCTACCCGTGAACTTGCTATCCAGATTGGTGAAAGCTTTGACACTTACGGAAAATATACCAACATCCGCCAGCTTACCATTTTTGGTGGCGTTAACCAGATATCGCAAACCGATCAGCTTAAAAAAGGTGTTGATGTTCTTATCGCTACTCCCGGAAGGTTATTAGACCTTCATAAACAAGGTTTTGTAAATCTTGACCATCTGCACACACTGGTACTTGATGAAGCCGACCAGATGCTGGACATGGGCTTTATTAATGATGTAAAGAAAATCATCAAACTTACACCCGATAACAGGCAGACACTATTGTTCTCTGCTACTATGCCTTTAGCCATACGCGAATTGGCTGACAGTTTCCTGACCAAGCCTAAGTATGT
The DNA here is from genome assembly GCA_003243255.1 of Flavobacterium psychrophilum. The sequence goes on along the minus strand of QFQM01000079.1, from coordinate 5,611 downwards.
ATCGGTTACTCCTGTATCATCTACCGCTGAAAGGGTAAAACAACAGATATATTTTGTAGACAAAGGCGATAAGCGTAAACTTTTGTATCATCTTATCCGTAATGAGAGCCTGAGTAATGTATTGGTATTTACACGTACCAAGCACGGCGCTGACAATGTGGTGAAAGCCCTGAAAAAGAACGGAGTTGAAGCAGGTGCCATTCACGGGGATAAGTCTCAAAGCGCAAGACAACGAATATTGGATGCTTTTAAGAATAAGGAAATTCCGGTTCTTGTTGCTACCGATATTGCTGCCCGTGGTATTGATATCGAAAGCCTTCCGTATGTTATAAATTTCGACCTTCCTAATATTCCTGAAACCTATGTACACCGTATAGGCCGTACCGGAAGAGCAGGAAATGAAGGTCTTGCCATATCATTCTGCGGAAAAGATGAGCTTCCTTATCTTAAGGATATTGAAAAGCTTATCCGAATCAAGATCAAAGTGATAGAAGGGCATCCTTACCCTTATGCAGAAGAAGGAAAATCGGATACACCTAAAAAACCCGACCTGCGAAACAAAAACAAGCAACAGGGAGGACAAGGAGGACAAAATAAATCGAGGAAGTCTGAAGCTTCCAAAAAAAATAAAAGACGCTGGTATTAATACCGGCGTTTTTTGCGTTATGCCTAATAGATTAATTATATTCGCATCAGAAAAAAGATAACTATGAAATACCTGATTATAGCTTTTATACTTATTGCGAGTCCTGGCTTTGCCCAGAAAAAGAAGCCTGTTGCAAAACCAGCTACAGCTAAACCTGCTACAAAACAGGCCACCGAATGGGATGAGCTTGATAAAACTTTTGTAGCGTTTATAAAAGCATTAGAAAATAAAGACAAAACAACATTCGATAACATAGCACTTGTACAGGTTGACTGCGCCGAATGTCCCGGAAGCGGCGAACAGGGCGATATTACGCATTATGTCCCTTCGGATGTATTTTACATTACAGTTGCCGAAGATTTTAAGCTGTCTCCTGTATACAAAGCTTTAGCAAACAGAGGATATGCCTTTAACAGCATGGTATTGAAAGGATTTAAACCTAAATTCATTAGAGATGGTTCTGATTCTAAAGACCTGAAAGTATATGAAGTATGGGTACCAACCTATAAGCCAAACGAATTATCAAAGGGTCATCCCGGATCAAGCCACGCTTTCCAGTTTGTAAAAGTAAACGGAGAGTTCAGGTTCTTCGGGCTTACCTCTCAAACATTATAAAAAATGCCGGTTTTAAAACCGGCATTTTTTATGTCTCATAATTTTAAAGGTAAACCTTACGTTTATTAAGAATGTAATTGTACATTGGCGATATGAAACAACTCAACACAAGGGCATTCTGGCAATACTACAGAACAACAATCGCTATTAATGTGATGTTCTCTGCACTAATGGCTCTTTTCTCCCTAAAAGCATTTTGGTTTCCTATACAGTTCACCACATTCGGTATACTTGCCGGAGTACTTTTCTTCAATTACTATTATAAACAGCAGTACTATTTTTATCACAATTTAGGCTATACACGCAAACAATTAGTTCTGAACACATTCATAATTAACCTGCCGATTGCAATACTATTGCTTGCTTTAATCACACTGATTTAATTATGCATACACTTACGATAAGCGAGCTAACAAAGAATTTCAACAATAAATCGGTTCTCGACTATGTTGCTTTTGAATGCAATACAGGAGATATAATTGGCATCCTTGGCCGTAACGGAACCGGAAAATCTACCCTGTTGAAAATAGTGTTCGGTACAATGACGGCTGATAAGATCCGTTTATCTGTAGACGGAAAATTCATAGCACCGGGAGAAATAATCCCACAACAGAAAATAGCCTACCTCCCACAGGATTCATTCCTGCCAAAGAGCCTTAAAGTAAGGGATATTGTACCTTTATATTTTACCGATGGTACTATGCAGGATAAAATATTATATGATCCGCTCATTGCCCGTATGGCAAATACCAAAGCAGGAAACCTTTCTATGGGCGAACTGCGCTATTTTGAGCTGATGCTTGTCAGTGCACTCCCCCACCCTTTCCTGATGCTCGATGAACCCTTCTCTATGGTTGAGCCATTATACAGGGAAAAAATAAAAGAGAAATTACTGAGCCTGAAAGCAACAAAAGGCATCATTATGACCGATCATTATTATAATGATATCCTGGAAACTGCAAATAGCTGCCTTTTACTTCGAAATGGCAGACTAATTACTGTTAATACTATTGACGACCTTGCCGGAAATGGTTATCTTCCCGCTTCAAATTATTAAACCATGAAAAAACTTTTCATACTCTCTTTAGTCATACTGGCTTTTGCCAATGTTAATGCTCAAAATGTAACGGTTATGTCTTACAACATCCGTCTTGATGTAGCCAGTGATGGCGAAAACCGTTGGGACAACCGTAAAGAAATGCTTAATGCACAGGTATTACAAAAAAATCCTGACTTTTTAGGCCTTCAGGAAGCGCTTCCGCAGCAAATAGACTATCTTAATGAAAATCTCAAAAACTATAAATATATTGGCGTTGGCAGAGATGATGGCAAACGTGAAGGTGAATTTTCAGCCATATTTTATAATGCCTCAAAGTATAAGGTCATTGAACAATCTACCTTTTGGTTATCAGCCACTCCTGACAAAGTATCTATGGGCTGGGATGCCGCCTGCAAAAGGGTTTGCACTTACGGACTGTTCGAAAACCTGAAAACCAAACAGAAATTATGGATTTTCAATACCCACTTTGACCATATAGGTAACACGGCGCGCCAAAACAGTGCCAAGCTTATTCTGGATAAAATAAAAGGCCTGAATACAAACAATTTCCCATTTGCTCTTACGGGAGATTTTAATCTGGAACCAAACAGTGAACCCGTTAAGCTAATCACAAAACAACTTAACGACAGCAGGATTGTAGCCGAAGAAATAGAGGGGCAATCGGCGACCTTTAACGGATTCAACATGAAAGAACAGCCTAAAATCCGTATTGATTACGTATTTGTTCCTAAAACGGTGACAGTAAATAAATATGAAACGCTTACGGATGTTAAATACAATCGTTATCCATCTGATCATTTCCCTGTGTATGTGGAACTGACGGTGAAATAGTTATGAAAAGGTTTTTCATTTTATTCAGTTTAATTGCTGTTGTTTCCTGTAGAAAAAATTCCTTAAACGATGAAGGAAAAAAAGAACCTTCTGTCTTTTTTACATTTGAAGCACAGAGAGAACAAATGAAAAATCAGGAAAATCCGGATGATATCCCTCTTCCGCCAGCTATAGATCAACATTATTCAATCCATAACTTTCTTGTAGATTCAGTGGGAGGTTTGTATTACTATCATTATAACGAACCAATGCATTCAGGCTGTGGGACAGGATTAACAGAAGATAGTTATCCTGCTCAATTTATCAGTTTGAAACCTGAGCTATTATTTAAAATCCCGTCGACTGAAGTTGAAAGATTTATAAAAAGAAAAGTACTGACAGATACTGTTTCCGGCAACTTGAAATTTATCACTGTAGGATCAGAAAAAGATACTTTCGATTCATTTGATTTTTTAAGAGCATTTCATTGTTTCGATAATGAAACAAATAGAGTGATAAGGCGAATTACACAGGAAGAGAGTGAAGTATTAAATCATAAGAAACGAAACATTCCATATGACTACCATCAAATTAAATGGAATTCTACAAGAATAACCTTCAAAAAACATAATTAAAAAACAAAGCCCCTTAAAGGGGCTTTTATATTATTTGTAGATAAATATATATTACTCTACCACTACTTTATCGGTCTTAGCTACAACTACGATACAATAAGGTGCTGTAAGTGCCATAGTAGCCATACCTTCAGGTTTAGTTTCTACCGTACTTATTGTAGCTGTATTGTCCTCGATGGTAACTTTTCGGACACCAATACTGTAGCCTCCGGTATTCTTTTGTCCCATAAAAATGGCTACCACATTATTTTGAGAAAAATCAACTGTAGGTACATTGCTCCAGCCTAGTTCTTTATAAAGTGCCACAAGTTCCTCACGTGATTTTACAACCACATTCGATTTGGTATCGCGGCCACCATAAGCATCCTGCTTTAATACTTCGAAGGCTACGGCTGCATCTACCTTTACATTGTTTACAACATGGATACTACAGCTTGTAAGTACTACAAGCATCAGACAAAACGTAATTACTTTTTTCATAAGGTTTGATTTAATGATTTATTCAATCATTACATTTTTCATGCCAATTCAAAAAAAACGTGCATTTTTCTTACTTAACGTGCATTTTTAATGCCTTGCGATATACTCTTTCATACATCGGCACTATCTGTTGTACATCAAATTCCTGAGAAACTTTAAGCGCATTTGACTTGAATTCAAACAGCCTGTCATCATCCGAAAGAATCTCAATTGCTTTTTCGGCCATGTAATCAACATCCCCTACGTTACCCAGATAACCCGAAACGCCTTCCTTATTCACTTCCGGAAGTCCGCCGGTATTACTCGATATTACAGGAACTCCGCTGGCCATAGCTTCAAGTGCCGCAAGACCGAAACTCTCAGTTTCCGACGGCAGCAGGAATAGATCGGAAAAACAAAGTATTTTACTTATCTCGTGGCTGTTACCAAAGAAAATAACCTTATCCGATATACCCAATTCTTCACACAATGCTTCTGCCGGTGCTTTTTCAGGCCCATCTCCCACCATCATCAGCTTAGCAGGCATTTTCTTTTGTATCTCATTAAATATTCTGATCACATCCGGAATGCGTTTTACCTTCCTGAAGTTACTGATATGGGTAACGATCTTCTGGGTTTCGGTAGCCATAAGTGAACGATGGCATTCAGAGGTAGTATCAATACGATTCTTATCAATTTCGATAAAGTTCGGGATAACTTCAATTTCTCTTTTAATATCAAACAATCTATAGGTATCGTCTTTAAGATCTTGGGATACTGAAGTCACAATATCTGAATGGTTGATACTGAAACTCACAGCAGGTTTGTAAAATGGGTGATTACCAACAAGAGTGATATCCGTTCCGTGAAGCGTGGTTACCATCGGAATTCTGATTCCCTGCTCTTTCAGCATTTTCTTAGCCATATAACCGGCATAAGCATGAGGAATGGCATAGTGTACATGCAGCAGTTCAATACCGTATAATTTTACCATATCAACCAGTTTACTGGATAGTGCCAGTTCGTAGGGCTGATAATGGAAAAGCGGATATTCAGGAACGTGTACTTCGTGGTAATGTATATTTGGATTCAGGAGTGCCAGCCTGACGGGTTGGCTATACGTTATAAAGTGTATTTCGTGTCCCCTGCGTGCGAGTTCAAGCCCAAGTTCGGTAGCTACAACACCGCTACCGCCAAAGGTGGGGTAACATACTATTGCGATTTTCATAAAAGTTACTTAATAGGGTAACGAAATTAAACAAAAAAACAGGGCAAAACCCTGTTTTCTTTATAAATTAACGCAATAGTTATCTGTCAAAAAATTAACGTTTTAAATTCTTTTCATACAGGTCAATCCACTGCTGCGGTGTCATTTTTTTAACCAAT
>QFQM01000078.1 GCA_003243255.1 Flavobacterium psychrophilum | reverse complement strand
AGGGATAGGGCATGATATCTTCAAAATCAAACGGGTTGTCGTACTGGGTCTTTCCGAAGCGGGTGATCCGTACAAAGTACTTAACGCCAAACATGCGGAAATGCTGATTGAGGTAGCTAAAATTTCTTTGGAGGGCCCGGTAGTAGAAATAGGCGCGGGCGTTGTCTGAGCCATCGATGCCCAGGTAATGGTCGGGGTTGGTTTTCAGGTAGGCCAGTGCGGAGAACAAAATAGTGGAAAACACTTTTGAATAATCTGTATGTGTGAGCTCGGCCTTATCGTCAATCTTTCCTTTTGCGTTTTGGGGGCCAAAGGACAGGTTGTATACGTTGGGGAGCAGGGCATGTGACTGGTTGCTGATCTTAACGAGCAAGGGCAGGGAGCGACCGCTATCCAGCTTTGTCTTGAATGAGCTGACGCGCAGGTCTTCGGATATGTTGTCTATGTCATAGAGGTTATTGAAATCTATTTTGGGCGATGCGGCCATAGTTAAAGGTTTTGGTAAGCTTTGGTGTCTGCGAACATACAGATTTTCGAATTACTCTACCAAAACGGGAACTGCCGGCGCCTGTAGTTATTCAGGAAGCCGGCAGTCCGGGATTGCTTATTGGTTTATTTTCCAGCTATTACTGCTTTCTCTGCTTCTTTGCTGATGGCTGCTTTGTGTAGTACCAGCTTTTCTCCTGCCGTGTCGAAGGAGACTTCTATCCAGCCATTGTACCGTTTGTTGTCTTTTACGATCTGAATAGCGAGGTATTGGTGGTGTACCTGTTTCCAGGCGCCTTCCCAATAGGGGTTACCGGTTTCGGGCGTGTTCTTCAGCGCCATTTCTACCTGTGATACCTGGTACCACTCATGGCCGGGATAGGCGCCTACCGGAATGGTTTCGCCCAGGTTAAAGGCATGTGAGGTATTGGCATCATTCACCAGCAGGTTGCTGTGGACGTAGGAGCCTGCAAAGAACAGGACTTCGTCTTCTTTCTCGATAGGGTCACCAATATACCAGGTGGCAAAGCCAATGTCGGCTGTGCCGTCTTTGTCGAGGTCTATTACTTTTCCTTGCTGGAACTTCAGCTCCTGGTTTTGCAGATCGGTATAGATCATTTCCGGTTGTTGGTTACCGGGTTGTTCAGGTGATTTGAGGGCATTATCCTTCTTGCACGCGGCCAACGATGCGAGGGCCAGCGCCATAACATACACTTGCTTCATGGCTATATTTTATGCAATTAACAACCGTGGAGTGGGTGTTCGTTGCACGCAGTGTATGGGGTGGTAAAAATCAGGAATGAGTTGGGAAATGGAAGCAGGAAGTGTGCGGCAAGAAGTATGAGGTAAGAGGTATGGAACCGAAAGAACGTACAGCAATCAAGCATGTTCGTACTTCCGGTTCCGTTTGTATTATTCTTCTTCTGTTTGCTCGGTTTCGGGCTCGGCAGAAGGCAGCGGCACCGGGTTCTTGGTCTTGTTTACTATTTGCAACACAAACTTGGGGGTAAGGGTAACCTCGTAGGTGTTGTGCTTGAAAAGATATTTGGTATCGTTGTTTTCGAGCAATACCGTTGCGAGGTCGCGCGCCAGCTGGGAACTGCCAATGGTGTTGGCTGCTTTACCTTCCTCGAACAGGATGGTAAATTTATAACCAGCTTTACGGGCAATGCCCAGCTTCTCAAAGTCGATGCGATTGAGTGTTAGGTCCTGATTGTCCGTGATGGACTTTTTCAGCAGTATCTTAATGATCGGCAGGTACTTAGCCCATACTTGTGTGTACATCTATTCGTTGTTTTTACTTGTTTCGTATGCCTGGCAGGCTTCGTTTTGGTGCGGTTCAGTGCTTAGAAATTTCCAATAAGATAAAGTGCAGTTACTGCAAAGTTGCGTATAAATACGATGAAAATCAATGGAGCAGGAGAAATATTTATTTATAAGTGGGGACAATACAGGGTTTTGCTGCAGAAATAGACAGAAAATAACCCTCGAACAGGCCAAATTTGTGATCAAAAGGATAGCTGGCTCCTTCCAATGAATATGTCTAAAATGACCAAAGATATTTCCACAGAAACAATGGTTTGCTTAAGTATTCATAAAATCTATACTATACATGAAACCTATATGCGCTCGTTGATTTAAGACAATTATTTGTCTTTCTGCATTTTAATCATAGTATATAAAGCATGTTTTGGCGTTATATGTATATTGCGAATAGCTGAAACGGATTTCCCTATCATTCAATCCGCTCCCGGAGATGTGTTTCAGGCAATACCTTTTCTATTCCATAATAGTTCCGAACTAACTTATTTGCTATGGCTATAAACTGGAAATGGGGCGCTGAGGAAAAAAAGAAAGGAGATGAAGGATTTAACAACGCCGGTATACTGACTTTTAACAGTCATGCGATCAATTCTTTTGTCAGAGAGCTTTTTCAAAACTCGAACGATGCGAGGTTGCCGGGTAAAAGTAAGGTTGTAATCAATATTGAATATTGTACTATCAGGAAAAGCGACATTCCCGCGTTTGATCAGTTTAAAAAAGTCCTGGACCAGGTTCAGAAGTCCCATCCCTATCAGGTGAAGTTTTTCAAAAAAGCTTACGAGTCTATTAAAGGTGACAAAATCCCTTTTCTTGTTTATTCTGATTATAATACAAAAGGCCTTGAAGGTAAGGATACGGAAAATGGTTCCAGCTTTGTAGCCTGTGTATTATCAGAAGGGGTATCAGCTAAAGAAGATAAAAGTGCGGGCGGCTCCTTTGGTATAGGGAAAAATGCCATTTATGGCATCTCAAACCTAAGAACAGTCTTTTATTCTTCCTACAATAGGGATGGTGAACATATTTTTCAGGGTGTGGCTAAATTGGCTTCTTATAAAACCGGCAGCAGAAATCATGAGGGCCGTATTTATCTTGGCAATGGTGAAGAAAGAAGTTCTATCAGGAAACAGAAGGATATTCCTGAAGTATTCCGGAGAGATGCCTCCGGACTATCTCAATATGTGATGGGCGTAGAGCTTGAAGATAACTGGCACACCGAGTTCTCCAAAGCAGTACTAAGGAATTACTGGATGTTGCTTCATGAAGGACGCCTGGAAGTGGAGTTATTTAAAAACGGCACCAGTATTCAGCGCATTAACGCGAGGAATGTAGAATCGATGATGGAAGAGTTGTTTTCCCAGGAAGAGGAACAGGATGAAACGTTGACTCCTTATGGTAATCCTTACTGGTTTTATCAGGCGGTTAAAAACGGGAAGCAGACATCGTTTGACATTCCCATTATTGGCCCGTGTACGTTCTATTATATTGAACATGAACAGGGAGAAAACAATGTTGCCTATTTGCGGAATGGTATGGTCATTTTCAGCAAGACAGAACTAAGGCTCGTAGGGGTAAATATTACCGGGGTATTCCTTTGTGATAATAAAAAAGGTAACCAGGTGTTACGGATGATGGAGCCTCCAAAGCATGATAGCTTTGAGGAACAAATGCTGGAAAACAATGATGATGAGCTTACTAAAAAAGACGGAGTTCTTATTCTGAAGAATATTAAGAATAGTATCAGAGGGGTTATCAAGGAGCTCATCGATAAATATAAACAACCGACAGAAACTCCGGCTTTTCTGACAGAGTTGTTTGACGATCTTCAAAAGGCCTTTGCTGATTCCAACAAAGGGAGCCGGAACAACACACCCAGTGAGCCCGAAACTATCCACCGACGTGCCATTCAGGATGAAATCAATATTAACCTCCGTTCAGAACAGGAAAACAGTTTCGTGAGCAGTTCACGTGGCAATATTCCTGGGACAGGCGGTGGCGAAGCCCCAAGGGACAGGGAAGTAATCGCTAAAAATGGAAAATCCAGTAAAAAAGCAGGCAGTTCAAGAGGTGGTAAAACACCAAGGATTGCAGTTAAAAGCAGGGTTTTTCACTTTGGAGAAAGTTCCGGCAGGAATGTATATAAAGCTGTTCTTAGTACGGCTGAGCCTGTCGATAATGCAGAACTAAATCTTTATCAATATTCTGATTCGGGAGACGAAATCGCATTTGTATTGCATGAGGTAACAGATGCGCAGGGAAAGAAGATAAAATTCCGGGAAATTACTGATGCAGACGGAACTATAAAGGAATACGCAATAGCTACTCCTATTTCCGGCAAACAAACGTTGTACCTGGAGGTTTCGGATAACCAACGATCTGCATTTATTATTAAATAGTATCTATGACAGGTATTAATATATCAATGCCGCATCCCGTGCTGGGTATACCAGACGATATGGATGGCGCTTTTCACGTACGGTTTAAGATAACGATGGACCGCCAAATCAGACAATATGTATTCTCCGACATAATGGTTGAGATCAGCAATGTCTATCTGGCCAGCCTGTATGAAGCCGGCAAACTGGATTTTGTCTTAAAGATCAGTTGTGTGCCAACGTATATGAATTGGACGTTCTTAAACCCACGACAGTTCAATCTACCGGAAAATGAAGTCGATATTATTCTTGAAACAGAGTCTTTCCTGCTGGTAAGAGATGATAAATTGCCTTATTATGATGATAGCTTTAGTAGCGTTTTTGAAGAAAAGGTGTTTGACCTTGTAAAAGGCGATATCGTGGGGCTTACCGGTACGCAAAAAATTCCCATAGAGAAGGACAATGAGAAGGCAACTATCGGCAGCATATTCAGGTTTGAAAAGATAGACGTCAACTCTCCGGTAAAGGAATTGCATTTCGATTTTGACGCCGACCAGATCGTTATTTATTACCCTTCGGCCAATACGGAAACAGACCCTATTACTTTTCTTTTCGATAAGAAGGGCGGTGCGCCTTTTACCGCATTGAACCTTTATGTAATCCCTGCTCTGGAACAAGCATTTAAGATAATTACCGATGAGCAGGAGTCCGGCCACTTTGGTGGGTTCAAATGGTTTACGGTGCTGGACACTTTGCTTCCAAGAGGTATGCGCCACAATGATAATTTTATCAATGCCCAAAAGGTGATCAGAACGGGTGTACCGGTAAATTTTGCCTTTGAAGAGCTATTAAGGATTAAAAATATCAAGCCATGATTGAAACCCGGATCTTCAGTGCTGCCACCTGCACTCAGTTACTAAATTATAGAACGGATGAAGGTATCCGCAGCAGGTATAATGAAGAGATGTTTGATTTTTCAGATGCTATCTGGCTTCGTGATACAGTAAAGCTGGATATGAATCTGGATGAGGTTGATGGTTTCAGGCCTATCCCCGGAGGGGATGCGCAAAATTCCATTAAGTTATTCAATGCTCTTAAGCATCTTGATCTTGTGCAGGCTAACGACAAGCGTTTGTGGGTTACTCTTGCACATACTTTGTTTTACAATTATACAAGGCAGCGGTGGGGTATTGATGAGGAAAGTAGTGATGATACCATCAAAGACCGCTTTCATTTTGAAGGCGCTGCGCTACGGCAACGCAACCAGCATAGTATTGCCCGCCTGTGGTGGGCGGCCAGGCTTACCTGGGACCCCAAACAGAGTGACCCGTTTGAACTGACCAAGCTGTTGTGGGAAAAGCAGGATTTTTATCAGAATCTGATTGACCGGCGGTTCAGTACTTATCAAGGAGCGCTAAAAGGGTTTCTAACCTTTTATGCAAAGAACAAACATCTGGATATGAAGCAGGATATGCGGAAGTTGTTTAAAGGCTTAAATGCTTTGGGTGGCGTACGGGTATTGTCATTGATGCATGAACAAGAGGTGGAACGAGAGTGTTTCAAAAAGTGTGTCAGTAGAAAGTTAAGTAACTTTAAACTGATACAGTATGGAAAAGCAAAACTTTGATTTCGAAGCATTCAAGAAGCAGGCTGCAGCCCGCTTAAAAAGCGGAGAGACCTTGCTTGGTAAAGACGGCGTCTTTACCCCATTGTTGAAAGAGTTTCTGGAAGAAGCCCTGGAGGGCGAACTGGAAGCTCACATTGAGCAGACTGAAGATCCTAACCGCAAGAACGGCAAGGGCAAGAAGAAGGTCAAAACACCGGTAGGCGATGTTGATCTCAGCACTCCCAGAGATCGCAACAGCACTTTTGAGCCGGAGATTGTTCCCAAACGACAAAAGACCTTAGGTGTTGATTTAGACCGTCAAATTATCGCCTTGTATGCCCGCGGCTCCAGCTACAGTGATATCCGCGATCACCTCAGTGATATGTACGGGCTTGATATTTCACCTGCTACTATCAGTCGTGTAACAGACAAGATTTTACCCCTGATTCAGGAATGGCGAAGCCGGCCATTGGAGCGGGTTTATCCCTTTGTCTGGCTGGATGCTATTCATTACAAAGTTCGCCATGAAGGGCGGGTGGTTAATCGTGCTGTATACTGCATTATCGGGCTTAACCAGGAGGGATATAAAGAACTGCTGGGTATGTATATCGGCGAGCACGAAGGCTCTAAATTCTGGCTACAAGTACTTACTGACCTGCAGAACCGGGGCATTGAAGATATCTTCATTGCTTCCATTGATAACCTGCAGGGCTTTGCCGACGCCATAGAAAGCATCTTCCCTAAAACTGAAGTCCAGCTCTGTGTGGTTCACCAGATCAGGAACTCATACAAGTATTTATCTTACAAAGACGTAAAACCCTTTATGAAGGATTTGCAAGGTGTTTACAAAGCCACTACCAAAGAGCAGGCTGAGCGCAACCTTGACCAGGTAGCTGCCAACTGGGGGCAGCGCTATCCTAAAGTGATTGAATCCTAGAGAAAGAACTGGGACCGTTTGAGCGGTTACTTCCAGTACAACAAGGATATACGCCGCATCATGTATACCACCAACATCATTGAAGGCTTCCATCGGCAACTCCGAACGGTCACCAAAACAAAAGGCGCCTTCCAGAGTGAAGATGCTTTAATGAAACTGCTGTTCTTAGTGCAGGAGAATATCAGCACCAAATGGAATAAACCGGTCCACAACTGGAACCAGACCTTAGCGCAATTATCTATTATCTTTGGAGACAGGCTGAAACTAAATCTCTGAATAGTGAAGCCTCATCGTCACATGATGTCTTTTGCATCAACAGTAATACTAATCAGCTCCATCAGAAAAGAACATCATATGCCGATGAGTACAAAATGTAATCCTACTGACACAGTTTATGAAACACTACCGGTGGAACAGCAGTTGGTTAAATTATGTTCTTTTTACAAAATAAAAACGCATTAGAACAAATGCTGTTTCCCATTTTGCAGTTTCCACTTTTTAATATGTGGTTTCAAATGAACTTCGCAAAATTCCTTGAAACTAATTACGTTCTTGTGCCCTACATATGTGGTATATAAACTCCGGCTTGATGTTTATTGGAGAAACGTGCCCAGTCACGATCATTTTTTGATAATTTCTTGATCAAGATACGATCGGACACCTCAAATAGTTTCGCAAAATGCCCAGTATCTGCATTCGCTAAACTTTGGGTAGCTTCATTTTGATTGCTCATTTATTTACCAATTTCTCTTGTATTTTACGTGTCGGTTTATTATTTAGTGCCTTAATTACTTTTTCTCCAATGGCTTCAATCAATGGAACAACTACTGAATTTCCAAATTGTTTATATGCCTGGTTGTCTGAAACCGGGATTTCAAAATGTTCGGGATAGCCTTGTAAAAAAGCGCATTCCCTTGGAGTAAGCCTTCTCGGGTTTTTATCTTTTTGTCCAATCAAAGCTTCCGAACCGTCTTTATAATATCTTGCGCTTATAGTTCTTGTAATCCCATTAGGATCAGCTATTCCAAAACCAAACCCATTGCCTTTTTCCTGGTGCTTCTTTGCATAATTTTGTAAATAATCCCACAGTTTATCGGAAAGTGTATACTTGGGGTCGATTTTCTTTTGTAAAATATCCTTTACTTTCCTCGATACCTCAGGCATTTCGGGGAACTGGAAATTTTCCTGGTAGTTGTATACTTCAGCGTCAAACCCTACCATAAATGTTCTCTCGCGATGTTGGGGAACAAAATGTTTTCCATCCAAAACTTTTGAATGAAACGAATATCCAAGGTTAATTAACGTATCTCTTATTACTTTAAATGTGTTGCCTTTATCGTGTGAAATAAGATTTTTCACATTTTCGAGAAAAAATGCTTTGGGTCTGTGTTTCTCAATTATTTCGGCCAGATGAAAAAACAGATTGCCTTGACGTTCATCTTCAAAGCCATGTTTTCTACCTAAGCTCAATTTTTTTGAAACTCCCGCAATTGAAAAGGGCTGACACGGAAACCCTCCACAGATTATATCGAACTTTTCGGGGATCCATTCTTTTGTTTCAGGCTTTGTAATATCGCCAAATGGTATTTCTCCAAAATTGGCATAATAAGTACGCTGGGCCATTTTATCCCATTCAGAAGTAAACACACACTTTCCTTGTAATTTTTGCATTGCGATCCTGAATCCTCCTATACCTGCAAATAAATCAATAAAGGTAAACTGTGAATTAGCCGGAGTGGGGAATGGAATATCGTCCTTGTATCTGATAATATACTGCAGCGCCTCTTCAGCAACCTTATTAGTAATCTCTTCATCAAGATAACTCTCCAATATGTCTATAGCGTATTCAATTGCATCCTTTTTAAATCGCCTTTCCTTTGAATGTAAATAATGGCTTATTACAGCAGATTTATAGTTCTCTGGTCCGAATAATGCTGCTTTCCATATTTTATCTGCTACTGCATGAATTTTAGCGCTTAAAAGAACAGGTTTTTTTTCCGCGATAATCATTTGCTTCCTTTTTTGCTATTGAAATATTCCGTACAAAAATCTTCAAGAGATGATATCAAGGCCAATACATATCTTTTCCAGGCTTTCTATTGAAACATTCCTGCATCCATTTTCGACATGATTCATGAAGGTTCTATCGATTTCTACCTTCCAGGTAATTTCTTCCTAAGAAAGTTTTTTTTAGTACGTAGCTCCTTGATTTTTAAGCTTATTTGGATCTTTAAATCCATAGGCAATACTATTCATTTTAAGTCACATTTTGATAACTTCTTTAGCAAAAGTGGATAATGGGTGAATTACTTGGTGAAGTTGATCAATCTGACCAAGTTACTGAGAGTGTCGTTGACCTTTGCCGGCTTTAGGTCGCACTCCCATATAACAATGACGGTCCATCCTTGTGCTACCAATGCGTCCTGCGCTTTATGGTCATTAGTAATATTTCCTCGTATTTTATTGAGCCACCACTCAGTACGAGTTTTAGGCACAACAAAATAGCGGCAACCTTCATGACCATGCCAAAAGCATCCGTGAATAAAGATGGCGGTTTTGTATTTGGGTAAAACGAGATCGGGTTTACCGGGCAAAGACTTGTCATGCAATTTATATCTAAAGCCATGTGCGTGCAGGAAACGTCGTACCAACATCTCCGGCCTGGTGTTCTTGCCTTTTATCTGGCTCATGTTATAACTGCGGGTTGCCTTGTTGTGCACATCTGCCATAGTGTAAATTTAGGATGTTGTATTTTAATGCCCCGATCGGGTTAAAGGCAAGAATTTGTTTGGTTCATTTCAACTAACCTGACACTTTATCAGTATATTTATGTATTCATTTAAACGTCTTCAAGCATTGAGAACTGACGCCGGCCCATATCATCTCTTTTTTCTCCGGACACTTCCGGTAGCCTTTGGATTGTTTTAAAACAGCGTCCACTTACTTGCGGTTTACTTTCAGTTTACTTGCGGTTTACTTACACCTTACTTGTAGCCATTCTTATCTGGGGCGCATCCACGGTTCATCTACGGCTTATCTTAGGAATGAACCTTGCCGGAATTGGGGGGCTGGCCAACTTATCTGGCTTTATATTCCCTTGTACTCCAAGTCAACCAAAGGCCGTGGCATGCCAACATGGCACTGCCTTTTTTGTGTATCTTTAAAAAATATACCCCGAATGCCTCCACGATGAAAAGATTACTTCTTTTGCTGTCAGCTCTGCTTCCGGCGGTTTTGCTACTGGCTCAGGCGGACAGTTCTGTTATTTAGTCGGTATGGCGGGCGCTGCTTTCGTGTGCCTGTTGGCGAACGAGTTTGGCAACACCAGTTATTCTTTGAAAACAACGTTGTCCTAGGGCATTCCTATTGGGTTTGCCGGCGGCTTGATGGGAGGATGGATCTTACTTACTGTCTCCCGGCTATTGTTCAGGCATTTTTTTGCGAAAGATGTGGCGTAAGATCCCCGCTTACTCAATGGGCACCGATTAAACACTCCTATATCATTGTAACCCTTATCTTTGGATTAATAAAGCCAAGGCTATAGGAAAGCGGCGATATAGGGGGCGACGTGCAAATGCAACGTTGCCCCTTCTTAGTTTTAACTCACCTTAGATCAGGCTGAGCCGTCCCGTCAACGGACGGGTAGGGCGACCCACCCTTCAAACGCTTCGACAGGCTCAGCGTGACATCCGGTAGAGGCTTCGACAAGCTCAGCGTGACAGTTTTTCCACTTCTCTTTTGTAATCGTATTGTTCGTCTTCGTGCATGGTTTTGAGGGCAGCGTTCACTTTTTTGAGCTGGCTGTGGTACAGGTTGTCCATGGCGGTGCTTTTGCGGAAGTTGATACCTGCTCCCTGCAGCAGGGTACAGAAGTGTATGAGCAATTCTACTTCGGCCAATTTGCTACCGGTAAAGCGGATGTGCTTGTTGGCAATGCGGAGGGTTTTGCGGATCGTCTTTTTGGCCAGGAAGATCTGGGATGTATTGAGGGCTTCGAAGGCTTCATCCATCTGCTGTTTTACCATGGTAATGTACGCAGGCAGGTCATGTGCCTCAAATAAGAGATAGGTGAGCAGCTCTTTGTTCTCTTTCTTGAATTTGGAGAGGCGCAAACACAGTTCTACCAATTGTTTGACTGGCAGTTGCTGTAGTTCATCTTTCAGTTCGTGTACTGTAGCTGCTTTCATGATTGAGCGAATCTAAATAAAATACCGGCTATAACATGTGTGTGTCATAGCCGGTATTTTTATTGTGTGCTTGTGTGATCTTAGAATGGCAGGTCATCATCTGCTCCACCGGGAGCGTTGTGGAAGGTGGGGGCTGGCTCGGAGGCTGGTGCGCCGCCGGCTTTGTTGCCTGCTACTATTTTCCAGGCTTTTACGTCTGTGTACCAGCGGCCGTTGAACTCACGGCTTTCGACATCGAATGACACGGTAACCTGTGCGCCAGGTACTACTCCGCTCATGTCGATTTTATCACCCCATACTGCTATACAAACTTTTTTAGGGTATGTATCGGCTGTTTCCAGGATGAAATCTTGTTTTTTCCAC
Source organism: Flavobacterium psychrophilum (assembly GCA_003243255.1). The sequence continues at coordinate 8,725 of QFQM01000078.1, read as the reverse complement.
GTTCCGTTTTTGCCCTGTCCTGTTTGCAGTGGCAACATCTGTAAGATCTTTCCGCTGATATCCATAAGTGATTTTGGGCAAATTTAAGGAAATGACCGGTTGGGTATGATAATTTTTGTACACACAAAAGCCGGTCTTGTGACCGGCTTCCTGCATGTATTTTTGTATGTGGTAATTATGATTTGTATACAAACAGGTTTTCTACAAACTGGTCGTTGAAATGCTGTACCGGATCGCCATTGATCTTGTGGTAAATGGCGCTGATAAAGATGGTTTGTGCAGCGCTGAGAACAGCCATCACGACAAAGGCGCTTAACAGTCCTAAGGCAACGCCTACTGCAGGATGGATAGCCAATCCAAGTATAAATAAAGGGATCGATATACATATGATGGCGAGTACCTGGATCACGGTAAAATTGAAAGTAGCAGCAGCGCTTTCACCCCATTGTTGTTTCATAATTCCTGCCGAGCGTTTGAATGCGCCGAGGGGGCCGAGGTTTTCATATGCGATCACTGGTACTACAAAGAAGGTTGTTACGCTCCAGGCTATTCCGAGGAGACCTATAATAATTCTTCCCAACCAGCCTGTATTTTCCTGAATATATCTTAAAAGGGTGCCTACCGTAGCGGCAAATAAGGCCCAGGAGAAGATGGCCCCAATGCGGCTGATGCTAAAGTCGATTCCTTTGCGTATGGTAACTTCTTCGCCATGGAAGTAGAGTCGTGTACAATGTGTAAGCGCTACATTGAAGAACACTACTATAAAATAGTTGATAAGGTAGTAGCCAAGCAGGGACACGAGGTAAACCCAATCGTCGAATTGTTCAAGGCCATAGGTATCCCAACCGGCGAGGCCAAACATGACCAGGAAGAATGATCCCATGATGAGTATCATGGATATTCCGGAGAGGATGGGAAAGAGGATAAGTTGTTTGTTTTCCTTCAGTACTTTAAAGCTGTTCATGGAAATCTGCCAGCCATTGGACAAGCGTGTGAAGAATGACATATAGTGGTTTATTTAAGGGGTGTACGATCATTCCAATATACGACATTCGTTCACGATTTCCAATATGCGCAGAGACACGAATTAATGCGAATTACACCAATTCTGCTTCGCCGGCACCAGATAGCTTCGCTGATTAGCCTTTTGTGGCGGCGATGTATTCGGCCAGGGTAATACGGCCATCTAACAGGGCACTGTATAAAACTGCTTTATTGGTCTTTGTATTCTTGATGCGACCTACCAGTTCTTTGTCAAAGAATAATTGCTTAATAATCGATTTCATTTTATATATTTTTTATTGTATGCGTATATAATTGCAGCGTGCTTTGCCAAGGGTTGCCCCATGACAGCTCGTACATGATTAAACAGGTCAAGTTATTGGCGGTTAGCGCCACTCAATCGCGGAAGACAAAACAATCCATGTGTAAGGGGCAATCGATTACCGGAGTATAGCGTATCAGCTATGTGTGTTTTGGCAGCTTATGTGTTTGTGTAGAATCCCGCAGGACTTAGTTAAAAAAAAATGGTCACCTGTAGAAACAGACGACCTCTAACGATTGCTTGCCATATGAAAAAACGTAATGATCTGATTTGAGTGGTAGCCTCTTGCTACCGTTTCTTAAGCTTTTCTTATCCTCTTTTCTTTTTCTTCTCTGCTTACCTATCGTCTCTGTTTCTGATGTAAAAGTACAGCGTCTTTTGTTGCGGTGTAAATCAAGTTTTTGGCATTTTAATGATCTCTAAGGTCTTAAAGAAAATACAAAATCCTTTACCAGAAAGGGTTTCAGCCGTTTTTACCCCTCATGTCCAACGGTTTTTAACCTATAAATAATAATTAATTGTTATTTGTTGAAACCGGAGTGGATTCTGCTCCTATATGATGGTTTTACAGAGCGAGTTTAAGAAGTGATATTATTTAAGTAATTGTTTATTAATATTTTGTAACTTAAAAACAGGCAGACATGATTAATCTCAATTGCATTAAAATTTATTAGCATTTATTCAAAATACTTATTTTTTGTCCTATAATTTTTTTATGCTATAAATTGGAACAGGGGGGTCAAAGCGCTGTTCGTCCTCGGGCATATTGTAAATCCGGCGTACTATATCCATGCCTTTTACCACTTTGCCGAAGGCGGCATAGCCTTGTTTATCGGGGTTGTTTTCGCCTCCAAAGTCGAAACCTGGTTGGTCGCCTATGCAGATGAAGAATTCCGTGTTGGCCGTGCCGGGCTCCAGGCGGGCGAGAGAAATGACGCCGTCTTTGTGGAGAATCTTTGTTTGCTCTGTGGTTTCATGGGGTATTCCGGGAAGTTCGGGCCTTTTTTTACCGTATAGTCCTCCTTGTATCAGCTCGGCCTTGGGTGCATTGGATGGCTGGTTATCGGCATTGAGCACGCGGTAAAAGCTGCCGTCTTTATAATATCCTGCTTCGATATAGGATAGGAAGGCGGCTACTGATTTAGGCGCCTGATCGGGATAGAGTTCTATTTCGATGTCGCCTATCCTGGTTTCGATCTCAACGTGGGGATTCTTGTATTTGTTGGAGGAGCAGGCGGAGAGGAGTACGATTAGTACAATAAAGATGTGCTTAGAAATCTGCATTAGGCTTCGTGTGGATTGGTTGAAGATACTTGCAAAATAATACTATTTCAAAGCCTCTGGCTTTGAAATAGGCGCCACCAGCCAGAGGCTGGCGACTGATGGAAACCCTCCGACAGCCCTTCGACAGGCTCAGGGTGACATAGAGCGCAAATTAGGAAAGTTCTGTTTTATGTAGCGGACACACCACAGTTATATTATGCTTATATAATTGAAAATCATAGCAGAAGGTCTGGAGGCATATATTTTGAATGCAAGTGAGGATATGCATAAACAACTTTTTGTATTAACCGCCGCCGTACTCATTTTAGCTGCCTGTAACAATGAACCCGGACAGGCTGCCGGTACCGCCCGCGTCGATAAGGACCTCACTCCACGCAACTTCAGTATTTCTAAAGCCAACTCTTACAGTGATCTGTTCCTGGATAGTGCAGCTATGGAGGCTTTTATTGCCGAGCAAAAGCTCAATGACACCTTGAGTACTGGCATGCGCAACTTTTATAATGCACGCAATTATCAATATGCATGGTTTGCAAGTGACGGCATCACGGAACAAGCGCTTGCTTTCCGGAATTTGTATGATTACACCAAGGATAGTGGTACTACGAGGAAAGCGCTTGACCGGCGCCTGGAAAGCCTGATGGCCGACGACAGCTTGCATGTCACATCTGGTGATGCAAGTATCCGTAAAACGGAGTTGTTGCTTACCTGGCGTTATGTGAATTATGTTTGGGACAGGTATGATGGTAAGAAGGCACGTGCTTCGGCTTTGGAAGCTTTGCTACCAGCCAAAAAGCAATCTGTGATGGAACTGGCCAAGGCTGAACTGGACATCAAGGATGTGCCGAATGATAATTACAAGGCTTTACAGCAGCAGCTGGGTAATTATGTGGCGATAGCAGAAAAGGGTGGCTGGTCGAGTATTCCTGCTCCCAGGAAAAAATTAAAACAAGGCAGTATCGATACAGCTGTTGTGCTTATTAAAAAGAGATTGCAAGCCTCCGGACAATTTGCTACAGCCGATACCAGCAGGGTCTTCAATGATGAATTGGTAAAGGTTATCAAGGTTGTTCAATCTAATTATGGTTTTACCGCCGATGGGGTTGTTTCTCCTATGCTGATCAAAGAGCTCAATGTTCCTGTATCGAAGCGGATCGAGCAGTTGCTGGTAAACCTGGAGCGCATGCGGTGGATGCCAGCGGAACCCTCAGGTAATCTGATCTGGGTGAATATTCCTGCTTTCAAGTTGTATGTGCAGGATGGCACGAATCAATTATTCAATATGGATGTGGTAGTTGGTAAAGAGGGGCATAGTACCGTTATGTTTTCCGGTAATCTAAACCAGGTTGTGTTTAGTCCCTATTGGAATGTTCCGGAAAATATTGTGAAGAAAGAAATCCTTCCTTCTATTGAAAAGAATTCCAATTACCTGGCTGAAAATAATATGGAGATCACTGGTGAGGAAGAGGGGGTGCCTGTTGTTCGCCAACGGCCTGGTGATAAGAATCAACTGGGCAAGATCAAATTCCTTTTCCCCAATAGTTTCAATATTTACTTTCACGATACGCCTTACAAGGAGCTATTTAACCGGGATAAACGTGCTTTTAGCCATGGCTGTATCCGGCTACGCGAACCGGGAAAGCTGGCCGAATACCTGCTGGTGAACCAGCCGCAGTGGACGCCTGAGAAAATCGACAGTGCCATGAACAGCGGCAAGGAAAAGTATGTACGGGTAAAAGATCCTGTTCCGGTGCTCATCTATTATTATACGGCCTGGGTTGATGGCAACAAGCAGCTTCAGTTCAGGGATGATATTTATGGACATGATGAAAAGCTGGGCCGTAAATTATTTATGCCCGGTACTGTAGATGAGACGCTGGCAAACCGATAACACGAATTTTGGCGAATTACACGAATTAAATATCAGGTATTAGCTGATGGTGTCGGTGGTAATGGAATCGGTGGCCATCAGTGTACGCATCTGCATCAATATTCTGGATTGGGCCAGGTAACGCTGGTCATTTCCATAGATGAACATACAGCTGCCGTTCTTAATGGTATTGATGATGGCTTTGGTGAGCACAGCAGGTATTGCCGGACAGCCCAAGCTGCGACCAACGTAGCCTTTCATAGCAATTACTTTTTCGCTTACATAGGCTGATCCATGCATCACTATATTGCGTATGAAAGCATTGTCATTAATGCCTTCTTCCATTCCAGTGAGCTTCATTGAATATCCATTCGATCCACGGTAAGTGTCTCCTGTAACATAAAAGCCCAGGCTGCTTTGATTGCTTTCGGGCCTGTTGGAGAAATGGGTAGCCATATCGGTACCAGAATTTCTGCCATGTGACACATATGTATTGTAGATCAATTTACCCGTTTTCATATCAATAATGAACAGGCGCTTTTGAGAGGAGGGCAGGCTAAAATCTGCAATGGTCAGGTAGCGTGAATTTCTGAGCTCACCTGATTGCTGCAAGCTGCTGTAGCCTTGCATGGCGCACAGAAATGCTTCACGTGAAAGTTTCAGTGTGTCCAGTCGAAGGCTGTCGTATAATATTGTTTTACTTGCAGGTTTGGGATCAGCTACTGGTGTTACTGCTTTTGTAACGGATTTGGAAGCTCCTGTGAAGGCGGTAGTTCCCCATACTACTGTTACGCATCCAATCAATGCTAATAAAAAAATAAATGGCTTTGCTTTCGGCTGCATGGATTTTAAATGTGCTTTTTTGAATGAATGGTTTCGTTCGTCTCTGCATAAGACGTTCTGCAGCGCTGATTGGTTCGCCCTGGTGGCGTGTTAAATAAACTTTAACAGCTTGTGCTTATGTGTGCTAAGTAGTATTCATTACTGTAATACAAATGTTCGTTGGTGTAATGAGCAGCTATAGCGTGTGTACTGCCTAATGCAGGTATTTATTCTACAGTTTGTATTTCACAGTGTGTGGAATAATCGCCCGTTATTATTCAATAGATACTGTCACAAATTTTAATTACCTGATTTTCAGTACAGCTTCCTGTTGTAATTATTTGGCATGAATTTTACAATGTATATTGTACAACGAACGGTGATTTCCCAGGAAAAAAGTCAACTACTTGAAAAAGGAGTCGATTAACAAAAGGGAATAAGCGTTCATGAAAAGTGTATTCCCTACGGAGTGCACTTTTCGCTTTTTAGCACTCAGTACTAATCTTCCATTGAGGGCTTCGACAAGCTCAGCCTGACATACGCTTCATACTAACATTATAAACTAATTCACTATAACTCACTCAATTGTGGCATGCAGGTATTTAAAGATTAAGTACTTATACTATTGCCGTTGTTTTAAAAAAGCGTCAGTTTAGCAGGACTGTTTGTTTCCTTGCACCGCATATCTGTCATTGTAACATAATTTGAATAAGTTTATGGCTGTTGAAAAAAAATTGGGTCTATCCTTATCGGGTGGAGGATACCGCGCTGCTGCTTTTCACCTGGGCACTTTGCGGAAGCTGCATGAGATGGGCATTTTGGAACGGGTCGATGTGATGAGCACTATTTCAGGGGGGTCTATTACCGGTGCTTATTATTGTTTGAATAATAAAGATTTTGATGCTTTCGAAAAATATATGTTCGAGGCGCTGGGCTCCAAGAATGTGATCAAGCAGGTGTTTCTTTCTTTTACTTTTATCAGGACATTGTTGTTCCTGTTGCTTTTCCTGGTGCCAGCGATCTATGTTTTGTTTACTTCTTATGCATGGTTATCGCTCATTCTGATCGGTGTGATGTTGTATTTATTCGTGCGTTTTCAATTTGCTATTTTTCCCGTGAGCAAAGAAGTGGAGCGGGCTTACGATAAGTTCTTTTATCAACAGGCTACCTTATCGAAGTTATCCAACAAACCGCTACTGGCGATTGGCTCTACCAATCTACAGACTTCACGTCCGTTTACTTTTTCCCGGTTAAAAATGGAAGACTCGTCGTATGCTTATATGGAATCTCCTGTGCGGTTCAAGAACGATGATTTCCCCGTAGCTCGTGCTGTGATGGCCTCTTCCTGTGTTCCTTTTGCTTTTACCCCTGTTCATATCGACAAGCAGTTTTATGTAAACCCCGAGGATATTCTGCGTGTAAATCCTCAATTGGTAGATGGGGGTGTTTATGATAACCAGGGTATCCAGAAGATCACACAAAAGGGCAGCATGTATGGTTGTGATATTATCATTACCAGTGATGCGGGCGATAAGTTGCCTTTCGAAGGGTCCTATAATAACCTGGTGATCTTATTGATCCGGACCATGGATGTATTTATGGAAAGGATCAAGAAATTCCAGATGATCGAAGATATTTATGGCAATGCTGCTACCGAGCAGCGGCAGATCGCGTATTTATCGTTGGGATGGAACCTGGAGCAATGTATTCCCGGTTTTATCAATAACCTGGCTGGAGGGAAGATCACAGAGGAGGTTATCGAGGCGCACCAATTCAAGCCTGAGTGGGTAGCCGATCCCAACCGGTATCGCAGAGAGCTCACTACCTATCTTGAAAACGAAGTGGATTATAAAACTATCCTGCAACGTAATTTGAAACCGCCTCAGCTTACCATCGCCCGTAATGTGGGTACAAACCTGACTCCTTTATCTAAAGAGGAACTCACTTATCTTGCTATACAGGCTGCCAACCTCACAGAATTACAGGTAAGGTTGTATTGTCCTACGCTGGTATCGCCTGTATAATTGCAGCCTTTTCTCTTTCGTTAGCAGATTTCTCACCTTGTACACTGGTTGTGGGGGCGAGTGCATATGGCAGGGTTCGAAATGACAATGTAAAAATAGCCGGGCAGTAATATTGCATGTACTTGTTATATTTCAATCTAAAAATGGATATTGCAGGTTTATGCAACGACAGGCAGACGATTTAGTAGCAAAGCTGCTCCCGGGTATTCAAGGGGCTATTCTTACTGCATTTTTATGTATTTCCTCTTCCTTCAAGGGCTGGGCGCAGGTTGATACATCAAAAAAGTTTGACAGGGCTTTTTATGAGTCGTACACAGACCTGATCACTTCCCGGGTCTATTTTTCCCAGAAATATACTTCGTTACGTATCCGTGGTTCGGAGCGTATCAGGGATCTTCAATACCGCCCTAATACGACACTCAACTTTGGTGTAGGCGCCACTTATGGCTGGTTTACGCTAAACCTGGCTTATGGCTTCGATTTTTTAAACCGTAGGGATGAGTCGAAGGGGAAAACGCGCTACCTGGACCTGCAATCTCATATTTATACCCGCAAGATGAGCATCGACCTGTTTGGTCAATTGTACAAAGGGTTTTATGCTTTCCCCAAAAGGCTTGTTCCGCAAAATGAAGATGGATGGTATACAAGACCAGATGTCAAGATGCGGCATTTTGGAGCGGCTGCTTATTATATCTATAATTGGAAAAGGTTTTCGCTACGTGCTGCCACGTTGCAAAATGAATGGCAAAAAAGGTCGGCGGGAAGCCTGTTAATCGGTGCGGAGTTTTATTATGGCACCAACCGGGGTGATAGTGCGCTGGTGCCGGGTGCATTGGCAGACCTGTTTGAAGCAGCCGGGGTGACCAAGATGCGTTATTTCGATATTGGCCCGGGCGTGGGTTATGCTTATACTGTTGTTGTGAAAGAGCATTTTTATGGTACCGGCGGTCTTACTGTTAGTTTTCCTTTCAGTTTTCATAAGCAATGGCGTAATGATGAATCTGAACACCGACTATCTATAAGCCCTGACCTGCTTTACCGTCTTGGGGTTGGCTATAATAGCGACCGCATGAATTTTAGCATGATATGGGTAAACAGCAGTGTTCAAACTAAAGGAAAACAAGGGGAGTACGCCATCCGCACTGGTAATGTGCGTCTCAATGCTGCTTACCGGCTGGCTCCCGGGCCCAAGCTGAAGCGCAAGTTGAAGTTCTTCGAGGTGGGTCAATAAACAAGAACCCCTCCCAGAGAACTGGAAGGGGTAATGATAACATGCATATATGAGATTTTGTCATCATTTTCTTTTTACTTTATCGCGTTGACCACCCAGCCCTCATTTTCTTTCGTCTGCCTTTGTTTTTCCCAGGCTACCACGGCGGTCTCCAATACTTTTTTAAGGTTCAT
>QFQM01000447.1 GCA_003243255.1 Flavobacterium psychrophilum | reverse complement strand
GTTTTCTGTTGAGCTTGGGAATTACGCAAGGGTGTTTTCGGAGATACGGATCAGGAAGAGTGGGCAAGCCAATTTCATAGATCATATTAAGGAAAAGTATCTGGAGCATGTAAGCGGATATAGATAAGACACGTGGAATTGACAGTAGTTGACACTGTTTTTGTGTAAATTTACTACCATGGCCCACCAATACAGTATCCAGGAAGTTAGGGACAGCGAAGGGCGGTATTGGAATTCAGAAGAAATCCTTGAACGTTCGCAAAATGAGATTAATCGCCTTCGAAGTCAGTGCTACCAGGCTCATAAGCTTGGTGAGGCTCCTCCTTTTGTCTGTGGTTACTGCCAGCAACCAGTGTGGTTACCAGCGACCATCGAACGTAGTCATCACTTTAAACATTTTCCATACCCTGGCATAGACGAATGTGTTTATTATTCAGGCGTCTCTGTTTCCATGGAGCGTCTTAACGCAAGAAAGTACAATGGTGCCAAAGAGGGTCGCAAACACAAGGAATACAAGGAACTGATCCTGCAGAGTCTCAATCGTAATCAGGCAGTCACTGATTTAAAACTTGAGAAGGTTATCAGCATTTTTGATTATGACGAGGGTGAGCACAAGCGTGAGTGGAGAAAACCAGACATTAATGGTGTATTTAATAACGTTCACTTCTCGCTTGAACTTCAACTATCCACCACGTGGCTAAGCGAAATTGTAGGGCGGACTATATTTTACCGTAGACTTGGTTACTACTTGCTATGGGTATTTGATAAGTTCTATCCTGAATACACCAATAGAGAGCTGGCATACAGCGATGTGTTCTGCAACAATAATGAAAACGCATTTGTCTTTGATCAGGAGTGTTATGAACTGTCAAAAGCACAAAACGATCTTGTATTGAAATGCCACTATTCTAAGTATGTGAAAGATGGTTTCACAATAACCGATAGTATTAAATCGGAAACTATCACTTTCAGCAGTCTTACGTTTAACCATAATAAAAAGATGGTTTACTATTACGACAGCCTTGGTGAAAAGGAAAAGATTGAAGAAGAAATCGAGACTGAAATGGATCAACTCAGCAAACAGAGTGATCAGCAGATGAAGGAGCTACTTCGAAATGAACGCAACAAAGAATATGACTCTGAAATTCAAACCTTGCAAATCGCTATAGACGACAAACTAAATGCCATATCTGGCCTTGATGAATCTATCCTGAAAATAACTCGTCTAATAAATGAAGAAGCTAAAATAGAAGTCGATACTCAACAGGTCGCTTCGTCCCTAATTAGCGCATGGGAAGAAGGTAGCGACACTCCAATTGAATGGACGAAGTATATTCCCGGCTACGTAGAGGTTAAAATTAAGAATGGAATCAATTCATCGAAAACCAATTTTTTGGCAGAGCAACGTGATAAGACCATATATACCAAAGTATACTCGTTACTCAAACCAACATCAATAAAAAAACTTCTAGGCCAGGAATATGTAGTCATTCCAATGGACATTTCACTTTTTTCAATGTTCAGGGAATCAATTGTTTTTGTTCGCAGAATTGAAGTTGCGACGAGTATCATAAAGACAGTTTTGCAAAAGCTACCATATGCATTTGACAACGCATTTATGAACCGAAACGACATCATTTTCTTGATGAATAGGAAAGACTTCGATCAGTGCAAAAGAAGCTTACAGGCCAGGATTGTCAGTTTGAATCCGGTTCTTGATTTTTCGAAACTGATAAATGAATTACAAGGTCACCTCGCTACCACTAGAGATAATGCTCTAAGATCATATCAGTTCACGTTGTCTCGGCATGAGAACCAGAAAAGGGAAGTAGAGGAAGAGGTCGAACAATTGCAGGAGCAAAAAATGAAAGTAGAAAAACGAAAAGCACTTTTCAACAACCCAGAGGTCTTCGCTTTTTGATTTCCCGCTTTATCAAGCGATACATTTTTTAAGCGTTCGTCAACTACTTTGCCAATATCGTCATAAAGATATTTTCGGAAATAAGAGTTTGGAAGAGGAACCAGACAAACTTTATCGATCTTATTAAAACAACAGCTAATGATGCCCCTGGCGGATTATCCGTAGATAGCCTATTAAACCGGGATGGCTTTGTTTGGCCCCAATCAATTCATCGAACTCCTGTACTCCAATGGAGTTACTCCGGTATGTTGCTTGAACACTCTGGTAAAATGCTGGGGATATTTGAAACCCAATTCATAAGCTATTTCACTTACTGATTTGCTTCCATCGAAGATTTTAGTTTTTGCAACATCGATAAGTTTCAGATGAATGTACTCGTTCGCAGATTTGCCAGTTTCCTTTTTGATAAGATCCCCAAAATAGTTCGCGGAGAGATTTAATTCACTCGCGCAATAGGCAACAGATGGTAACCCAACTTCCTGCGGTTTATCAGATGTGAAAAAGGTATTAAGCAATGCTTCAAAGCGTTCAAGCATCCCTTTATTGGTGTTATCACGTGTGATGAACTGACGATCATAAAACCGAA
>QFQM01000446.1 GCA_003243255.1 Flavobacterium psychrophilum | reverse complement strand
CAGTATCAAACCTGCCAGGGATGGCGAGTTGTTCCCCAGCTCTTCAAATAGCACATCTTGTCCGGCGGATCTATCCACCACCTTTTGCATTGCCAGAAGGTTGTAACTCAATGTAGATGGGCAGGCACTATAATAGGCGTTGAAGCTGTACCCGAAGCTATTGCTGATGCCAAAGAAAATGCGAAACGCAATAACATTACAAATTGTGAGTTTTTTGTTGGAGATATGAAAGTTGTTTTCAACGATGAGTTCATAAACACACACGGAAGGCCGGATGTGATTATTACCGATCCGCCACGCGATGGTATGCACAAAGATGTAGTAGACCAGATTTTACAAATTGCACCTGAAAAGGTAGTGTATGTAAGTTGTAACTCGGCTACACAAGCCCGCGACCTTGCCCTCATGGATGAGAAATATAAAGTTACGAGAGTACGCCCGGTTGATATGTTTCCGCAAACACATCATGTGGAAAATGTTGTACTTTTGGAAAAACGATAATATAATTCAGGCACAGCCTTTATGAAAAGATTAATAGCTTTTGTAGTCGTATTACTAATGATTTCTGTCTATCTCCTTAGCTGCGAGAAAGACGATATCTGTTCGGAAGATATACCTACTACACCCGGACTGGTAGTTCAGTTCCATAATAAGGAGATTCCAACGGATACATTAGTCGTTAGTAATTTTAGATACTATGTATTAGGTTCTAACGAGGTATTGCCTGCTAATCCATCTGCGGGAGTTTACAAAATAACCCTTCCGTTAAGAACGGATCAGGACGAGGTTACATGGGCTTTACAATATAATTCTACATCACCTATCACAGGGGTAATAAGCACCAACACAGATTATCTTACAATAAAGTACACACGTAAAAACACATATGTATCCCGCGCATGCGGTTATAAAACAACCTTTGTACTTAATCCCGCAACAAGCGGAAATCCTAATCCTTCAGTCACTGACGCTGATGCTACACCATTTATAGATGGTAATCCTGAAGTAGTTACACCATATATAGAAAACGAAAATGAAGTACATGTCAAAATCTATTTTTAGTCTTTTATTGCTGGTTACACTTTCGGGATTTGCACAAAATAAAAAAGTTGCAGATACCATAGCTAAAACCGAACCTGTCAAAAACGAAAAATATGGTATACGCGTAGGTGCCGATTTATACAGGCCTGCCCGTTCATTTTATGAAGATGGATTTACCGGACTTGAAGTTGTTGCCGATTACAGGCTAAGCAACAAAATGTATGCTGCAGCCGAAGCAGGAACCGTAGATTTTACTGTAGACGATGATCAGTTAAACTTTACCACAAAAGGTAGCTACCTTAAAGTTGGTTTCGATTATAATGTTTATGAAAACTGGCTGGATATGCAAAACATGCTGTATGTAGGTATGCGTTATGGTTTTTCTACATTTAGCCAAAACTTAAATTCGTACACTATTTATGATACTACCAATTATTTCCCTGATGTGACCCTGTATCCAAATGAGAAATACTCCGGACTTACAGCGCACTGGGTTGAAGTAGTAGGTGGCATTAAAGCAGAAGTTGCAAAAAATCTTTACCTTGGCTTCAGTGTGAGACTAAATATATTACTTGCAGAATCCAAACCCAGTAACTTTGACAACCTTTACATACCGGGCTTTAACCGAACCTATGACGGAAACTTTGGAGCCGGAATCAATTATACTGTTTCCTATATGATTCCGTTTTATAAAAAGCAAAGAGCTGAAACGAAAGAACCAGTTAAAAAATAAAAAAAGCCGCATACTTGCAGCTTTTTTTTATTGATTAGGATATTATTTTATAATAAGCTTTTTAACCCGTTGCTTATCTCCTGCTGTAACACTAACAAAATAGACTCCATTGCTCAATGAAGATGTGTTTAAGCTGCCATCATTAGCTGTAAAGCTGTTCTTAAGTACAGTTTTACCTAGCATATCAATAATGGTAACCTCAAAACCATTGGCTTCAGCATCAGAAAGATGAATATTTACATTAGCTGATGCAGGGTTTGGATAAACTTTAAACATACCAGGATTGTTATCATTAATACCTGTAACGCTTTGTATGGTTGTAGTTACCTGATTCGTAATTATAGGCTCATTGAAATCAAAGTAGATAGCTGCCTGTGCCAACATAGAGTCACCTATGGTAACATTTGTTTTTGGTTTGATCTTGTAAATCACATATCCATTACTTTCAGGTACTTCTCCGGTATCCTCGTTTTCAAATGCAAGATTTATTCCCTTATACAAAAACTCAACCTGATTGTTTTTCCTGTTTGCCTGATAATTATGGCTCGAAGCTACAGGCTCAAACGTTGACCAGTCGAGATTACTGTCTAATAAAGATGTTACACGTATATCTAATGCTTCTGCAGTACCTTTATTTTGAAAACGAATGATGTAATTTAAATAATCATCCGCCTGTTCCTCTGTTATAAACTCCCCTTCCCTTACAGTAATATCATTTGGATCCATTGAATTTA
>QFQM01000077.1 GCA_003243255.1 Flavobacterium psychrophilum | reverse complement strand
GTATTTGGGATGGCGTTAACGCCATGCTCGGCATCCTGTGGTGTCTCGTGCGCGGTTACCGTTACATCGGCTATAGCGTTTTCAATAGCCTGCATGCTTGCCGTAAGGTCAAAGACCGCAATGCCGTCATGGTTTACATCACACTCGGCTATCGGTGCCGGTGGGGTCGCGATCGGTGCAGGGATGACATGCAGCAGTACTCCTGCTGTGGTCCAGCAGCCCGTTGTGCCATCGGTGATCCTGGCATAGATCGTATTGCCATCGCCTGATTCGTATGGCGTACCTTCAGGGGTGGTTGTACCATCCTGCGCTAAGGCAAGGGTCTCATAGAAGGTTACCGTGTAGGTGATTGCCGTAGCGATCTCCTCTAAATGGAACCAGCCTGAGCCCGGTACTTCCTCACACTCGGTCGCTTCAAAGTCCAGTGGGTTGCTGCTCAGTACAGGAAGCGGGTTTACTACAAGGTTAAATGCTGCTACCGAGCGGCAGCCAAAGCCTGTGATTACCCCTACCCATACCTGCTGGGTGTTGGCCGTGGTATTCGTGTAGGCTCCAGGTGTAGCAATAGGGTTAGTTCCTCCCTGCGCATCGGTCTGGCTGGTATAGTACTCTGCCGTAAGGGTGGTATCGCCTCCTGTGGCTTCTAAATCTTTGGTCGTTAAATCAAACACCTGGAAACCGTCCGTATCGTCATCGCATAGTGCATACGCGCTCATTACCGGGTTTGCTGGCCTTGGGTGCACGATCAACTGGATAGGCACTACCGTGCGGCAGTTGGTCGTGGTAGCCGTCTGCACTACACTCGCATAGACTGTTCCAAGTACGCTGTGGTAGTTGGAAGCCGTCGTGATCGGGTTTACGCCAAACTCTGCCGCTGCCTGGGTGCTGTGGTAGGTGATTGTTAGCCCACTCTGCCCGTTTAGTATCTCTGCACCTGCCTGCGTTAAATCAAAGTACGCAAAGCCGTCGAAGTTGTCCGCGCACGCCTCTAATGGTGTGGCAGGGTTAACTACAGGGGCTTGTATTGTTTCAAGGTCAAGTGTTGTGTAATTAGCACATGAAGTATTGGATACCGACTCTACTCTTACATACAACGTCTGATTAGCAGCAATACTCTGATAAGGAGAAGCTAAAGACGCAACATCATTCTGAGCATCAGCCTGCGTAAGGTGGTATGTAATTGTATATCCTGTATTTCCACCGGAAATTACATTATTATTACTATCTAAATCAAACTGAGCCAGTGTTGGAGAACATACCTCCATAGGCTGTGGTGCAGTAATTTGAGGAACAGGACTAACAACAATTGTTCCCGTATTATTTACACTGTTAGTACAACCCGGAGCAGAAGCATCAGTAATACTTATAATTGTATAATTGGTATCTGCTGCAAGCGCAGGTATAGTGATTGCATTCTGCCCTGAAGCATCTAAAATAATAGTTTGCACCACAGTGCTATTGCCAATAGTATAATCAACAGAACCATTAGCAGGTCCGTTTAAAGTAATAGTACCATCCTGTCCCTGACAAACAGGAGAATTGTCCGATACAGTAACCGTAGGTAATGTAGCAACTGTAACGGTAGCCGAATCACTAAGCGTTTGGCTACATACAACTACTCCTGTCCCATCTACTATACTTGCATCTACTAAAGAATAAGTAGTATCTACAGACAAGGCTTCATTAACTACAAACGTTCCTGTTGCATCCAGGATTGCTGACACAGGACTGCCACCGTTAACCGAATAACGGAAATTAGCATTTGCAGTACCCGTAAAAGTAACGGTAACATTCTGTCCCGGACATATCAAAGATTGTGATACGGCCACATCAACATCGGGAACAGGGTAGACATTTAAAGTAAAATCAGTAACCGAAAAGCAACCACTCACATTATTAACCACTCTCGCAAAAACCTGTTGAGGGTTTGACGTATTAGAAATGATATCTCCCAAAGGCGACACACCATCGACAGCGTCTGCGTTTGTAGCATGAAATGTAATCGTATTGTTTACCTGATCAGCATTAATCTGAGGCCTGAGTGCCCCTAAATCAAAAATTCCAATATTAGGCGTTGTACTGCATGTTCTTACCTCACCAAGATCATTTGCCGGAGGTGGAGTAGTAAAAGCCCCTGAACCTGCTGTAGCAGTACCTGTCCAGTTTATCTGGAAACCTCCGTCACCATGTGGCCTGTCAATTGCTATATAATAGCTTTGTCCAGCTGTAACGTTTAGCCAACGAACATAGCCATTACCATTTCCGGCTGGTCCGGACTGCGTTACAGTAGTTGAACCATACATACCCGTATGGTTATTTGGAAGTCCGGCAAGTGTTGGGTTCGTAGTACAACAACGTATAGGGCTACCTAAAGAACCACATACTGCATTAGCCGGAAATACCCAAAAATCATAATCCGCAGTAAGTGCTGTATCGTTGGGTATCAGATCAAAACCTAAGGTTCCTGACTGAACGATATTTACTTTTAGCCATATTGAATTATGTTCTGAACCACCACAGGAAGAAATTTCCTGAGTCGTTCCGGAGCCGCTGGCATTGGAAGAAAAATTTCCATTACCACAAATAGTGATTGCATCAGCACAATCATTTGGTTCATTTTGTCCTATCGCATTAAGGCAGCACATTAAAAAGAAACCGAAAGCAAAAATCTTATTCATTTAGCATTTTTATTAAAAGCGGCAAAAATAGGCAGTCCCTGGAGACTACCTATTTTTTCCGCAATTTATTTTTTGGACTTTAACAGTTGCCCACCCATCGTGAAACAGGCGGGTTAACTGACCTAATCAAGCTACCTAATATTGCCTGTTTATGTAAATCCATCCGGTTGAGTTACTTCCATCTGTTTTTTCGATACTATAGAAGTAAGTCCCGTCCGGTAACTCATTATTATTAGTATCCTGCCCATGCCATTGGTTTGTATAACCAAGTCCGTGGTTGAATACTTTTTTACCATATCTGTTAAAGATTGTAATTGTCTTAACCCCTGAGCCTGTAAGATCAAGGCTGTCATTCAGTCCGTCTCCATTTGGAGATATACCTCTCGGAATTTCGCACATAATGCTTAACACCGTATAACCAACTTCGTTAGAACATTCGCCTGAAGTTACTGTTACCGTAAAGTTTAACGGAACTTCTAATGATTCCATAACTGCATATTCGGTAACGTTAAATTCGGCATCAGTACTCACAGTTACCCCGTTTTCATTTCTCCATGTGTAGCTTACCGTAGCCGGATCAAAAGATCCGCTTACAGAAGTAACTGATAACCATGTGTTGTTTTCTTTACATTCCTGAGATACAACAGCATCAAGGTTTCCTGTAACAGTAATTGTCGCTGTATGAGAACCTCCTAAATTACATGTCTCCTTATCGGCATCAATTGCATATGTAATCACATATGTACCCGGTGTACTGTTTACAACATCAATCTCACCGGTAGACGGATTGATTGCTAAACCTGATGTAGAACTGAATGTTCCTCCTGTTGTGAAACCTGTACCAGTTTCAGGAAGTGTGTTTGTACTGTTATAGCAATAAGCATCCTCGTAAGTGAACTCCGTTACCGGAGTAATACCGGCTACCAGTTCTACAGAAGCAGTATATGTACCACCGTCTATACAAAGTAATGCATCTACCGGAAGTGTATATACAATATCATGATTACCTGGTGTAGCAGTTGTAAGGTCGATAACACCAGTTGATGCATCTACAGAAACCGTTGCAGAACTGAACACCCCACCAATTGTGAATGAATCGGCAAGTACAGGAGCAAGCTCATTACCGGAATTGATACATACAGGATTGTCATAGCTAAAGGTTACTACAGGGGCCGCAAGCGCATTTATTATAACCGTTACCGTAGTGCTTCCTGTTTCAAGACAATCCGCTTCAGCAACTGTATATGTAACATCATAGCTTCCTGCTGTGGCAGTTGTTAAATCAATTTCACCGGTAACAGGGTCAACGGTCAATCCACCTGTTGCGCTGAATGTACCTCCTACATAGAAACCAGCATCCGGAGATGGTATAGGATTCATTTCTGCAATACAATATTCAGCAGCATAAGTGAATCCTGTAACAGGAACTGTAGGCTGAACAAGAGTAATCTGGAACGTAGAAGTACCCCCGTTAGCACATACCGCAAGACCCGTATCTTCAGCTATTGTGTAAGTAATATCGTGAATTCCTGCGGTAGCGGCAGACAAATCGATCTCACCTGTTACAGCATCAACTGTAAGCGTTGATGAAGCATATGTACCACCTGTTGTAAATCCTGTTGCAGGAACAGGCAACAATGCACTTGTACTGTTTAGACATACGTTATTTGGATATGTAAAATCTACTACCGGTGTTGATGCATTATTAACAGTTATTGAAATTGTGTTCGTACCGGCGTTGATACAATCTACAGCAGCAACATCATATGTTACATCATAAGTACCGGCTGTACTTGCAGATAAATCAATTGCACCTGTTACAGCATCAATAGAAAGTCCTGCCGGTGTAGCTGTAAATGTACCGTTTGGAGCAAAATCAGCATCAAGTGTAATTACAGGATCAGCAGCGATAGAACAGTATGCAGTAGCATCATAAGTAAATCCTACCACAGGGTTGGTTTTATCATTGATCACAACATCAATCTGAGCCCTAACACCCTCGCAACCTGTAGCATCAGTATATGCGACATAGTATGGTGTTGTACCTGCTGTAGTAGTTACCGGAGTTGGAGCCGCTGCAAGAGCAGTTCCTCCCGTAGCTACATCATACCATACAAGTGTATAACCAGTTAGCTCAGGTGCTGTTAAAGCTGAAGCTACCGAATCAACACAGTATTCCACAGGAGTAGTGACTGCCGGAATCTGATCATTAGCAACTTTATTGATAACAATGGTTTCTTCACAGTAACGCGTTTTCCATTTGAAAGTGTAATCACCTGAAAGAACGAATCCTGAAATAGCTGTAGTCGAAGCATTAGGTGTAGCAATAACAACTTCTGATGGGTTGTTCTCATCTGCTATCCACTGCCCTACTCCGCGTGCAGCAACCGAAGTTCCGTCAACGCCACAAGCAAGTGAATGCGGGTCTGTAAGTATTTCGTTATTAGCCTTAACACTGATAGCATCAAGAACGTTTCCAATTGCATTATTTTTAGACCTGAAGATAATTCTTGTCGTAGCCTGTCCCGCAGGAACGTCATATACCCCTGAATGTATTGTCCATCCTGAAGTACTTACATTATCCTCCAGCATCACAAATGGTCCGCCAACAGGCCCCATGAACATCTGAACTCCTGTACCCTGGCTTCTTGTTGCCTGAGCAAAGCTATATGTAAGCTGTGTCATTTCAGATGTATTGAAATCCTGTACCAGACCTTCAATATTTATCATATCAGCAGGATCATAAGCAGGTGTTGTCTGGTTAGACTGTAGCTGTATTTGCTGACCTCCTTCATAAGGAACCGGTCCTACCGTAGCAGTAGCATCCTGGAAGAATAGACCGTGATATAAAGCTTCGTTACCTGCAATCTTATTTCTCCATCCCGGAACCACCTGTTCCCTGAACATATTTGTAAGTGCACCAAAAACTGCATCCGGAGTTTCAAAACCTCCGTTGGCAAGACCTATTGAACATGGATCAGTAGGTGTTTTAACGCATACATCAAATGTATATGCCCTTGTATTGGCAACCGGAACAGAATTATCTATTCCGTTATTATTTAATGTCAGCCTAACTTTATAAGTATCGCCAATTACAGTAGCAGCCGAATAAGCAGCTGTAATAGTATTTACATTACTACAAGCCATTTCTTCAAGAACAGCACCGTTAACATGATAAAGCGTCATGGTAATAGTAGGCTGCTGAGGATTTCCTGTGCTGATATAATAATCTCCTGAGAAATTATTAAGCTCAACCATATGTGCAGTAGCTGTAGCCTGGAACTCATACCATATATCCCCATTGTTTATACCTGTACATGTCATTGGGTCTGTTGAAGGTGTTGCACCAAGGAACGTTGCATTTGCAGAAGAAACTTCACAAACATCTCCTGTATTTACAGGAACTGTAACTGCTTTTGCAGCTGAATCATTCCTTACAAACTTCTTAGGACCTGACCAGAAACTCTTGTTAGTAGTACTACAAACTGCTCTTACAAAGAACTCATATGTGCCATTGGAAGCAACAGTAAAATCAGCTGCTGTAGGAGTGTATGAAGTTGTTGTTACCAATGTTCCTGACTGAGGTAATGTATTATTGTTTAGTGGTTGAACGAATACTTCCCACTCTGTTTCAGTACCTCCGGCTGTCCATGAAAGAACACCATCAGTTACAGTAAGGTTCGTAGGGTTTGGACATGTAACAGCACTACAAGAGGCAAAACCTGTATACACCACATCATTCATTGATTGTGACATGTTAGTACTTGTCCATACCGTAGTGCTTCCCTGCATAATCGTTAGATAAGCACCAGCAAATTGTGATTGTACCGTACCTATCGCGTCCCAGAACAACGAGTATTCAACCCCATCGCACAGGAATGCTGTAAAAGTTTGTGATGCACCAGCCGGTGATGAGCTTGATAATGTAAATGACTGTGTTACAACGCCATTCTGAATTAGCTGTACTTCACCGGAAACTCCTCCTGCGTTAGTATTACCTAAAATGAAAGTATACTCACAAGCGGTGTCTATCGGGCATAATGTTGTAAATGTAAACGGACCAACCCATGGGCTGTCTTCTGTAGCACAAGCTGCTCTTACATAATAATCATACATTGTAGCCGCAGTCAATCCCGTTTTAGTATAAGGATTTGTCGAAACAGTAGTAAGATAAGCAGCGTTACCATCTCCTACCGGAGCTGCAAGACCTGAAGGCTGAACGTAAACATCCCATGATGTTTCGGTACCTGTAGCATCCCATTTAAGCTGAACCTGGGTGTCTGCCAGATTCACCACCGTTAGGTTTGTAGGTTGCGAACATGCAGGTATCGGTTCAACGATAACTTTATCTATTACTAATAACTGCCCTCTGTACCCCCAAGGGTTAGCAGGTTTTTGAGGTATATGCCATGCGATATTTATATCGCCGGTAACACCTGCCGGAAGGTTTATTACTTTTTCCTTCCATTCCATGTTATTCAATAGCGTAGCATCGGTATCGGTAGTGTAAAGCATTGTCGTAAAGTTACCAGGCTCAATACCTGTTGTAGACAGCTTTACCTCAAGATCTTCAGTAAAATCAGAATGATTTACCCTGTAATAGTATCTAAGGCGATATCCAGCAGGCACAGTTATGGTTGGTGAAACGAACCAGTCATCGTTAGCACCGTTTGAACCTGTAAACATTGCTGCAGAATACATTCCTTCATATGGGTTTGTAGTAGAATTAGTTCCCCATGTATAAGTATCCCCATTAACGTTTTTAACAACCCAGCATTGTTTAGTTGTTGATGTAGTTTCAAAAGTCTCTGTAAACGGAGCTGTAACAGCTGCACACAGTGTTTTGAACTTAACAGGTCCTATCCAGCTGCTTTGGTCTGTACCATTACAATATGCCCTTACATATACCTCATACTGAGTATCAGGTAACAAAGTAGTAGCAGTAGTATATTCAGGATTGGTATTTACAGTAGTTCCTGTTGAAGGTATCCCACTACCGGCTGGCTGAATTACTACCTGCCATTGTGTTTCCATAAAACCTTTTGTCCATGCAACATGAGCACTGTTTGTTGTAACATTCGAAACAACTATAGCCGATGGATTAGGACAAGCCGGAGCATCATCAATTCTTACATCGTCTATATATAAGTTAGACGTTCCCGGAGGTGTTACCACATAAGTTGGCGGTACCCTGAATGCAATATATACAGGACCGTTAGCATTAATATAAAGTGCCTTTTCTACATAATCAACGTTATTTGTTACGTTTAGAGCAGAAATTACTGTAAAGCTTGCCGGGTTTGTATCGGTTGTAGACATTAATACTTCAATTCCGTTTCTTGCAGTAGAATGAAATACACTTGTTACCGATTTGTATTTGAACTTCAGCTCTTTGGTTCCTACAACATTTATTGCAGGTGTTATAAGCCAGTCATTGTAGGCTGTAGGCGCATTAAATGCCGGCCTTATCAATTGTGCTTCGGTAGCACCCATAGTAAATGTTGAACCTCCGTTAACATCGGTAATAGTCCAACAGAATTTATGAGAATTAACAGCGTCTCCGTTGTTGAAATTTTCAATAAAAGGAGTATTAAAAGCTGTACACAAAGTATTAAAAGCTACAGGGCCTATCCAGTTACTTTTCTGAGTTGAAGAACAATATGCCCTTACATAATACTCATAAGCTGTTGATGGGTTTACTGTAGCAATATATGGATTAGAGTTTACTAACAATCCGTCAGTTGTAGGAACTCCTGTTCCCGCCGGCTGAACTGCTACTTCCCATTGTGTTTCAGCATCACCTACCGTCCATGCAAACTGTGCAGTTGTTGTAGTGATATTGCTAACCGTAGGTGCTATCGGATCCGGACAAGCAGGCTTATCTTCAATAAATACATCATCAATCGAAATTCTGGTTGCCGTGTTACCTGTACCCGGAGTTACAATAAACGCAATGTTTACCGGGCCGGTAATTGATGTCGGGATATTTATGATCCTTTCCTGGAATGCCGTCATCGAAGAGAAAGAAGTCTCCGGCATAAGTACTGTAGTAAAGTTATCTGCCCCTACTCCTGTAGTAGAAATTTTGATAGAATATTTTACGTTACCATTTACTGCCTGATGCTTGTATCGTAACCTTTTTTGTACACCTGTAAAGTTTACCTGAGGCGACACATAATAATCGTTATTATAATTTTGGTTACCATTTACAGCGATAGTAGCATATGATGACAAGTATGTCCATATCAAACCATCGTTGTTTACATCTATAGCCGTCCAGCATGATGCCGGAACTGTAGCCGATGTACCTGTAAAGTTTTGAGAGTACGGCGTATCAAACGCTGTACACTGAGTCGTAAACTTATAAGCCGTACTCCAGTTACCCGGAGTTCCACTACATACAGATCGAACATACAAATCGTATGAAGTTCCTGCTACAAGTCCGGTATTTATAACATTATCTACATTAGTAGACGTTGGTGTACCTGTTGAAGCAGCCGTTGGAGCAGCAGAACCTGATGCCTGCACTCTGTATTCCCATGCGTTAGATAAGTTAGCTACGTTATCCCATGAGAATTTTACGCTTGTCTGCAATAAATCTTTATAAGTAAAAACAGCTGGTGGTGCACACGAAGCTGTATTTACAGATAATGTAAATAATATACCTGCTGATGCAGATAATGTAGAAGATACTACTATGATGTAAGTATGACCAGCCTGAACATATACGTTAGGAATAGTCTTTGGAACTGCGGCTGTAGAAGTGTTATTACCTCCAAGACAGTTTACCCCTACATTAGTACAGCCATCATATACAAAAAAACCTGTTGTGTGGTTGTAACCATTCTGGCTTGTGTTTGCCGTTGTAACGTTAGTAACTGTTATCAGTCCGTTTTGTGTTGGCGTATACGAGAAAAATGCTTTTGCACCGTTAAGATAATTTCCTGTAATCCCCGGTGAAAGACAGTTCGTGCCCTGTCCGGTATAGGTAACTGCCGGATTCTGGAAATTACTCAGGTTGCCCGTAAAGCTGTACGGAGCTCCGGTTGCAGGAATAATAATAGGATCGCTACATGCCGAACCTACAGCAACTGTAGTAAAGGTATTAGCTGTTGTAGTTACCCACGCACTTGCAGATTGCGAACATATTGTTTTAATATACGCTTTATAAGCTGTACTTGCTGTAAGTGTCCCTGCCGGATATGTTGTTCCGTTAACTACTGTTCCTGTTGCCGTAGGAGCCGGTGCAGGTAGTGTTGCAGGCTGTACGATAATCTGAAACTGCGTTGCCGTTGGATGTGACCAGCTTATAGTAGTCGAAGATGATGTAACGTTAGTAGCTGTAATTGTAGTTGCCACTACCGGATCGCAAACCTGTGCAGTTTGCAAACTCACATTATCAATAAACCAGGTATCTGCGTTAGGTGTAGCACCAACCTGTTGGTTCACCAAAACGAAGGCTACATAAATGTTTAGCCCCGGAGCTATACTCGCGGGAATGGTAACTACTTTTTCTTCATAAGCATTACCTGCACTTAATTGTGCCTCAGTATACGAAGCCAGTACAGTCGTAAAACTGTTGATATCTGTCTGGCTTGCAGTAGATACCCTAACCTCATAAACATTACCATAGTCGGTAGTGCTTCCCTGTTTAGTAAAAAAACGAAGCTCACCGCCCGTAGGCACTGTGATTTGAGGTGTTACCAAAAAATATCGGGCTGTGTTGCCACTGCCTATATTTTCTGCTGACGGATCGATAAATGCAGCCCCCGCACTGCCAAGATAACCGTCGGTTGAAGTTGTCCATGGAGATGTACCAACACCATTGTTGGTTTGCGCCCATGTTACCGGAATACCACTGTCAAAGTTTTGGGTAGCCAGCTGCGCAAATCCCGCCGTTGAAATAAAACTCAAAAACACGATCAGGCACAAGTTCCTGAAGATGTTGTTTGAATTCCAAAAACGTCGGGTACCTGAATAGAAATCAGGTGAAGATTCAGATAGTTTTTGATTCATAGTTTAATAGCGTTTTTGTTAGTTTAGCTTAAGCAAATCTTAACATTAAACTCCTATTATACTAATAGTAATCTTTTGGAATTCGGTAATTTCAAAACATAAAACAAGACAAAAAATAACTGATTATCAAACGACTAAATCATAAAAAACATGTATATTAAGCTAATGTTTCCGAGATATCATTTTACGGTCAATTTAACCCTTAAACGGCTTATAAACATTTCTTACAATTAATTTAACAACTTTGAGAATTGCCTTATATCGATAAAAAATAAAGAATCAAATAAATATTTTCCACATATTAAACTCAATATTATTTAAATAATTACAATAGATAAAAAACTAAAAAAAGGATAACCATGGGATATCCTTTCTGACTTTTATAATAACTTTCTGACTTATTTTTTTAAGCCTTCTTTTATTCTCTTTATTTCAAGGTTCAGACTTTCGATAGATTTATAGCTTCGCCTCTGATAAGAATAAAGCATATATGCGAAAAAGATACTCAGCAATATCAATAATCCAATTATAACAAAATACTTAAGTTTCATTTCCTCAGACTTATCTGCATTTATAGCTGTAAGCTCATCAATAGAATCACTTATCGATTGTCTTTCAGATTCTTTTATAATCGACTGGTTCTTTAAAAACAGCTGGTTGTATCTATGATATTCTGCCCAGTTACCTATCGCCTTATAGTTATTTGCCAGATTAAGGTAAAGCCCCCTGTTAAGCACAAGGTCACCCACATTTTTAGATATTTTCAAAGCCTCCTGCAAAACCGCAATAGCTTCCATATGTTTTTTCTGTGGTCCATATACCTCTGCAAGGCCTTTAAGCGCGAAAGCTTTCAGACTGTTGGCTTTTACTTTATCGGCATTTGCTACTGCTTCATTAAAGCTTTTCTGAGCTTTTTCATAATCCGAAAGCGACACATAACAGTTACCTATATTGTAGTGCACTATACTAAGGTTTGCATTAACCAGAGATGAATCAACCAATTCATATTCTGCAATTCCCTTTTTGAAATAACTTATAGCGATATCACAGTTAAGCTGGTCTTTGTAGATAAGTCCTCTTACAACATAGTTATTTCCTTTGGTGTAATGGTGCTGCTTTTTACCGGTATTGGACGCAATAAGCTTGTCCGATTCATCCAGATACTGTATTGCCTTATCATATACCTTCATTTGCTGATATCTTACAGCAGTTCTGCTTAATACAATTATCTGAAGATCAATATTGTTTTCTTTTTTAGAAAGCTCATTGGCGGTATGAAAATACTTTAGCGACTTTTCATAATCCCTTTTAGAGGAATATGCATCCGAAATTATCATAAGGGCATCAACCTTAGTTTCCGGCGAACTATTCGGGCTGTTGTATAACGAATCGCCAAGCTTAATCACACTTTCAGGCTTTTCATATATATCAAGCTTAGCCTGTTTGAATATACTGTCAAGCTTAGGGTCCCTCTGCCCAAAAGCAGTATACACACCTGTAAAAACAAGCAGTAAAACAGCAATTATATTTCTGTAACCTGTGAGTACTGACATATTACGCTTTTTTCTGGGTTACTTCCTTACCTATCAATTCGATAAAAACGGTGGGAGCAATACCGGTAATTGATTTAAATACCGTTGCAAAAGTGCTGTGAGAAGCAAAACCGCACTCTTCAGCCAGATAACTTATCTTGTAATTAAGATATTCAGGTTCGTTCTTAAGCTTTTCAATGATATAATTAATCCTTAGTTTATTGATATAAGTATTAAAATTATCATGATAATGCTTATTGATAATCTCCGACAGATACTTTGTGTTTACATCGAGCTGAGCTGCGAGATTCGCCAGCGACATATCTTTATTTGTATACTTTGTCGAAGCCTCAAATTTTTTGAGCTTTGCCATAATAACCTGTTCTGTTTCAGTAGGTATCGATATTTTTTTATTAGCTTCTTTCTTATCAGCTTCAGGTTTTACCAATAACTTATTTGATACCTCAAGGTAGCCTATTATCTCTTTCAGCTGTCGTCTCTTAGCCTTATTAATCCTGTATAGTATCATACCTGTTGCTATTATCAAAACAAGACAGGCGAGCGATATATAAGCAAAAAACAAAAGCCTTGACTGCTGGTATGCATAAGCCGATTCCTGTTCCTCGCTAATCAGGTTATATACCGAGTTAACCGTCTCTGTTTCCATACTCAGATTCGCCTCGTTAAAGCCAAGAAAATTACCAAAATACTTTTGATGTTCAGCCTTGTTTCCCATCACGAAATAATTCTCCGAAAGCTGATAGGTAATAGCCTCTCTCAACGGTGAATTACCAAGTTTTTCTGCTTTTTGCAACGATAGTAACAGTGTACTTACTGCTTTATCATAACTTTTTGCATCATAGTACAACTTACTCAGCCCTAACAGTATTTTTGCTTCTAAAAGTACATCCGCCTTCTTTTGGGAATTATAAATACTAAAAGCTTTTTCAAAACTCTCCTGTGCCGCCGCCGTTTTATGAAGTCCGGAATAAGCCAGTCCCTTCAGGTACTCAATAGTGATAGTATTACTATATCCTATCGGAAGATTGCTGTTGTTTTTCTCAACAGATTCCAACAAGTTCAGGGCACTTTCATATTGCTTACGTTCAATACTGGCATATATTTTTTCAATATCAGACCTGATTTCAGATGAAAGCTTTAAATCTTTATTCCCAATCCCTGAAATTACGGGCTTAATTTCATTTAGATATCCTTCCATTTGTGTGTACAAATGCAGCCTTCGGGACAAATCGGCCTTCGCCAAAGCTATCTCAACTATAAGTGAATCACCTACAGTTCTTGAATGCGATGAAGCCTGAAAAATATAGGATACAGCCTGTTGATAATCCCCCTTTGCCTTGTAGCTGTTGGAAAGCAAGACGTCTAAAAGTGCAACACTTTCATCTGAGGTGTTTTTTTTCAGTAAATGATTAGCGATCTTGATACTTTCATCCGGGTTGGAAAAAACAAGTTCATTCGCCTTTGCAACCAACAGTTTCTCCTCTGCATTTTCCTGAGAAAAGGCAACAGAACCTACAAAAAGTGCCACCATAAGAGGACTGACCACCATTTGTTTCAGAAAAGGCTGCAAAGTAAGTTTCATCATACTAGTATTAGGTGTGATAAAATAGCAAAGTATAAAACTTACATATTTCACAAGACAAAGATAAGTACAATTCAATTTTTACAGTTAAAATAAATTCACATTCTCAGTATAACTTTGTGACAAGTACAAACTAAAAGCACCTGGCAGGCAAAGCATATAACTTATAAACGAATAACGGGGCCAAAAGCCCCGTTATCACAAACATTAAACAATTTTCAATAAGAAAGTCATTTACCCAAATCTTATTTTGTAACCGGTGTGAATTTTATAGCTGTTCCTCCACCAGCTGCAAGATTTATTTCCAATGCTGTTTTGCTGTTTACTTCTTTAGCCGAAATTGTTACAGGATATGGGTTTGATTTATAATCAGCTCCGTTACCATCTGTATATATTTCAGCTTTGTAGGTTTTACCCGGCTCTAAAAAGTCTAATGCAACATTTATTTTTCTTGGTTTCTCATCAGTTATAGCACCAACATACCAGTCGTTGCTTTTCCAGTCTTTACGGGCCATTACTACATATTCACCAATTTTTGCATCCGGTACAGTAGTTTCAGACCATATGCATGGAACCTGCTTGATAAACTCAAACTCAGGCTTGCCTTCATAATTTTCAGGCAGGTCAGAAGCCATTTGTAACGGGCTGAACATAACTATATATAGTGCAAGCTGTTTAGCAACTGTAGACTGTACTTTTGCTCCTGAAGGTGTTTTATAACTAAAATCAAAAGTTCCCGGAGTAAAATCCATTGGCCCTGCCAGCATTCTTGTAAATGGCATAATGGTAGTATGCTCAGGAGTATTACCACCATCTGCCGACCATGCATCATATTCCTGTCCCCTGCCGCCTTCCTGCGCCATAAGGTTAGGATAAGTACGCTGAAGTCCCGTTCCTTTTACCGGCTCATGATTGTCTATCATGATTTTGTATTTGGCAGCAGTTTCAATAACTTTCCTGTAATGGCGAACACCATACTGGCTATCATGCCATTCCTTTTTATCAAGGTATTTGTTAACGTAACCTGTTTTTACGCAATTAACACCATACCTGTTATACATTTTAAAAGCCTCTTCCATTTGGCTTTCATAATGTTTTGTAGCACCTGCAGTTTCATGATGCCCTATAAGGCGTACGTTTTTAGAAGCTCCATAACGTGTAATCTCTTCAATATCGAAATCCGGGTAGGGCTTTAAAAAGCTGAATGTACTTCCGTCAGCAGTCCAGTCTCCGTCCCATCCGTAATTCCATCCTTCTACAAGAACACCATCGAGCTTATGTTTTGCTGCAAAGTCTATATAATCCTTTGTTATTTTTGTAGTTGCACCATGTTTTGCTCCCTGTCCCCAAGTATAATGATCTAAGTGGATTCCCCACCAAACACCAATGTATTTAGATGGCTCGATCCATGAAGTATCAGTAATTTTTGAAGGTTCGTTAAGGTTAAGTGTCAGTGTTGAAGTAACCAGGTCACCCGGTTTTGTTCCTACCATAACAGTTCTCCATGGTGTATTAAATGGAGTTTCAGCATATACCTTTACCCCATCAGCCCACGGCACCAAATCACTTTTATACTGATTGCCTTTAGTCTTAAGCAATGTCATAGAAGCAAAATCAGTAAGATCTGCCTCATGAATAGCAACATAAAGCTTGTTTTTTATTTCGAAAGTAGCCGGAGTATTAATAGTATCGGTTTTACTCATTGCCGTTTTTCTGTAAAAACTCTCATAGTAGCTGTTTTCACGGTGTACAGGTATCCACCATACATCGTTATCATCGGCAAATGTAAATTCAGTGACCTCATTCGATATCTTAACCTTCCCAAGCTTAGGCTGTTTAGGAAAATGATACCTGAATCCAACACCATCATCAAAAACCCTGAAAATAACATCAACCAGCCTTTGATCGCCCTTTTCTTCTTTCAGGTGAACAACCAGCTCATTATGGTTATCCTTTACTTTTTTAAATTCACCCCATGGCTGTTCCCAGGTTTCATTAACCGTATGCTCTTCAGTGTTTACTATTTTAAAGCCTTCGGTCATTTTATTGAGTCCCTGAAACTCAAACCCCATAAGTGACGGCTCAATTACAGATTTTCCATTCGATAAAAAACTATATTGAGGCTGTCCGGTTTTAGTAAGGCTAAAAACCAGTTCATTCTTTTTTGCTGGAGATTTTACAGTATATTTTTTTTGGGCATTGCCGGGCAACGACACAAATAACAAAGCTGCCACGCAATACTTATAAATTGAATTTTTCATTAATTTTATTTTAGTTATTTATAATTATTTTATTTCGCTCAACAACTGTACTGCTTTATCAGGCTGCATTGAAACAAAATAACCAAAAACTTTATCCAGTTTGGCCTGGATTGCTGAGTTGCCTTTATATTGTTTTCTTAAATTATAGAGCTTGCTTATTTCGCTGAATCCAACATTTGCATTTTGCACCCCGGCAAAAGCTTTAATTTTTTCTACATAGGTATAGCCAAATTCAAGCGTTGGCTCAATCATGGTTCCCTCTCCAAAATCGTTCCAGGTGATTAACTGAAGATAATCAACGTTAGCATTTTGTGCCATTGTTAAAGTCTCATCCAGCGTAGCACCATTATTATGTTCTATGGTCCAGCCAATACCGGCTCCGCCACCACCCTGTACATAATAATCTTTAAAGCCCGGATAGGCACTGCCAATGGCTACATCAAGAGTTGGCATCCTGTTAGCATAAAAGTTACTTATGTGCGTATTATCCTGATACACCCACGAATACTCCCCCGAAGCATTCGCGCCCGCATCTCCTGATTCAAACCAAAGGGTTAAAAAAGTAGGCTTGGGATTAAAACCGCTCATAGCGCTTGTCCAGTCCGAAGGCTGCGTAAGTGTTATCGGGCCAAAGCATAACAACAAAGGCTTATCATTGATTTTAATGTAATTAGCATCGTTAAAATAGTTGTTCTGCAGGTAGCTGAAATCTGTTTTAGCGGCGCTTATTACAGTCGGTGAAAGTCCGGCATCAACAATATTCGTCAAAAAACGGTCTTCATAAACTATAGCATATTCAAGGCCTACATCGTCAAGCATCTCAATAAGCTGTTCGGCATTATCTCTATTGATCCTGTAATCATTTAAATTATAGGTTCCGTACCAGTCGATAAGTACACCATCAATTCCGGCATATTTCATCATTAAAAGGTGGTTTTCTATTACCTCCTTATCGCCTGAATGATATGGGCCTATCAACGGATAATAATGAGAAGCGATTTCCCTTCTGCCGTTTGCATCGACTATATCAGGATTTTTATTACCCATTTTCCAGTGGTATCCCCATTGGTTGTCCGGACTGCTCTCTTTAGTCTCAAACCAGGGCATATAGTGCATGTATATCTTTGTACCGTTGGTTTTTGTAACAGCAACAGGATCTAATTTTTCAGGTTGCGTTGTACTTCCCGGCTTATCATCTTTACTGCAGCTAAGTGCTACAGAAACTCCCATAAGGCCGACAAGTAAAAAAATAGTGTATTTTTTCATTGATGTTTTTTTAAATTTAAAAAATGCCGGTACTTCTATGACTAACCCAAAAAAACATAGAAGACCGGCATTTAAACAACTTAATAACCGTATCTGCTCGGGTTACATTGGATAACCCGGATTTTGCGTAAGGTTAGAGTTGGTGTCCAGTACAGCTTTTGGAATAGGGAATACAGACCTGTAAGCAGGCGTAGTTCCTTTTTCCCACCATGGCTGGAAGTAAGTTCCAAATCTTATATTATCCGTTCTTCTTCTTCCTTCAAAAATAAATTCACGAAGAAGTTCTTTGTCTATAAAATCAAGATCTATTGTAGCAGGCATTTCAGTACCTGCACGCTCAGTTATCTGTTGTACAAAAGGTGCAGCAAGCCCCGGTTGTCCTAAACGAACGTAACACTCAGCCTGCATCATCAGGATTTCTGCATAACGAATCACTACAAGATCATGGTCACGCTCCCATTGCTCACCGGCTTTCATTTCATATTTGGCAAGCCTTACACCTTCGTTTTGCTTAGCGTTGGTAAAATCAACCACATCTTCAGTATACGTAAGAGGTAAGCCGCTATCCATTACGATAACCGATCCTGTAGCAAGGTTTATCTGGTCGCCTTCAAGCATTGATTTTTTTCTTTTATCTACATCTTCAAACGAAGAGTAAACTCCCGGCTGGGCACACATACCATTTGCACTCCACGGATAATCTCCTGTTGGTGAAACCGTAAACCTGTGCAGGTAGTGGCAGCTCATTGAATTCATATAGTTACCTACAGTACCTGCTTTCTGATCATAAGGAATTGCAAAGATTATCTCCGATGAAGTCTGATTATTAGTCAGGAAACTCGCAAAATAATCAGGTGTTAATGTATATCCCGAAATATTCTGGCACATATCAAGACAATCCTGCCAACGTGCTGTACCTACAAAGGCTTCAGAGTTAAGATATAATCTTGCCAATAATGAATAGGCAACATTTTTAGTAAACTTAGAGTATACAACATTTGATTTCAGGTATGGTAATGCTTCCAGTAACTCAGTCTCAACAAAGTTATATACTTCCTGACGTGTAGAGTTTGAAGGTAATCCTGTATCTTCAAAATTTACAACAATCGGCACATTACCAAACATATCAAGCAACATATAGTAGTAATATGCCCTGATTGATTTTAGTTCGGCATAAATAGGCTTTTTAGCCTCATCTGTCAAGCCTGATTTATCTACCTGATAGATGATGGCATTTACCTTGGCAATACCTGCATAGCAATAACGCCATGCCGAAAGTATAGTACCATTTTCATAATTCCATTGGTGTCTTTGTAAATCCTGGTAACGTCCGCCGTCATACCAGTCAGTACCCCTTGTAGGTAATGTTGCTTCATCAGAAGCGACCTCGTTAAGGAAAAACACATACTCACTTCCGGGGAAAGAGTTAGATGTTGCATCACTGAAACCTCTTAACGAAGAGTATGCCCCTCCTACAAGAGCTTCAATCTCTGTTGGAGTCTTTCCAAATTCATCGTCCGGTACCTTGTCATACAATTCTTCATCAAGATTAGTACAAGATAAAGTAAAGAGCGAGCTAAAAAATACCGCAGCTATTATTTTGACTTTCATTTGATATATTTTATAGTTTATCTATTCTATTAGTTAGCAAGTGTAAAGTTCAATCCGAAAGTGATTGTTCTTGGCCTTGGATAGTTATTAAACCTGTCAATTCCCGGATTATCAAGTCCGCTGAAGTTTACCTCAGGGTCAACACCTTTGTAGTTTGTAAATACTGCCAGGTTTTGACCTGTTACATACAAACGTAATTTAGATGCAGATTTCATTGGAACTGTATAACCCAGTGTAACTGTCTGTAATCTGAAGAATGAACCATCTTCTATCCAGTAGCTTGAGTACTGAGGTGACGATGTAATACCGCTTGTCAGATAATCATCAGTCACATTATACGATGGCAGCCTGTTAGGATCGTTAAGCATCATATCTGTTGCATTAAGTATATCCTGGCCAAACATTCCGTAACCTGTAAAACCAAAGTCAAAGTTTTTATAGGTAAAGTTCATACCAAAACCTAAACTGAAATCAGGCTGTGCAGTACCAATTTCCTGATCTTCATCTCCTACAATTATATTTCCGTTTTCGTCAAGGCCTTCGCTTTTCTTACCCCAAAAAGTTCCTACAGGGTAACCTTCTTTAATAATTTGAGAGAACTGGTTAGACATACCTGAAAGTCCGTGTAACGAACCACTGTAAATAACATCCGTTTTGTAAGTCTGGTTAGAAAGCTTTTCTATTTTTTGCTTGTTTTTAGCAAAATTAAAGTTCACATCCCAGGTAAAATTATCGTTCTGAATAACATTAGCATTTAATGTAAGTTCAATACCTTTATTTGACAAGTCTCCAACGTTAGCAAGCATAGTACCTACTAAATATGGTGGCTGTGGCACCTGATAAGTGTATAAAAGGTCGTTAGTCTCTTTATTATACCATTCAAATGAACCTGTAATCCTGTTGAATAAACTAAAATCAATACCAATATTGGTTTGTTTAGTAGATTCCCATTTAAGGTCCGGGTTAGGATTCTGAACCGGAGAATAAGCAAGACTCCATGTTCCTGTAGCAGGATCATAGTAACTGTCACGGCCTACCCCAAGAATTGAAAGTGATTTGTACTCACCAATACCATCCTGGTTACCGGTAACACCATAACCTCCCCTAATCTTTAAGTTAGTCAGCCAGTTTCCTGTAGACTGCATAAATTCTTCACCAGTAATTCTCCATGCTGCCGATACCGATGGGAATGTTCCCCATTTGTTATTAGCACCAAAACGGCTTGAACCATCTCTCCTTACAGTTCCTGTAAGCATATATTTACTATCAAAAGAGTAGTTAGCCCTTCCATAGAATGAAACAAGGTCTGATTCTCCTTTATACGAATAAACATCTCCTAAGCGATAGTTATATCCTGCACCTAAGTTATTGTAGCCAAAAAGATCGGTAACAAATCCGCTTCTTTGAGCACCAAAACCTTTATAAATATTATTGTAATAAGAATAACCTCCTGTTGCATTAATGTTATGTTTACCTAAAGTCTTATTATAAGC
>QFQM01000002.1 GCA_003243255.1 Flavobacterium psychrophilum | reverse complement strand
AAAGCAAAAAAGGAACGAGCAGAGTTGGAAAACGGAATGATGGGAAAAGGAGTATGAGTTGGAAAAAGCGGAAATATCTGACCATGTCAGTGACTTAACAGATCGGACAAAAAAGATACCAATTAAAAAAGTTCTATTATTCAAACAACTTCTTAAATTTGAAACAACTTACATTTTCCTATTCTTTTATTTCCAAACCAACTCCAAAAAATCACTAGCCATCCGACTTTTCCGCTTCTACTCGTTCCTTTTTTGCTTTCCAGATAAATTTTAAGCTGCTGAAGGAATTCCAGCGTTGTACCGGCCCCTGAGTTATCATAATATCCACCATCTACAAAATACCTGTCATGTATCTTACCGGCCGGTGATACAAAAGGAAATCGTGAACTTAATGCCGCAGCTGTACTGTAACGGATATCTGCTTTTGCATCTTTCTTTTTAAGGCTGTCTACCAGTTCAAGCACATCGGTGCGATACCATTTCTGTTTTTCCCTTCTGGGAATAATTGGACTTATTATTCCCGGATAACTATTGTCAACCTGCGTAACATTGATAAACAGCAACGGCAGACTTCCTGAATAATCATAGACTTTAGACAATGGCCTGTTGTAAAAATGAGGTATCAGGGTGTCTACCTTTGGTGGTATATCATTTTCAGCGGGACTTTCTGAGAATCCTCTTTCTAATGCATCTGCCCTGTTGTCAAAACAAAACGGAATGATATATTGAAAAATATCCGGGCCCAGCATTCGGCCTAATGTAAATGTCAGGAAGTCTTTCTCAAAAAAGCTGTCACTGTATTTTCTATATCCTTGTATAGGATGTTCTTCATCAGCTTTTAACAACGAATAAAATGCTGTATTGCCAATAGTCCCTCCCGAAGCCCCGGCAAGGCACAACAAATGATCTTTAAATGTATTATCAGGGTCGTTTTTAACGCTCATGTCCTGCAAATCGCACAATACGCTACTTGACCACTGCCCTGCCCTTGATGCGCCTCCGTCAGAAAGTACTACATATACATCAAACTTTTTATCAGGATTGTTTTTATAAACATCACTGCTTTCCATCAGTTTCATACGCTTATAAAACCAGTCGTTCAGGTATTTATCGGTTGAAGGACGTATAGTGGCATAGGTGAAATCTTCTTTTGCTTTAAGTGTCCGCACCTTATACGGATCTTTAATGCTTCCTATAAAAAAGGCCCATATATAAATGAACAAAAAGAAGTTTATCTTAGTGCGGATATTGATCATAGTAATGATATTGGCGATCCCTATGATAATACCCATTGCCAGTAATGCGAAAGCTAAAGCTCCTATAAAACAGGAAACGTAAATTGAGAATATCCCCGAAAAATACATGATTGCCGCAGCGATAGCAAAACCTGTAAATAATTTAAAGCCCCATTGTTCAGCGCCTATAAAGTCTTCCCTTATTTTAAGGAAATTCATCATACGAGTAATCCTGTTGTTCGGAAAAGAATCATCTTTCGCCCTTTCCCTGTCAATACGCTCTCTTCGTTTTATAAAAAAGAAAACCGCAAAACACTCCAATAAAAAGAAAATGAGCAGATAACAGAATAACCAGAATATATGCCTGTTGGCACCTACTGACACATCACCTACCGCCGACTTGGTTATGAATGTAATAGCAACAATACTATAGAAAATTATAAAAGTAAAAGCAACGATACGTTTCCATCGTTCTGCTCCTGCTTTAAGCGAAGCATTCAGTAAAAAATAAAATGCATTATGAACCAGTATAAAAAGTATCAGCTGCCATCCGTCAAGCGTGGGCGATGCTGTAGGCAAACTTATGATTGCCGCCTGTAAGCATACAAAACAATTGAACGCTATAAGCCTTGGCATATGCTTTTGCAATCTGGTTGTATACATAATCAATGCTCTTTGCTTCGCATCGACTGCATTCATATCAACCGGATTCTTATCATAGCGTTTCTGCTGTTTAATGTAACTCAGCATCCTTCCGCTATACCATAATATTATTGACCATAGGACACACCCGGCAATAGTACACAGTGCCGGAGAAAGGTTTTCGCCTGATTGTATTACAACATCAATACCCTGATCGATAACGGTAAGCAAATAATAAATAGCTACAACAGAGAGAATTCCTCCGATATTTAGCCATACCGATTTTAGGAAAACAGAAAGGTATTTCATGAAGAGTAAGGTTTAGTTGGTTATCCAAAGATATATATTCTATAAGACATCAAACAAAAAAAGACAGCCGTTAAGCTGTCTTTATCTATTATATAATCTAAAATTAACCTTTAAATCCACCGTCTATATTAAGGCTCGCACCGGTAATATAACCTGCTTCAGGCCCTGCAAGGAACGATACAAAGGCTGCTATTTCATCCACGTGAGCATATCTTCCAACAGGTAACTGAGTTCTTAAGAAATCGGCAAATTCACCATTTTCAGGATTAAGATCTGTATTTACCGGGCCCGGCTGCACATTATTGATAGTAATTCCTAATGGTCCAAGATCTCTCGACATAGCTGTAGTCATACCCTGTATAGCCGCTTTGCTTGCTGCATAAACTGAACCTCCTTCAAATGGCATACGGGTAGCGTTGGTACTACCTATGGTAATAATTCGGCTTCCGTTTGTCATGTGTTTAAGTGCCGCTTTAATGGCTACGAACACGGCACGAACGTTAATATCAAAAGTTTTGTCATAATCTTCAAGGGCAAATGTATAGATAGGCCCCATAATGCCGATACCTGCATTGTTTACAAGTATATCCAGTTTCCCTAATTTAGCTACTGTAGTTTCTACTGATGCTGCTACCGATACTGCAACGGCTGCATCGGCCTGTATTGCTACTGCTTTACGGCCTAAAGCTTCTATTTCTTTTACAAGATTTTCGGCCTGTTCTTTACCTGATACATAGGTAAAGGCTACATCGGCACCATCCTGTGCTAATCTTCTAACTATTCCTGCTCCTATTCCGCGGCTTCCTCCTGTTACTAATGCTGTTTTATTTACTAAAGTTGACATGATAATAAGTAATTTAATTATTAATGATTTATATGTTTTTCAGAGCAACCATTTCGTTGGTTTTTCTGTTACAAAGTTGCAACGGAAGGCCTCCTCAAAACATTGACCCAAATCAGAAAAAACTATTGACCTATATCAACAAAATTCAGGGTATAAAAAACTCCTGTTGATATCAGGAGTCTATACTATAACAGAGTGTTATTTTTTAGCAGCATTGTTCCGTATCCTGCTGAGTGTTTCAGGAGAAACACCAACATACGATGCTATCATGTGCTGTGGTATCCTGTTTAATATATTAGGATAGGTTTTAATGAATTCATTGTATTTTTCCTCTGCTGTATAGCTGTTACCCATATGTATGCGGTGCTGCAATACCACAAAGCTACGCTCCAGCAAATTCCTCTGGAATGTATTATAACCCGGAATAACTTCCAGCAGGTTCTCAAAATCACCTTTAGCAATAAGAATGACCTCACTATCTTCTAATGCTTCAATATTAAATTTAGCAGGATCACCATACAAATAACTGTGCCTGTCGCCTGCCCACCAGTTCTCAGGAGAAAACTGAAATATATGCTCTATTCCTTTATCATCTACCCTATATGTTCTCACCAGGCCTTTAGACACAAAAGCATTGTAGTGCCAAACATCACCTTCCTGCAGCAGGTATTGCCTGCGGCGAAGTTTTTTCATCCTGCACACGCTCTCCACCAGTGCAATGTGCTCAGGAGTTAGGGTAAGTTTAGATTGCAGGTAATTGATAAAGTTATCGAACATATATAGTTTGGTTTCTGTAAATATAAGGATTATACCAATGTTCTGAATATCGTGGTACTATTGATAATTTACGGCATATCGTTAGTAATACCAGGCTCAATTACCTATAAAGCCAATAAAACGGCCTTTTATAGTATAGGTACAGTAATTGCCTGTTATGGTGTAATTACTTTCTTGTCCCAGTTCAATGTACAGGATTATGACCGGAAGTAATTTTACACTATCAAATTAAAACATATATAACCATGGAAAATACAATTTTAGGCATTCATCACATAACTGCTATTGCAGGAGATGCCAAACGCAACTTTAATTTTTACTCTCATATTTTAGGTCTACGTTTCATCAAAAAAACAGTAAACTTTGACGATCCGGGAACATACCACTTTTATTTTGGTGATGAAATAGGAAGTGCCGGTACTATACTTACTTTCTTCCCGTGGGGTGAAGGCATACCGCAAGGCAGAAGAGGTTCAGGAATGGCAACAGAGATTGGCTATTCTGTTCCTAAAGGAAGCCTTGAATGGTGGGTAGAACGTTTTGAAAAATACAATGTTATCTATAACAAACCTGCTGAGAAGTTTGGCGAAAGATATCTAACCTTTCTTGATCCTGACGGACTGAAACTGGAACTTATCGAACAGGAAAACGACGACCGCAAACCGTGGGAAACTGACGAAATAAAAGCCGCTCACGCCACAAGAGGTTTTCATAATGTAACGATAACCCTTAACGATATTAAAGGAACAGCAGGTGTACTGACAGACATCTTTGGTTACAAACTGGTATCACAGGAATCTAACCGTTACCGCTATGCTACCGATACTGTAAACCAGGCTGCAATAGTAGACCTTGTAGAATTACCGTCTGAAAAACGTGGCCACGTAGCAAACGGGTCAGTACACCACGTAGCCTTCAGGGTAAAAAATGACGAAATACTAATGCACTTCCGTGAAAAAGTAGCTGCCGCAGGACTTAACATAACCCCACAGATTGACAGACAGTATTTCCATTCACTATATTTTAGGGAACCGGGAGGCGTATTGTTTGAAATTGCAACTGATAACCCGGGCTTTACCGTAGATGAAGAACTTGAAAACCTTGGTAAAGGCCTTAAACTGCCTGCACAGTACGAAGCACAGCGTGCCGCTATCGAAGCACATTTAGTACCTGTCAATTAATTTTAAAAATTAATGTTATGGATTTTCAACCATTAAAATATGTATATAAAGCATCGGCTGATGTCGATGCTTATACCATCCTGTTGCTTCACGGTACGGGTGGAAATGAAAACGACCTGCTACCGCTAGCTGCAAATTTTGGCACAAGCTATAATATATTAAGCGTTCGCGGTAATGTAAGCGAAAACGGTATGCCTCGTTTTTTTAAACGTTTAGGTATGGGCGTTTTTGATGAACAGGATCTTGACTTCCGTACTGATGAACTTGTAGCCTTTATTAAAGCTGTTGCAGTTGAGGAAGGTTTTGACAGTTCTAAAGTTGTAGCGCTTGGCTACTCTAATGGTGCCAATATTGCCGGGTCTACATTAGTAAAATATCCTGACTTTTTAGCCGGTGCGGTATTATACCGACCTATGCAGCCGTTTAAAACAATCAAATCCCAAGGTACGGAACGTGCTATTCCGGTATTTTTCAGTTCAGGTGTAGCCGATCCAACCATTGAGCCTTCAGCAACGCCAATCTATGTATTGACTCTGGAAGAGCTAGGCTTTAAAGTAGACTACCATGAGCTGCCAACAGGGCATAACCTGACTATGGATGATGTAAAACTTTCTGCCGAATGGCTGGAAAAAAACTTCAGTTAATGGAATCATTCGCTATTACCCGTATATATGCCGATGCCAATGGTGACAGCCATTTTGAGAACATCAATATCCCTTTGAATGATGGCGGGGAAATTGGTTTCCTGTCAGAAGCACAAAAAGCTGGTAACATCATTTTCAGGAAGGTGGTACAGCAATATGATTATGACTTTCATAATGCCCCTGCCCGTCAGTATATATTGCTTATGGATGGTGTAATAGAAATTGAGACCTCCCTTGGCGATAAACGCACCTTTAATGCAGGAGAAGTTCTTTTAGTAGAAGACACCATCGGCAAAGGCCACAAAACAAAGAATATTACCGATGCCATAAGATCATCGGTATTTATCACACTATAATTTTTAGTTTTATTAGTTTTTAGTTACCAATGAGAGGCAGCCCGTCAGCTGCTTCTCTATTTTAATCAGAACATTATCATACTTCTAAAAATGGAGTAAATTCATTAACTTTAACCGACTCTTAAAAACAACCATTATGTCAAACATCGGCCTTATAATAGAAGAACGCCCAAGCGATATAGGCAATTTCCTTGTTGGAAGATTACTGCCTTTCCGTGAAAAAAGAACCGTTGGCCCATTTGCTTTTATCGATCACATGGGACCTGTGACACTTAGCGAACGTGAGAATATGGACGTGGGTCCGCATCCTCATATAGGCCTGTCTACCCTAACCTATCTGTTTGAAGGCAGTATTATGCACCGCGATAGCTTGGGAACTGAGGTAGAAATAAAACCCGGCCAGGTAAACTGGATGACCGCAGGTAAAGGTATAGTACACTCTGAACGTACACCGGAATATCTTCGCCATTCGGACAAATCCCTACACGGATTACAGATATGGGTAGCTTTGCCTAAACATCTCGAGCAAATGGAGCCATCATTTGCCCATATAGAAGAAGACGGTATGCCAACCTGGAAAATAGGCTCTGTAGATGCTAAGCTGATTGCAGGGGAAGCTTTCGGAAAAAAATCGGAAGTACCCGTATACAGCCCTTTATATTTTTTAGAACTGAAAAGCAAAGGCAAAGAAAAACTTCAGATTGGTAAAGACCTGTATGGTGAAAGCGGCCTATATATACTGGAAGGAAGCATAGAGAGTGACGGCAGTACCTTTGAACCTAAACAGCTTCTGGTTGCCAAAGATGCCTCAATATGTGAGTTTACCATGAACGAAAACACAACCGTTTACATATTTGGAGGAGAAGCATTCCCTGAACCAAGGCATATCTACTGGAATTTTGTAGCTACAACTTCTGAAATGATAGAAGATGCTAAACAACGCTGGATAGACCAGACCTTCCCTAAAATTCCGGGTGAGACAGGATATGTTCCTTTACCTCCTCAAAATCCTAATTTCAATATCAAAAAATAACCAACCCTAATGGAAATAAAACACTCAGACGACGGCAAAAAAGGCTACTTCAGCGCTAAAGAAGGTGACATTAAAGCCGGTATAATGACCTATGTATGGTCTAACGAAAATACATTCATCATCGATCATACCGAAGGGAATCCCGAGTTTAAAGGCATAGGTCGAAAACTGCTTGACGCAGCGGTAACTTATGCAAGGGAAAACAATAAAAAGATAATCCCGCTTTGTCCTTTCGCTAAAAAAATGTTTGATAAAACTCCTGAAATAAACGACGTTTTGTCAAAATAGATAAAGGCATTTTAGCATAGTATTAAAAGAATCATCAGTAGGATTGCTTACCTTTAGGCAAACCGCAACCTGATGATTTTTTTTATACTCATAAATACAGCAATCTTTATCATGCTTTCTTTTATCCATGTATACTGGGCGTTGAACGGCAGCCTGGGTAAAGAAGGCGTAATACCCACCCTGCCTGATGGAAAAGCACTTTTTGAACCCGGTATTTTAGTAACCTTTATTATAGCTGCTTTCCTTGGTATTTTTGCTTTTGTTACTGTCGGTGACCTTGGTATTTATAACGAATATCTTTCCGATGATTTTATTAAATACGCCACCCTCACAATAGGAATCGTATTTTTGCTAGGAGCCACAGGCGATTTTAAATATGTCGGTTTCTTCAAAACCATAAAAGGAACGCTTTTCGCTAAAAACGACAGCCGCTATTTCTCACCGCTATGCTTATATCTTGGGTTGAGCAGTATAGCCATTGCCCTGATTCAATAAAAAAGGGCAACCCTACAAGTTGCCCTTTTCAAAAAGCTTTCAGGAAAGCATATAACCTTAAATGAACTCTCCCTACTGCTTTTTATTTCATTGAAGCCATATCGATAACAAAACGATATTTTACATCGCTTCTGTCCATTCTCTCATATGCTTCGTTAATGTAATCCATATCAATGATCTCAACATCAGAAGTAATATTGTGCTCAGCACAGTAATCAAGCATCTCCTGCGTTTCTTTTATACCACCTATAAGGCTACCCATAACTGCTCTGCGTTTCATTACCAGATTAAAAGCCTGTATTGGTTCGCCGGCAGGAGGTAATCCTACAATTACCATAGTACCATTCTTGTTCAGCAGGTTCAGGTAAGTATTATAATCATGCTTTGCCGAAACCGTATTGATGATAACATCAAATTTGTTGGCAAGTGATGCCATAACAGCAGGGTCTGAAGTCAGGGCAAAATTATGTGCCCCCAGCGCTTTGGCATCAGCCTCTTTCGATGGCGATGTACTAAGCATAGTAACCTCAGCTCCAAAAGATGCTGCAAACTTTACAGCCATATGGCCTAAGCCTCCCAATCCTAATACTGCCACTTTATGTCCTTTACCTACATTAAGGTAACGAAGCGGAGAATAGGTTGTAATACCGGCACAAAGCAAAGGAGCCACACCTTTAATATCAAGATTTTCAGATACATGAAGTACATAGCTCTCATCTACAGTAATCGTGGTAGAGTACCCTCCATAGGTAGGAGTTTTGGTACCACGCTCATAGCTGTTGTATGTTCCTGTCATACCTTCTTCGCAGTATTGTTCCTCGCCTTCTTTACAGCTTGCACATGTACGACAAGAGTCAACAAAGCATCCAACACCTGCAAGTTCTCCAACAGAAAATTTAGTTACTTTATCGCCTGTTTTAATAATTCTTCCCACAATTTCGTGTCCCGGAACCAATGGATAAATTGCAGGACCCCAATCACCTTTAGCAGTGTGGATATCAGAGTGGCAAACACCACTGTATAAAATCTCTATCTGCACTTGGTTAGGGCCAACTTCTTTGCGTTCAAATTCAAAAGGCTTAAGAGGCGTCTCCGCATCATAGGCCGCAAAAGCTTTAACCTGAATCATAGTTTTAGATTGTTTTTGTGTTATTTATTTAGTTTTTGATCAAATGTTTCAATTTGTCTGCCAACTCACGTCGATAGGTAATCCCGATAGGCACAGGATTGCGTTTAATCACTACATGGTCTTTCATTACCTCATCCACCTTGTCCAGGGCAATGATATACGATTTATGCGACCTCATAAACTGAGAGGAAGGCAACATCTTTTCCATATCATTGGTTGTAATAGTAGCCAGGTAATTACGCTTCTGGGTAATGATCTTTACATAATTACCATAACTCTGAGCGTACAAAATGCTGTTTAGCTCGA
Source organism: Flavobacterium psychrophilum (assembly GCA_003243255.1). Next base: position 94,954 of record QFQM01000002.1, on the reverse strand, counting down.
TAGGGATAGTATCACTGTCCACTTTTACATAGATATTTCCCGTCAGTTCCTCTTCTTTAGCAGGTTCCTGTACGGTTCCTTCCATTTCGAAGAAACGGTCTATCGCCTTTACAAAACGAGGATGGTATATTGGTTTCAACAAATAATCCAGAACCCCATACTCATAGCTTTCAAGGGCAAATTCGCTGTAAGCGGTTGTAAGTATGGTGCGCGGTGGCTTATCCAGTTTCTGCAGCATCTCTATACCTGAAATCTCAGGCATATCAATATCAAGGAACATAAGGTCTACCGTATTATTCTCAAGATATTCCATTGCTTCTACCCCATTATACCCCTGAAATACAAGTTCGAGCAATGGATTCTGGCTTATATAGTTAGCCAGAACATAATGCGCTGCCGGTTCATCATCTATGATGATACATTTTTTAACGAACTGACTCATACCTCTTTAGGTGTAACTGTAAATTTACGGTATAAATATCGGTTTCCTGTATATCCAGCGAATAATTACTGCCATATAGCAGCCTTAGTCGTTCTGTAGTGTTTTTGATGCCTATTTTTGTAGATATCACTTCGGTTTTCTTTTCCGGCAATGAGTTTCTCACTACCATTTCAAGTTTACCTTCCTTTACCGTAATATCAACATCTACGAAGCATTTTTCAATAGTACATGTACCATGCTTAAAAGCATTTTCTATAAAACAGATTAGAAGCATCGGTGGAATCTTATACGAATTGGCATCATCAATCTCACTATTAAAGCTGATGTTACATCTGTAACCCACACGCTCTTTCTCAAGCTCTATATAACTGCTGATAAAGCTTATTTCATCTTCTAAAGCTACACACTGCCTTTCGTTACTTTCCAACTGATAACGCATTAGCTGTGATACATGCATGATAAGCCCCGGTGTACGCTGTGGGTACTGAAGGCTAATACCATAAAGCGTATTGAACGTATTGAACAAAAAGTGTGGATTAAGCTGCTCCCTGAGTGAATTAAGCTGTGCCTGATTGTACAAAAGTTTTTCCTGATCAAGATTTTTACGATCACGATAAAACTTGAGTATCATATGTACCGAAAGGATACAAATGAGTGTTGCCACCAGTGTCGCCGCCTGGAATACATAACTTTTTTGTTCTGACGATTTGTAAAGAAAACAATTCTTGTATATCCACAGGGTTGTTACCTCATACATTATTACAGAAAAGCCAAAAACCAATATTGCCGAAAGGAATATATACAGGAATATTTTATGTTTTTTGAGCAATATAGGCAACAGTAAAAAGCGGTTAAGTTGTGCGTGTCCGTATAACATAAGGAAATAAGCACAACCCGACCATATGCCGCGCCATGACTTGATAAGTATCCAGTCGTTAAGGGTAAAAAGAATGAAAGAGAATGCCAGTATAAAAAACTCCTGCCACCATTTATTCTCAATTACATTCCGGAAAAATTTATTCATTTAATTACATTTCTTACTGCAAAGTAACTACTTATATACATAACTGTAACAATTTGTATGACGAATTCAATTCATCATTAAAAATCGGCTTAGCCAAAATACCTGTTTTACTTTTGCCAGTAATTTACATAAAACATCTTATTCTATAATCACTTACTACAATGCACTCAAAAAAACTAACGTTATTCCTTCTGCTCTGCTCCCTTAGCGGTTTTAGCCAGACAAAGCTTTCGCTAAAGGATGCGGTAGACAAAGGCATTGCCAACTACGGCCTTGTAAAAGCCAAAGAAAGCTATGCCAAAGCAGCACAGGAAACTGTAAAACAGGCCAAACGTGATTACCTGCCTAACCTGAACCTTTCGGCACAGCAGGATTACGGTACTGTAAACGGACAGAATGGTCCGCTTTACGGACTTGGCGGACTTGGAGTAGCCTCGTCAGGGCTTCCGCTTCCAGAACAAAACTGGAATGCGGCCTTTGGAGCCCTGTATCTGGTTAACATGAACTGGGATTTTTTTACCTTTGGAAGGATGCAGCAACGCATTAACATTGCCAAAGCCGATGCCAACAGACAGCAAAAAGACTTTGAGCAGGAACAATTTCAGCAGAAAGTAAAAATTGCCGGAGCTTACCTGAATCTTTTAGCCAGTCAGCGACTGGAACGCTCTCAGATTAAAAACCTTGACAGGGCTGAAGTTGTCCACAAAAACGCAGCTATCAGGGTTAAAAATGGTTTATTAGCCGGCGTAGATTCAACATTGGCAGCTGCCGAAGTATCCCGTGCTAAAATTGCCCTGAACCAGATTAAGGAACAGGTAAAACTGCAAAACAACAAACTGGTAGAGCTTATGGGGGTTGAACCCGCCGATTTTACAGCCGATACTACATTTGTTGCTTCTATTCCCAAAGCCGGTATTACAGGAACCAATCAGGCTGACAGCCTTAACAATCCTGTACGCCAGTTCTACAAAAGCAGGATTGAACTGAGCGACACCCAAATGGGGCTGTATAAAAGGGAATACTACCCTACCTTCAGTATGTTTGGCGTATTCCAGACAAGGGCTTCCGGTTTTAGCAGCAATTATGCAGTTGACCAGACAGCATTTACCCGAAATTATTTTGATGGCATAGACCCTACACGCCAAAACTATCTATTAGGGGTTGGTATGACATGGAATCTTACCTCAATTGCACGTTCATCTAAAAAAGTAAGCGCCCAAAAACTGATTTCTCAGGGACTGAAAGACGAATACCAGGCGGTAGACCTACAGCTTAAAGCACAGGAAGATGCAGCTAATGTCCGTTTTGACTATTCAATGCAAAATTTCAGCGAAGCACCAAAACAGGTACGCGCAGCACAACAGGCTTACCTGCAGCGAACCGCACTCTACAACAACGGCCTTACCAATCTGGTAGATGTTACTCAGGCTATGTATACGCTTAACCGTGCTGAGACTGATCGCGACATTATTTATACCAATGTATGGCAGGCATTGCTAATGAAAGCAGCTGCAACCGGCGACTTTAACCTTTTTATCAACGAATTCTAATTCACTGTTAGATATGAACTTAATACGTTTTGCACTCCGCAAACCTATCTCGATACTAGTACTCGTTGCCGGATTATTCTTTTTCGGTATCGGGGCGATCAGGGACGTAAAGGTTGACATCTTACCTAAAATGAACCTTCCCGTTATTTACCTTGCACACCCTTTTGGTGGGTACACACCCGACCAGATGGAATCCTATTTCGCCAAAAACTACATCAACATCATGTTGTTTGCCAATGGCGTAAAATCGATAGAAACTAAAAACATACAGGGACTTACCCTGATGAAGGTTACCTATTATGAAGATACTAATATGGCTCAGGCAGCCGCCGAGCTAAGTGCCCTGTCAAACAGGATTCAGGCAGCTTTCCCACCGGGATCACAACCGCCGTTTGTTATCCGTTTTGATGCTTCTTCGCTTCCGGTAGGACAATTAGTATTGAGCAGTAAAACACGTACCAATAATGAGCTTCAGGATTTAGCCAACGTATATGTACGAGCCTCATTTACCTCTATTCCCGGATTACTTTCTCCTCCTCCGTTTGGTGGTAGTCCAAGAACTATAGAGATCAATGTTGACCCTGCTCAGCTTCGTGCGCACAACCTAACGCCGGATCAGATTGTTGAAGCCATAAGGATAAACAACCAGACGGCCCCATCGGGTAACGTAAGGATAGGTGACAAAAACTACCTTACGCCAACAAACAATACTATAAAAGAAATTAAGGATTTTGAAAAGATCCCTTTATTCAAAGGTGGTGTTCAAAACCTTTCATTGGGTGATGTAGCATCTGTAAAAGATGGTGCCGATATCACTAACGGTTATGCACTTATCAACGGTAAACGTTCTGTATATGTGAGTATCGCCAAAGCTGGTGACGCTTCAACATGGGAAGTGGTAAAAAATCTTAAAGCCAATCTTCCTAAAATACAGAGTACACTACCGGAAGACGTTAAAATATCTTATGAATTCGACCAGTCGGTATATGTAATCAACTCCGTAAAAAGTTTGATAACAGAAGGTATCATCGGAGCGGTACTTACCGGATTGATGGTTATCCTTTTCCTAGGTGACAGAAGGGCTGCGCTTATCGTTATCCTTACAATCCCTATTTCGGTTATATCAGGGGTACTATTCCTTAAATTATTCGGTCAGACCATTAACCTGATGTCACTGAGTGGACTGGCACTGGCTATTGGTATTCTTGTAGATGAGAGTACGGTAACCATTGAGAACATTCACCAGCACCTCGACATGGGCAAGCCAAAAGCCCTCGCCATATGGGATGCCTGTAAGGAGATAGCCTTACCTAAACTATTGATATTACTATGTATTATTGCGGTATTTGCACCGGCATTCACCATGAAAGGTATTCCGGGAGCTCTTTTCCTTCCATTAGCAATGGCAATTGGTTTCTCGATGGTAATATCATTCCTGCTTTCGCAGACATTTGTTCCTGTAATGGCGAACTGGCTGATGAAAGCCGGAGGACATGGGGCAGCACACACTACTAACGATAAACACGATTTTGCCGAAAGGGAAGATTATGATGATAATGGCAAACTGAGCCGTTTTGAACGCTTTAGGGTACGTTTCATGAAAATGATAGACAGCCTTATGCCTAAACGTAAGTTTGTAGGTATTGCCTATCTGCTTGGAATAACTGCTCTGGCTGTAGTACTACTTAATGTAATCGGACAGGATGTATTCCCTAAAGTAAACTCAAGCCAGTTCCAGATAAGAATGCGCCTTGCTGATGGTACCCGAATAGAACGTACCGAAGAAAAAGCTCAGGACGTGCTGAAAGAAATTGAGCAAATGGTAGGTAAAGAACATATGGGTATATCTTCGGTTTATGTAGGTACGCACCCATCGTTGTTCTCGGTTTCTCCTATTTACCTGTTCATGGCAGGGCCTCATGAGGCAGTATTCCAGATTGCTTTAAAAGATTATCATAATGGCGATATGGATACCTTTAAAGACGAGCTTAGGGCGCGTATTAAAAAGAATGTTCCGGGTGCTTCGATTTCATTTGAGCCTATAGAACTTACTGATAAAGTACTTAGCCAGGGATCACCTACTCCTGTTGAGATACGAATAGCCGGCAAGAATAAAAAACTGAATGAGGAGTACGCTAATAAGATCATTGCCGGACTGAAACAAAAAGATTATTTCAGGGATGTACAAATTGCACAACCAATCCACTACCCTGCACTGGACATCAATATAGACCGTACAAGGGCTGCTCAACTGGGAGTTGATATGAATGATGTTTCGCGTTCGCTGATAGCTTCAACGTCATCTTCGCGTTACACAGAGAAAAACACCTGGATCGACGAAAAAGCAGGGCTATCTTACAACGTACAGGTTCAGGTACCGCTTAACAACATGATGACCAAAAACGACATCAATGAGATTCCGTTGCTTAAAAACTCTGTAAGACCGGTATTAGGAGATGTTGCTTTAATTACGCCATCTGAAACTCACGGTGAAAACGATAACCTTGGTGCCATGCCGTATATATCTGTAACGGCAAACATAGATCACACCGACCTTGGTACCGCAACTAAAGATGTAAACAAAGTAATTACGGGCCTTGGCGAACTTCCGAGAGGACTGTTCATAGAACCGATAGGATTAAGCAAAGTATTGGTAGAAACCATGAGCAGCCTGGAATCAGGATTACTGGTAGCCGTAGTGGTTATTTTCCTGATGCTTTCTGCAAACTTCCAGTCGTTCAGGGTATCGCTTGTAGTACTGACAACTGTACCTGCGGTAGTACTTGGTGCATTGCTTATGTTGCTTGCAACAGGCTCTACACTTAACCTTCAGTCGTATATGGGTATTATTATGTCGGTTGGGGTATCTATTGCCAATGCAGTACTTCTAATTACCAATGCCGAACAGTTACGGAGAAAGAATGGTAATGCACTGCAATCAGCGAGGGAAGCTGCATCGCTCCGCCTTCGCCCTATCATCATGACATCAGTTGCGATGATTGCCGGTATGCTTCCGATGGCAATTGGCCACGGAGAAGCCGGAGAGCAGGTATCACCGCTGGGAAGAGCTGTAATTGGGGGATTATTGTTCTCTACTTTTGCAGTGCTTATCATCCTTCCGCTTATATTCGCTTGGGCACAAGGCAAAGCCTCTACACAATCAGTTTCCCTTGATCCTGAAGATAAAGAAAGTAAATTTTATGTACCTACTATAGAACACCAATAAAATGAAAAAGACATTCATCCCATCGGCACTATTGCTGGCTGCACTTCTACTCAACAGCTGCGGCGAGGAAAAAAAGGAAGCGGTTCCCTTTGATACTGCTCCCGTAATAGAAACATTCGACCTTAAAAAAGAAAAATTATCATCGGAGATCCGCCTTCCGGCAGAACTATCAGGTTTCCGTCAGGTAGATCTATATGCTAAAGTAGCGAGCTACGTAAAAGAACTGAAAGTAGACATCGGTTCTCAGGTTACAGAAGGCCAGCTACTGATACAGCTTGAAGCGCCGGAGATAAGCTCACAGCTTGCTGCGGCACAATCAAGGCTTCATTCGCTTGAAGCAGTTTACACCGGCAGTAATGCCAACTATAACCGTATTCTTGAAACAAGTAAAGTTGAGGGTACCATCTCTAAAAATGACCTTGATCAGGCACTTGCCAGAAAAAGTTCGGATTATGCCCAATTACAGGCTGCAAGGGCTGCCGTTCGTGAGATACAGGTTAACCAAGGCTATTTACAAATACGCGCTCCTTTTACAGGAATTGTAACAGCACGTAACATAAACACAGGTGCCTATGTAGGCCCGGCCGGAAAAGGTTCAGATCTGCCATTGCTTACCGTTCAGGACCAAAAGAAATTAAGACTGGCAGTATCAGTTCCTGAAATGTATACCGGTTATCTGAAAAATGGCGATGAGATTGGTTTCAATGTTCGATCACTTCCTAATGATAACTTCAAAGCCAAGATACAACGTATGTCTGGTGCTCTGGACCTGAGACTACGTTCTGAACGTGTAGAGATGGACGTTATCAATAGCGACAACAAACTTTTACCGGGAATGGTGGCAGAGGTTCTTCTTCCGCTTAAAGCGCAGGACAGCACATTTGTAGTACCTAAATCGGCTGTAATCAATACTTCTGAAGGAGTCTTTGTTATACGTGTAAAAGACAACAAAACACAACGTGTTGAAGTGAAAAAAGGCCGTGAAACTGCCGAGAGTGTAGAGATATTCGGAGCACTTGATGCTAATGACAAATTAGTTAAGGCTGCCAGCGAAGAATTAAAAGACGGTACGAAACTATAAAGTATTAATCAGGATTTTTTCCAGGTTATTTTGTTTGGTAGAATCCTCGGAAGCTTTGGCTTACCGGGGATTCTTGTTTTAAACCAAAAAGGATAACCATTACTGATTATCCTCTAATTGAATTAATTAACCTTATGGTTTCTATATGAATTTATAGCCTATACCAAATGTCCATATCTGTTTGTTCTTACTGTCATAACCATAATAGGGTGTAATGAACATCCAGCGGTTGTATTCAACTATTGGTGATACAGCAAGACGTGGCACGGCTTTATCATCTGATATAAAAAGAGATGGAAAAGCCCCCACCCCTACTTTAAACTTTTTAGTAAACTTATACTTTAAGCTAGGGCCTCCAACGTTTATACCTAATGCTTTACTCCCGTATGACATGGCCAATAAACCATCAAAACCGGCTTCAACATTCTTTATTGTTTTTGGCTGTTCCGTTACCGCAGGAGCAGTTTCCTGAGCATAGCTGCCTAATGCCATAAGACATGACAGCATAATAAATCGTATATTTTTCATTACTTACTGTTGAATGATAAGAAGAGAAGGTGTATCGTTAAGCCACGGACTGCGTGATTCTACAAGCTTTTTCCAGCTGTCAACACTAATTATCATCAAATCCTGCTGCTGAAGGAATTCTTTTTCAAGCGTACGCTGGCTAAGAAGTTTGATATGGTTTGGCACATTATGCTCGATGCTTCGGATAGTTTCCTTGATCTCAGCATTATTCTTAATAGAACCATCAGCATCCAGAACTGTAACCTGAGCCCCAACGTTGCTTATAAGCTTCTGCGCATATTCTATAAGAAATGCATCCGCAGCATCAAATATGGTTACAAAAACCCTGTCCGCACTTTTAAATTCCTTATCAACCAATATCCCTACAGGAGCCTCGCTTTTAGAAAGTATATGTTCCGTACGTTCGTCAAATGGAGAATTCTCAAAAAGTTTTTCTTTACCCGTAATTGTATTTACAAGGCTTTCGGGATTGATGATTCTAGTAGTAAATCCTAATATCTTTCCTAAAAGTGTTCCTTCGAATATGCTTTGGCCTATACCTATAAGTACCAGGTCAAATTCCCCTTTATTCGCTACCGTAGCGATATCACTGTCAATATCGGTAGATGCTTTGAATAGTGTAGTTACCTTCTGTCCAAGTTCATCAGCTTCAGCAAGTACAGGCTTAAAGCTTTCTTTTTCGTATTCTTCAAGATTGAAAGTATGTATCTCGCTACTTGGCAAAATATGCATTGCCGTAAGCATGGCATTGCTACGCATTTTCTTTACTAATGCATTACCAAGCCTAAGCAATGATTTGCCATTTTCAGGGCTGTCAAACGACACTAATACCTTAAACTTGCTTTCCTGCCTTATCTCTGCCGGAATGTAATTTTTCTTCCTGTTGTAGATGTAACCAATCAGGTCAAGAGCCGGTCCTGTCATAAAGGTCGTAGCCAGTGCCATGATAACCATCATTGAGAAAATCTCAGTTGAAAGTACTCCCAGGTCGTAACCTATGTTAAGAACAATAAGTTCCATAAGGCCTCGGGTATTCATAAGGGCACCAATTGTAAAGCTATCCCTCCAGTTTTGCCCCACAAATCTTGCTGTAATGGCACTTCCTGCAAATTTACCGATAACGGCAACTGCAATGATAAGTCCGCATACCTTCCATAGATATGGGTCGTCCAACAGACCTATCTGAGTACGTAACCCTGTAAATACAAAGAATAGCGGCAACAGCATTACCTGTGATACATCTTCAACCTTTTCGATGAAAATATTCCTGAATCGCATGTTCTCAGGCATAATAGCACCTGCCATAAATGCTCCAAACAATGCATGGATACCTATAATTTCAGTTGCATAAGCCGATATTAAAAGCGTAAGGAAGAATATAGCGATAACCGGTTTAGAAAGCGTTTCTTTGTTGCTGTACAAATCACCAATACGCTTAAGGAAAGGTTTTACAACCACAAGCATAAGCCCTACATAAGCAACAGAAAGACCGATAATATATAACGAACTGACAAATGAACCCGCTTTTACAATAGCAATAACTGCTGCAAGTATACACCATGCTGTTACGTCATCGGCAGCAGCACAGGTAATTACAAGCGCTCCAATTCGGGTACGGTGTAATCCCCTTTCCTGAACAATACGTGCCAGTACAGGGAATGCAGTGATACTCATTGCAATACCTAAAAACAGTCCGAAAGAAGCAAAAGCTACACCATCAGGAGCAAAATCCCTATAAATGAAATAGGCTAATATTATACCTAATGTAAACGGAATTATAATACTTGCATGGCTGATTACCACTGCATCTTTAGCTTTATTCTTAAGTACACTAAGGTCAAGCTCCATACCTACTACATACATAAACAGGATAAGTCCTATCTGGCTTAAAAATTGCAGGTTGCCTAGCGATTCTTTTGGAAATAATAATGCGGAATATTCAGGAAAAATAGTTCCCACTAATGATGGCCCTAAAACGATACCGGCAATCATTTCGCCGATAACAGTTGGCTGGCCTATCTTACGGCATATCCACTCAAAAAAACGGGCTACAAATATTATCGTGATAATCTGTACAAGCAACAGCGCAAGTGGATGTGTCAGGTTATGAAACAATGAATCGAGGAAATCCTGCCACTGCCCGTGACCTGAGGTAGTATCAACTATATTTTGTCCGGCTTCAAGAGATTTACCGTTCTTAAGTGCCCAGTATATTAGTGCTGAGAAAACAGCAACCACAACAACATAAAAGACACTGGTTTTAAATTTTCTGATCATTTTTTTTGGCTTATAGTTAATGTGCGGCAAAACTACACAGAAATAAGCACTTAACAAGACCTTAACAGTTAAGCTGTAAGGGTTTTGTAGTGTAAAGGTGGAATTATGTAATAAAACAGTAGTGAGACTGTAGACGCGAGATGTTAGATTATAGAGAATGGATGTTGGATGCTTAAGATAATTCTCAATTCTTAACCCGCTTCATGAAATCATTACGATAAATCTCACTCAGAGGGAAAGTGAAGTTTTTCCCATCAGGGTGCACCATATCAGCAACAATCTCATCATGGCTAAAAAACTGCACATGTTTTAGGGCAATTATGGCTTTTTTGTTGATGCGGCAAAACTCAGCAGCAGGAAGCATTTCCAGTAATTTTTCAAAAGAAATGTTCTTTACAGTAGTTTTAGAACCGTCATTTAAAAACAATATTTTGTCGCGGCTGTCAATCGTAGATGTAACCATACAGAATATCTTTCCTGTATTTATTAGTGCCTTCCCTTTATCGGTATTAAGCTGAATCTGCTTTGTTACTTCAGCAGGTTTTGCCATGCGGGCAGCAACTTTTTGCACAGCCTGCAGCAAACGTTCCTGTTTCACAGGTTTTACAACATAGTCTACCGCATCGCGGTCAAAAGCATCAACTGCAAAGTTTTTATAAGCGGTGGTAAAAATAATGGCTTTGCCTTTTATAGCATCAGCTACCTGAAGCCCATTCATACCGGGCATTTCTATATCGGTAATAAGCAAATCAAAATCCAGTGATTCCCATTCGTCAAGTAAAGCTTGCGGACTATTAAAGGCTTTTACCACCTCAAGTTCATCCATCTGCTCACAAACCATTTTCAGGAAAGTAAGTCCGGGAAGCTCGTCATCAAGCAGTAAGCATTTGATTTTTGTGTTCAAGCAGGTCTATTTTTAATTTGGCAACATAAATATCTTCTTCTACATAGCGTTCTAACTTAAAGCAACCTTTGTAAATAATCTTAAGGCGTTGCTCAAGTGTTACTGAACCTATACCGCTATGCTCTTTTAAAAAAGCCGATTTTGGTGATATCTTATTCGATACCATCATAGAAAACTGATTGTCCTTAAACTCTATAACAACAGTTATAAAAGCATCCGGGCTTTGCAGGTCGGCATGCTTAAAGGCGTTTTCAATAAGATCGATAGAAATTAACGGAGCCAGGATCTTCTGGTCATACAAAGCATCCGTTTCATCAATTTTCTTTTTTACTGTGATGGAAAACAGCGGGCTTATCTTAATCTTATTGATCTCTATAAGGTTTAGGGCAAACTCAATCTCCTCACGCGGACTCACAAAGCGGTTTTGGCTTTCGTATAGTATATAATCCAATACGTTTGAAAGCTTATCCATCGCAAAATAGGTTTGGTAAGCATGTGATTGAATGGAATTGAGGATATTCTTAAATAAATGCGGATTCAGTTTCGCTTCAAGTGTTTGCAGCTGTAACGTATTCGTCTTATTCTCAAGCTCTACAAACCTTGTCTCCAATACTGCTTTAACCTTTTCGGCTTTGCGCATTCGCACAATAACCCATATCAATACTATAAAAAGTAAGGTAAGAGTTACCGCAAGTATAATATTTAAAGATGTATACATTTTTGAGATAAAGTATTGAGATTTTAGACAGACAATCTGTTTACTGTTTAAGCGGCTGACCGGCTTCAGCCCAGGCATCTGTACCGCCCTCCAGCTCAACAATATGCTTAAAACCGTTCAGTTTTAATGATTCTACCGCTTCGGCACTTCTGCCTCCTGCCTTGCAGTAAACATAAACCGTTTTCTTTTTGTCCAGCTTATTGATGCGCTCATTAAAATCCTGATCATACAAATGGATGTTTGTAGCTCCATCGATATGTCCTGCTTTATACTCTTTAGGCGTACGAACATCTATAAGCTGGCCTTTGTCTTTAGCCATTGCCTCAGAAAACTGTTTAGGAGCAATAAGTTCAACACCTTTCTTTTGTTGCGCTTCACATGAAACGAACATTACGGTAAGCATCAAAAGGAAAATCAGTTTTTTCATTACATAAAAATTTATGTAAAAATAAGTGTTTTAGCTAACAGTAGCTACTTCTTTATTACAAACGTTTCCCGTATTACTGCAAGTTGTTTGTCGTTTAGTTTAGAAGTCTTTTTAAGTTTGGCAGTAAATTCAGTTACTTCATCCGGGCTCGACGGACAGCCTAAATTTTCACCCTTAGTGTTAAATGAATCAGTAATTACCGCACCCTTAGCATCTAATATTAACCAAAACGGAAGACCAGCCTGTTCTCCTTTGTATTTCTTAAGCAAATCTTCACCTCCGGGATTTTCTAAATCCTTAGTTTTAGGTGATTCTTTTACATCCAAATGCACTATCACATAATTATCTGTAAACAACTTAGCTGTAGCTGCCGTTTTCATGTTATTATCCATCTTTTTACACCAGCCGCACCATGAAGCATGAAACATAACAAAGACTTTCTTGTTTTCTTTAACAGCCTGTGTATAGGCCTGTTTCATTAATACTGAAGCCTCTTCCTGCGCATTGGCAACAAGTGTAGTAAAAAGAATTACAGAGGCAAAAAATAATTTTAATTTCATTTTTCAGCAGTTTATAGTAGGTAATTTAGATACCGCAATTTAAGGAATTTACTTATATAAAATGATGCAGTTTGTAAAGAATTGCGGAAAAACCGTAATTCCAGTTTCAGTAAATATGCTTATTTTGCAGTATAATACCTCCGCCCCCATTAACCAAAACCACTTATTATGAAAATGCACAGGGATATACTTGTTATTGAAGATGATGAAGATGACAGGGAAATTTTACAGGAAATTTTTAAAGATCTCGGCTACAAGAATAACATAATATTTTTTTCTGACAGCACAGAAGCCCTGGAATATATCAGAAGACCTGAAGTAAACCCTTTTATCATAATATCCGATATCAATATGCCAAAACTTGGCGGATTTGAGTTAAGGGACATGATATTAGAAGAAGAGATCCTTGCTGATAAAGACATTCCATATATTTTTATCTCTAACGCTCAGGACGAATATTCTATCAAACAGGCCAATAAACTTGCGATTCAGGGATATATCCACAAAGGGAACGACTATAATCGCTATAAAGAGAAAATCAAAAACCTGATTGATTACTGGAGAGAGAACATCAACTCCTTCTCTTCAAAAAAATAGCAATCAGACGAGTGCATTAATAGCAATAGTTCATATAGTGTATACCACATATTCTTTATATTTGGCTAAACACTATTCTTATGAAACATTTGCTGATAGCCTTATTCGTTACCTTTGGAGTATTTGCCCAAAAAACGGAATACACCACACAATCTAATGTAAAATATTATCCTGATAACATCTATAAAGGAGACAGTTATGCAGCCGAGCGTTGTGTAATGGATATTTATTACCCTAAAAATTCTACAGGTTTTGCTACCATACTTTGGTTTCACGGAGGCGGATTGACAGGATGGCATAAAGAGATTCCCGAAGAGCTAAAAGATAAAGGTTACTGCATAATTGGTGTCGGCTACAGGCTTAGCCCTAATGTAAAAGCCTTAAATTGTATTGAAGATAGTGCAGCTGCCATTGCATGGGTATTCAACAACATCGGTAAATATGGAGGCGATGTGTCGAAAATATTCATTTCCGGGCATTCGGCCGGTGGTTATCTGGCGATGATGACAGTACTTGATAAAAAGTATCTATCAAAATATAATATTGATGCCAACAAAGTAGCCGGACTGATTCCTTTTAGCGGACAATGCATAACACACTTTACAGTACGAAAGGAAAAAGGAATGAGAGATACACAGCCATTAATTGATGAGATGGCTCCTCTTTATCATGTACGTGGTGATGCTCCTCCTTTATTATTAATTACCGGCGACAGGGAACTTGAAATGCTGGGACGTTATGAAGAGAATGCTTATATGGCCCGCGCCATGAAACTAAACGGACATAAAGAAACAAAACTACTTGAGCTAGACGGTTACGGTCATAATATGGCATATCCTGCCTATCCATTATTACTGAATGAAGTAAAAAGAATACTTGATAAAAAATAGTTACAGAAAAAACGTCTAACTAAAACATATTATATATTTTCGTACAAAATTAGCAAGCATGAATTTTGGAAAAAAACTTTTATATCTACTTTTAGCTCTTTTACTTTTCGCTGATATAGCCTATTCATGCTATCAATATTCAAAATCAACTATTGATGGCGATTTCCCTGCACTTGTTTTAGGAGTTTCTCCTTACGATAAAGTTTTAGAAGACCCACTTGGATTTTCTGCTTTGGCCGGTGAAAAATATGCCGCCACAAACCGATTTACTGCACATGCAGTAATGTCCGGTTATTTTAAAACAGTCCCATTTATATTACAAAGTGTTGTCTCTCCTATTGAAAGCGTACACTTAAGTATTGTGATTGCGAAATTAACAATTCACATTTTACTTCTTTTTCTACTGAGTTATTATGTCTCAGGATGGATTAATTTCAAATGGAAATATATCCTCATTGCAGCCATACTTATAACTCCTTTGTTTCAGACAGAAGAGAAGTTTATAACCTATTTACCACTTATTGACATTGCTATAACTTACACTATGTTTTATGCTCTGCCAATGGCTGCGCTTCTTATTTTTTACTTACCATACTATAATCATTTTGTTAAAGGAAATGACATGGTATCTTCAAAATTATTTATCACGGGTTGGATATTTTTTGCTCTTTTACTTTCATTTTTCGGTCCACTCACCGCTCCGGTAATAATCCTGAGCAATATTATCATATTCCCATATTTATTATGGAAAAACTTTGACAATTATGATAAGTCTAATTTCATAGTAAGGCTATGGAATTCAATAAATAAAATAAATAAGTCAGTTTTAATAACATTGCTTTCCGCAGGCTTTTTTAGTTTATATTCAATGCATATTGGAACTAATAACAGTGAAAATGGTGAGCCAACACCTTTATCTGAGCGATATTCATTATTATTAAAAGGTATTAAAAAAGTTTTTTTTAGTGTAGGCTCAGGTGTTCCATATATTCTTGTTTCAGCAATTATTTGTACAGTAGTTGTATATATCTTATACAAAAAAGAATATCCAAAATATTTTCAAATTCTGGTTTTCCTTTTAATTTTCAGTATCCTTTACATTTTATTATTGCCTTTAGGAGGCTACCGTTTTTACAGGCCGCTAATTTTAAGGCGCGACACCCTTACTCCTGTATTGTGCATTATTTTCTTTTGCTGGTCAGCTTCAACAATGATACTATTATTACGCCTGGCCGGACTAAAAAAAATATTCCCTGTAGCTTTAGCTTCAGTACTGATTGTTTTTTACACCAAAAAAGACATCAATCTACATGAAAACCCTAAACTGGCATGTGAAATAGAAACAATGAAGAAAGTTGCAGCCTCAAAAGAAGACTGCATATTATTAGAAAGAAATTGTGAGTTAACACGATGGTCCTTTAACACTGATTGTAAGGAAAGTGAAAATTCAGCAATGCTGTTAGAATATTACAACATAATACCCCGAAAAATATACTTCCATTACCCTGAAGAATAACAAAACCAATCTAAGAATCCAGTCTTTTCTCTATAATGTAGCGTGGCCTTTGCTTAACTTCAGAATATATCTTACCTACATATTCACCTACTATACCAAAACAAAACAGCTGTACTCCTCCAAGAAAATACATTGGGAGTACAGTTGAAACCCAACCAGGCACATTCGTGCCATTAAATAAAGAAACCAATGCGTAAGCACTCATTAAAAGACATACAAAAAAGATGACAAAACCAATACCTGTTACTAACTTTAGAGGGAACGTACTAAAAGAAGTTATACCATTCCAGGCAAAAGAAAGCATTTTTTTTAATGGATATTTGGACTCTCCGGCAAATCTTTCCAGCCTGTCATAATATACCACATCACTCCTAAAACCTATTGACGGTATAATACCTCTAAGGAAAAGATTCACTTCATTATAGCCTGAAAGTGCTGCGATTACCCTATGACTGCATAATCGGTAATCTGCATGATTATGAAGTACATTTACCTTCATTTTTTTCATAATGTAATAAAACATAAGTGCCGTATTCTTTTTAAAAAAAGTATCGGTTTCACGCTTATTCCTTACACCATAGACAGTATCAGTACCTGACTTGAACTTTTCAATCATATCAGCTATAACGCTAATATCATCCTGTAAATCGGCATCTATAGAGATTAAAGCATCTGCTTCATCATTGAAACTCAAAAGTCCTGCTAATAAAGCATTTTGATGTCCTACATTTCCCGCCAGCTTTAATCCTTTTATATGTTTTTTTTGTCTGCTCAATTCTTCAATAATAGACCATGTAGCATCTCGGCTACCATCGTCAACAAATGCTATAAAACTTTCATCAGAAATCTTATCATTAGCAATAAGCTGTTCTAAAAGCACATGCAGTTGTTCTGATGTTTCCTTCAGCACAGCTTCCTCGTTATAACAAGGTGATACAATACCAATCAGAGGCTTAGTCCAATTTTTCATAAGAATTCAATTGTATTTTATAAAGTGCAATAATAATTATATTAATTGAAATTTTCAGACAAAACAATACTATGCAATAAACAATATTGTAAAAAAAATCCTATCCACAAACGCGAATAGGATTTTTAGTATATGTTATATGTATTAGTTTAGAAAACTACTAGCTAAGTGCAGCTTTAACCTGATCTGCAGCTTCCTGGAACAATGTAGCAGAAAGGATTGGCATACCAGAGTTATCGATAAGTTCTTTAGCGATATCTGCATTAGTGCCCTGAAGACGTACAATGATAGGCACTTTAATAGAGTCACCCATGTTTTTGTAAGCATCAACAACACCCTGAGCAACACGGTCACAACGAACGATACCACCAAAGATGTTAATAAGGATAGCTTTTACGTTAGGATCTTTAAGGATGATACGGAAAGCAGTCTCAACACGTTTAGCATCAGCAGTACCACCTACGTCAAGGAAGTTAGCCGGTTCAAAACCTGCATATTTGATAAGGTCCATAGTTGCCATTGCAAGACCAGCACCGTTTACCATACAACCTACTGTACCGTCAAGGTCAACGTAGTTAAGACCAACTTCTTTAGCCTCAACTTCGATTGGGTTCTCCTCACGGATGTCACGCATGTCAGCGTATTTCTTTTGTCTGTAAAGTGCATTGTCATCAAGAACAACTTTAGCATCTACAGCCATGATTTTATCATCAGATGTTTTAAGAACAGGGTTGATCTCAAACATAGAAGCATCGCTATCGATATATGCTTTGTAAAGAGCAGCCACAAAAGCAGTCATTTCTTTGAAAGCATTTCCGCTAAGGCCAAGGTTAAAGGCAATTCTTCTTGCCTGAAAGCCCTGAAGACCAACAGCAGGATCAATCTCTTCAGTAAAGATAAGGTGTGGTGTGTGCTCAGCAACTTCTTCGATATCCATACCACCTTCGGTAGAATACATAATCATGTTACGGCCACGACCTCTGTTCAAAAGAACAGACATATAGAATTCTGAAGTTTCACTTTCTCCCGGGTAGTATACATCTTCAGCAATAAGTACTTTGTGTACTCTTTTACCTGTAGGTGGAGTCTGAGGAGTAATAAGGTCCATACCTATTATTTGTCCTGCGATCTCTTCTACCTGCTGAAGGTTTTTAGCAAGCTTAACGCCTCCGCCTTTTCCACGGCCACCTGCGTGTATCTGTGCTTTAACAACATGCCATGAAGTTCCTGTTTCTGCAGTTAACTGTTTTGCAGCTGTTACCGCTTCAGCAGGACTGTTAGCAACGATACCGCGCTGAACGCGTACACCATGGCTGGCCAGTATTTCTTTTCCCTGATATTCGTGTAAATTCATAAGTATTGCATTTATCTTATTAAAAGTGGAACAAAAATAGCAAAATACATCCAACGACCATAAGTATTTTTAA
Organism: Flavobacterium psychrophilum; assembly: GCA_003243255.1. The sequence goes on along the minus strand of QFQM01000002.1, from coordinate 76,817 downwards.
TTTTTTATCCACCTTCGGATTTTCAGTGTTATGACCACCTTTATTTAGGTACTATGCTAAGTCGTCTGTCTTTAAATTCACTTTATACTTATATAATCCATTAATAATTTTTTATTATCAAATTAATAATATTTGTTAAAAATTGCTTAACTTAACGCAACCATTTTTAGCATTTGCCATCTATTCTTAAAAAGAACGACAAACAAAACAATCTAATGCTATGAGAAAAATTGTACCCTTTTTACTGATTCCCGCACTGGTGATGGTTAGCTGTGTTGGTGATGAAGACAAATACTCCGACAATACCCCGGCGGAGATGACCGGCAAATGGAATCTTGTTAATCAAAGTGGTGGCTTTGCAGGACAGGATCTTAATTTTGAACCGGGAGATATAATATGGACATTTGACACTGAGAGCGGTAAAATCGCCATTGTAAATGAAGCTGATAATGAAAATGGAATGACGGTTCCTACCGGCACATACAATTATTATATGCTTTCTAACGAGGTCTCCCCTGAAACTTGCGATAAAACCTTAAATCTTGAAGAAATGGATCTGGGCTGTGTGAGTATTACCGGCAACATCATGGTATTTACCCCCGTAGGCGCAGATATGTTCACACTTACATTTAAACGATAAACGCTTATCTCTTACAACATAAACTAAACAACAATTGATCATGAAAACTATTCTCTGCTTAGTAACCACAATAGTGCTTACATTTATCTATCTGGCAAAAAGAAGAAAATCCCGCGTATAAAACCATAAACTGCAACTGTAATTGCAGTTCATAGTTAACTATTTGTTATTACTTCCTGTATTTTCGGGCAGGACCCAAAGAGCAACTCGTCACTGCCGCTTAAGGTATGCCCGGAAATCCTTATTTTATTATACCAATCCAATTTAATATAGCTATGAAAAAAATACTACTCCCGTTGTTATCTGTACTTTTATTTAGCCTAAGCAGCTGTAATAATGACGACGATAAAAAACCAACAGATCCTCTTCTCCATCAATGGACTCTTGTTAATGCCACAGGTGGCTTTGCCGGATCAAACTATGATTTTGAAGAAGGACTCATAAGATGGAAATTTAATTCCAATGGTACGGTTCAGATAACAAACAACAATACCGACGATGAGAAAGCTGATGGCCTTGACACCGGTAATTATGATTATGCCATAAAAGACAATACCTCAGAAATAGAAGGATGCTCAAAATCAATGGATGTAGACACCTATACCTTTTATTGTTACAGTATTGATGCAAATGGGCAGCTTATTCTTGACAGTTCTCCAGTAGACGGAATTAAGTATACCTTTGTAAGAGCCGATTTAATTCCATAAATGCAGACTTTACCTGTAATAATCTGTGATTTGAAAACGATAAACTTTTTCTTTTTGTTATATTTATAACTTTTTGTTATATTTTGTTAATGTTCTGTTATTTACTTTTTTAAGTATTATAGTATAAGTACTTTTGCATTCTACTAAAGTGATTAACGACGATGGACACTAAACAATTACTGCAACTGGCAGAAGAATTCGGAAGCCCGCTATATGTATATGATGCGGAAAAAATACAATCTCAGTATTTAAGGCTTGAAAAAGCTTTTTCAAAGGTAAATCATCTAAGGATAAACTATGCTGTAAAGGCATTATCAAATATATCGATACTTAAGCTACTGAAACAAATGGGCTCAGGCCTTGATACTGTTTCAATTCAGGAAGTTCAGTTAGGACTGCTTGCCGGCTATTCTCCCGATATGATCATATATACTCCAAACGGGGTATCTATGGAAGAAATTGAAGAAGTAGCTGCCCTTGGCGTACAGATAAATATTGATAACCTGTCTATATTAGAGCAGTTTGGTGCAAAACACCCTACTACCCCGGTATGTATACGCATCAACCCTCACGTTATGGCGGGTGGTAACAGCAACATATCTGTAGGGCATATCGACAGTAAATTCGGTATTTCTATTCACCAGATGCCTCACCTTTTACGTATCGTACAGAATACAGGTATGCGCATTAACGGAATACATATGCATACAGGATCAGATATCCTTGATATCGAGGTATTCCTTTATGCAGCCGAAATATTGTTTGAAACCGCAGCTCAGTTCAAAGACCTTGAGTTCCTTGATTTTGGAAGCGGATTTAAAGTACCTTACAAAAAAGATGATATACAGACAGATGTTGAAGAATTAGGTAAAAAACTTGGCAAAAGATTCAATTCATTCTGTGCTGCCTACGGACGCGATCTTACCCTAACATTCGAACCGGGCAAATTCCTTGTGAGCGAAGCAGGTGTTTTCCTTGCCAAAGTAAATGTGGTAAAACAAACAACTTCAACAGTGTTTGCAGGTATAGACAGTGGTTTTAACCACCTGATACGCCCTATGTTCTACGGATCACACCATAATATAGATAATATCTCTAACCCTAAAGGTAAAGACCGTTTCTACTCAGTAGTTGGTTATATCTGTGAGACCGATACTTTTGGCAGCAACCGTAAGATTGCCGAAATCAAAGAAGGTGATATACTATGTTTCCGCAATGCAGGAGCTTATTGTTTCTCTATGAGCAGCAATTATAACTCTCGTGTTCGCCCTGCGGAAGTACTTTGGTACGAAGGCAAAGGACATTTAATCAGGGAACGTGAAACGTTTGAAGATATCGTACGTAACCAGGTGATCATGGATTTCGAAGAAAAAAAAACTGAAAAGAGAGAAGCTGTAACCGTATAAGGTTATTTAAATAATTGTTTTTAGTAATAAGAACCGTGCTGAAAAGTGCGGTTTTTTTATAGCTTTATTTTTCACCAAATCCATAACAGTTAAATAATATAGACTCAAGCCGCATTGTGCTTTACTTTCTTAACTTTGGCTTTCTAATTAATTTACAATGAACAGAAGAAAGTTTTTCAGGAATGGTTCGCTATTTACTTTAGGCGCGACACTTATCAACCCATCTGAGAGTACAGCTAATATTCTTGACATAGAAACCTTAAATAAGAATAAAAAAGCCAAAAATATCATCTTTATGGTGAGTGACGGTATGAGTACGGGTACGCTTAACATGGCCGACCTTTACCTGAACCGCAAAACCGGAAAAGGTTCTAACTGGCTTCAGCTATACAAAGACCAGCGTATAAGCCGCGCCCTTATGGATACTGCTTCAGCAAATTCCATCGTAACCGACTCATCAGCCGGTAGTTCTTCATGGGGAGGCGGTTTCAGGGTAAACAATGGTTCGCTTAATGTTGGCCCAAATGGTGAAATGCATATGCCTATCTGGCAAAAGTTTAAAAAAGCAGGTAAAATGGCGGGCTGTGTAACCACAGTACCCATTACCCACGCTACCCCTGCCGGATTTTGCGTAAACAGCAAGAGCCGTAACGCTCAGGAAGATATTGCCGAGCAATACCTTGAACTTAGTTTTGACATTATGATGGGCGGTGGTAATAACTATTTTAGTTCCGACATCCGCAAGGATAAAAAAGATGTTTATGCACAATACAAAGCCAAAGGCTGGCAGGTAGCACGTAACCGTCAGGAAATGATGGCTGCGGATAACAGCAAACCGATATTAGGAGTATTTGCAGATGACGGACTTCCGTACAACATTGACAGGACTAATGATAAAGCGTTAACTAATGCCACTCCTACCCTTGCTGAAATGGCCCAGAAAGCTATTGACCGTATGAAAGGAAACAAAAATGGATTTGTACTTCAGATTGAAGCCGGAAAAGTAGATTGGGGTGCACATGCTAACGACATAGGGGCATTACTATACGATCAGGTAGGTTTTGATGAAGCTGTTAAAGTAGCTATTGATTTTGCTGCAAAAGATGGCGAAACCCTTGTTGTCATAACTACCGACCACGGTAACGCTAACCCGGGGGTGATATCCGGCAAAGAAGCCAACAATAATTTTGACAGCATTCAGAAGTATACACATACCAATGAATGGATACTGAATACCATTAAACCGGGCGATACATCGGCGAAAGTTCGTGAGATCGTAGAAAGTGCCAATGCAACTACAATCTCTGAAGAAGACGCCAAAACTATACTTACCTACTATGATGGGCTACATAAGGAAGAAGGCGGATTATACAATTACAAGAAAGTACCATTCAAAGCTTTTGCACAGATACAGCAAAAACACAATTCAGTAGGCTGGATAAGCATGGATCACTCTGCCGATTATGTAGAGCTGGCAATGTTTGGTCCGGGTAGTGAACTGCTTAAGCCATTCGTTAAGAACACCGACCTGCATTACCTAATGCTTGAGGCGGCGGAAGTAGAAAACAAATTCTAAATCTTTTTTACACTATACTAAGGCGCTCAATGAGCGCCTTTTTTTATATTGCAGGATAATTCTTAGTTATGACCCGATACTTAAAAGAAGCCATATCTTTTTCATTGTTACCTATAGCAGTCGCAATGCTGTTTTATGTTTTTAACAGCCAAAAATATATTATCAGTTTTTATGATATGTATTACAGTGTAAATGGGATTTATGCAGCGTGCTGGGTACTTATAGCCGCTGGGTATTTATGCTATAGTATTCGTTGTTTCTTTTTAAAATTCAGGGATAAGGCCAGCAATATTATACTACTGGTTTACAACATCCTGTTCATAATTTTATGGGTAGTTTTGATTGTATTTAATGAAAGATTCAGCGTTGAAGAAGGATGGACAATATATCCTCCGTTAAGCGCTGTCTCACCTCAAAAAGTTGAAGCCTCTTACTTCATAATGCAGCCGGTATACATGTTTGTTTTCCTTACTGTGTTTGTTATCGGTTTGGCTTACAGTGCTTACAAAACAGGTAAAAAATTCAATCGTATAAACAATGAGATTTAGTATACTCACCCTCTTAATTATTTTGATTTTTGGCAGCTGCCAAAGAAAAGAATCGGCATTTATAGGCAAAGACCTGCACAATGGCGACCTGATTTTCCAGACATCACAATCGGCACAAAGCCAGGCAATACAACTGGCTACAAAGTCGAAGTATTCTCATTGTGGGATTGTCTATAAAGAAGATGGTAAATGGTTTGTTTTCGAAGCCATTCAGCCTGTTCAAAAAACACCGCTTGATAACTGGATCGCACGCGGAAAAGACAGTCATTATGTAGTAAAACGCCTGAAAAATGCAGATGAAGTACTTACGGATGCTAACTTTTCTAAAATGAAAGCAGCAGCCCAAAAAATGGGTGGTAAAGACTATGACCTTTACTTTGAATGGAGCGATGACAGGATATACTGCTCTGAACTGATATGGAAAATTTACAAGGAAGGTACAGGTATTGAAATAGGAAAACTTCAGGAATTAAAAGACTTCGACCTTAGTAATCCCGCTGTAAAAGCTAAGCTTAAAGAACGATACGGAAACACTATTCCTGTACATGAAAAAGTAATATCACCCGCTGCGATGTTTGAGAGTGATTTGTTAACTACAGTAATAAGTAATTAAGATGATCAGAAAAACAGCCTTTGCTTTTCTTTCTATAACTATTATTATAACATTATGGAGGATGTATTATATAGATTATATATCCTCTATTATACCAGGCTGGAATACAACCATAAATCCTTTACCGGTTTCATTGTTATTCTACATATGGATAGCATTTTGTGTAGTTATATATTTTAGAATATTTAAAAGACGAATCACTTTAAATAAAAAGTTGTTCATCCTTCATATCCTCTTTACCTCTCCTCTATTAATTTCAGAAGTTTTATTATTTATTGTTCAATCATATAATGATTTCATTGTAATTAGTAGTTTGATGAAATTTAGGTTTTTTTCTTTATTGCTATATTTTATTGGACAAATTACATTCTTATTACAGCTTATAAACATTTACAAAAAAAAAGGAAATCCCAACTGAATTAGCACGGAAATATAATTTATAGCATGTAAAGTATGATTTTAGCAATTGATGTCCATTACAGGGAAACCTACGCAAAAGCTGTAGGCGTTCTTTTTGAATGGAACGATAGTAAACCACGACAGACTATCATTGAGTATATCTATGATATTGAAGAATATATCCCAGGAGAATTTTATAAAAGAGAATTACCCTGCCTGTTAAAAATTATAGAACAGGTAGATTTGGATTCGCTTGAAGCTATAATTGTAGACGGCTACATTTATGTTGATAATGATTTCTCATTAGGATTGGGAGGATACCTGTACCAAAAACTGAATGAGAAAGTGCCTGTTATCGGTGTTGCTAAAACTTCATTTTTCACCAATAGGCAAACTGTAATTGAATTACTTAGAGGAAATAGCAAAAACCCTTTACACATTTCGTCTGTTGGCTATCCGTTGGAAGATGCTGTACAAAAAATACTCGAGATGGATGGAGAACACAGGAACCCAACCATACTGAAGGAATTGGATAAGGTTACAAAAGATGATACTTTGGATAAATAAAAGCGTTTGTCATTCTGAACGTAATGTAATGAAGTGAAGAATCTAAATTTATTACCTTTAGATTCTTCCTTCGTCAGAATGACAAATCTCAATCATAAATTATAAACTCACAGCTTCCTGTTTAGCCTTTTCAAAATCTGTAATGATATCATTCAGGATTTCAGCGGCGGGTTTAATCTCATGGATAAGACCGGCAATTTGTCCTATTTCAAGCTCCCCTTCTTCAAGATCGCCCTCAAACATACCTTTTTTGGCACGGGCACGGCCTAATAGCGTTTTCAGATCATCTACGGTTGGTGCTTTAGCATACAATGCTACCACATCATGAAAGAACTTATTTTTGATAAGTCGCACCGGAGCCAGTTCTTTCAACGTAACATGCGTGTCACCATCCTGAGCATCCACAATAGCCTGCTTAAAATTAGCATGCGACGACGATTCAACCGAAGCCGCGAAACGGCTTCCCACCTGAACACCATCAGCACCAAGAATCATTGCAGCCAGCATACCACGACCTGTAGCAATACCACCGGCAGCAATAAGCGGAACGGTTAATTGTTCCTTAACCATAGGAATAAGCGTAAACGTAGTGGTTTCCTCCCTCCCATTATGGCCTCCTGCTTCAAAACCTTCAGCTACAACAGCATCAACACCTGCTTCCTGAGCTTTCAGGGCAAATTTTACGCTGCTTACCACATGCACCACAGTAATACCTTTTTCTTTAAGCCATGCCGTCCATGTTTTAGGATTTCCGGCAGAAGTAAATACGATCTTTACACCTTCTTCAACAATAATATTCATTATCTCTTCAATATTCGGGTACAGCATTGGTACGTTTACCGCAAAAGGCTTGTCGGTTGCTTTTTTACATTTCTGGATATGCTCGCGTAGTATTTCCGGATACATAGAACCTGCTCCTATAATACCAAGTCCGCCCGCATTACTAACAGCACTTGCCAGTTTGTAACCACTCGCCCATATCATGCCAGCCTGTATAACAGGATACTGAATATTAAAAAGTTGGGTAATTCTGTTCATTAAATTTATTTCGTTAGTGTTTGTTTACTGTTTAATAATCCTTCCTTTTTGTGATGTCCCTTCCATACTATAGCTGTAAATACCTGTAGCCAGTTGGGAAATATCAAACGAAGGATTGGCTAAGGTAATATTTTGCTCCGACACCCTTTGTCCAAGCTCATTAAAAATAGTAACTGTAGTCCTCTGAAGATTTTTAGGAAAGATAAGATGTACAATACCATCTGTCGGATTAGGATAAACTATAAAATTTCCGTCAGTCAGTCCCATACCCTTTTGCATGGCAAAATTAAAATCAGGAACCCCATAGCCATATTGATTATCCGGAGTATTGTATCTGTCAGCCGATTCTTTGATCAAGCGACGTAATTCAGCATTAGTCTTATCAGGTAATGCCTGCCATAAACAAGCTACCAGACCCGCGGTTATAGGACTAGAGAAGGAAGTTCCGCTTGAAACTCCCATATTACCTTCAGGAGTAGTCACTGTAGCCTGGTAGCCCCTTGCCATCACGTCGGGCTTAATACGGTTATCCGCCGTAGGGCCTACAGAACTAAAGCTTACGTAAATTTCATTCATATCAACAGCACCAACAGTAAGCACATCCTGCGCATCAGCAGGAGCAGCAATATGCCGGTTGACAGTATTCGCAGAATTTCCCGCAGAAACAACGCAAAACATTCCTCTGGAAACTGCAATATTGGCTCCTCTGCTTATAAAAGCGGTCTGCCCGTCCATTTGTTCGTAAGTATGGCTGTATCGCCCGTTATCATAGATAAAATAGCCTAACGAAGTATTAATAACATCAACACCAAGGCTGTCGGCTACTTCGGCAGCTTCCACCCAATAGGATTCCTCAACAGGGTTTTCGCTCGTAGCATCTTCTGTCCTGAAGAGATAATAAAACGCATCGGGAGCAGTACCTATCAACTGATCCTCAACATATCCTGCCATTGTAGAAAGCACCAGCGTGCCATGAGTACCTCCCTGATAAAAATTGTCGGAATGGGCAACAAAATCGTAGCCGCCAAGTATCAGCCCTTTATCACGCATACGCTGAAATGGCTGTGTAGTATTCACGCCCGGAAACCCTGCATCCAGTACAGCAATTGTTACTCCGGCACCTGTATAATCTGATTGGTGTAATAAATGTCCGTTAAGCATTTGGATCTGGTTCGACGAAGCGCCATAATCAAAATCCGTCAGGGTTTCTAACTCTTCTTTTACCGAGGAAAGATTTTGTTGTATACTGGCTCTTGATGAATTGAGAGACTTATCGGCATAATCGATATAGTCTACAAAATCAAATTCTTTAAGCAGTTCAACATCATCTCTTAGACCCCGAATATGGAGTGCATTAAGCCATTTTGATTTCGCCATAACCGTAACCCCCTCTGAAGCTTTAATTGCATCAATATAAGCTTCATGAAGCGGTACATCCTTACTGTCTAATAAGATATTTTGTTTTGCTCTTCGGTCAAGAGCCTTTTGGGAAAGCATAGCCGTAGGATTAGCTAAATAGTAAACAGTATCGGGTTTATCTTTAAAATATACCCATGCATCTTCCTGTGCAAAACACAAAGAGGCCATAAACAGCAACACCACTAACAGCAAGGCCTTTTTCATCGCTACTCTATTTTTTGCCCGAATTTCAGCAGGTTACCACTTGGATCGATGATATAGAATTCTCTCATTCCCCAGGGCCTGTCATAAATCTGTACCTCTCCTAAAAGCCTTTTCTGATAGTATTCAAACAATTGGTCGATAGCATTTACACGCAGATAAATACTTGAATTTTCAGGTATATTTTTATCATCACATCTCCATAAATGGAATTCAATATCATCCATAAGGAAAATAAGCAGATCCTCAAATTCACCAACCAGTATACAATCGAGAATATCGACATAAAAATGTTTGGCTGCTTCAAAATCCAGACAAGGAAGCTGGGCAGCTATACTTTGTACTTTAGGCTTATTCATCAAAGAGGCAATTATCTATCAAATGTACAAAAGAATCGTTTAAACACAGTGATTAATACAACAAAACACTATTTTTGTGTACCAAAAAACAAAATACAATGCTCTTATTACTATTAAGTATATTCTGCAGTGTGTCTGTTGGAATAATTTTTAAAACGGCAAAACGCTATGGCATTTCCTTACCCCAGGTGGTAATGTGGAATTACATCTTTGCCCTCTTATTCTGTTATCTGTTCTTTAATCCTGACATAAGCACTGTTGATGCGGCTGCACCCTGGCAAATCTATATTCCGCTGATGGTGCTGTTGCCAACTATATTCCTTTTTTTAGCATCATCAATAAACCGGATGGGAATAGTAAAGACCGATGCCGCACAACGCCTTTCCCTTTTCATTCCGATACTGGCTGCATGGTTCATCTTTAAAGAAGATTTTAATTCACTGAAGCTCATCGGACTTGGAATAGGCTTCCCTGCCATATTGCTTATTCTTTCCAAAAAAGACGAAAACACCAATAAAGACTGGTTTTATCCTGCCATGGTACTTATAGGTTTTGGCGTAATAGATGTACTTTTTAAACAAATTGCCATTTACACCACATTACCCTACACAACATCGCTTTTTGTTGTTTTTTGCGGTGCCCTTTCCGTAATAACAATAATTGCATTATACCAGATACTATTTAAAAAAGTGAAATTCGACATTATTAATTTCGCTTTTGGATCGCTGGTAGGTATTTTCAATTTCGGGAATATCCTTTTTTACCTGATGGCGCATCAGGAATTCTCGAAGAATCCGTCAACAGTTTTTGCTGCCATGAACATGGGGGTAATTGCAACCGGAAGTCTTGCCGGAATATTCATTTTTAAAGAGAAACTGTCTAAACTGAATTTTTTAGGGCTTTTTTTGGCACTAATTGCTATTGTTTTTATCACACTTTCGCAGATTTACAAATAAAAAATAGCTTACTAAAACGTTTTAAATCAATGAAATAAAAAATATTTTAAATTTTATTTGGTTTTTATATTTTTTGTAGCCTAAATTTGCAGCAAGTTCTTTAAAAAATTATTCTTATCTAGAAAGACTGAGGGAATTGACCCTATGACGTCTTGGCAACCTGTCGCAATCGAGCGTATAAGGTGCCACATTCAACCACTGCATTTGCAGGGAAAGATAAGCTTAGAAATTGCACATAATACTTCAAAATATTATATGCTCTTCTGACTTATCGGGAGAGCATTTTTTATTTTATGCCCTTTCGATAACTGGTTTTAGGATGTTTTTTACTGACAGAAAAAATTTACAAACTAAAATTAGAAACAAAATGAAAGAGCAAACTCAAATTTTACACAGCATTCCGGTAGATCCACTTACAGGTTCAATCTCTACACCAATTTATCAGACATCAACATTCGTTCAGGAAGCACCTGGAGTTCATAAAGGATATGATTACGCAAGAAGCAATAACCCAACACGTAAAGTGCTTGAGGATACTATTGCTAAACTTGAAAACGGAACTAACGGTTATGCATTTGCCAGCGGACTTGCCGCTATTGATGCTGTAATAAAACTTCTTGAAGCCGGTGACGAGGTTATTGCTGTAGACGACATCTACGGAGGTGCTTTCAGATTGTTTACACATATCTACCAGAAATTTGGGATCAGCATAAATTACGTTGATACAACAAACGCACAAAATGTAGCTGATGCAATTACCGATAAAACAAAACTTATCTGGATCGAGTCGCCTACAAACCCTACACTAAAAATATCAGACATCAGGGCTATCGCTGCTATTGCAAAAGCAAACAATGTGCTGCTTTGTGTAGATAATACTTTTGCTTCACCTGCGGCTCAGAAACCAATTACTCTTGGTGCTGACATCGTAATACACAGTGCTACTAAATACCTTGCAGGACACAGCGACCTTATTGCAGGACTGGTTGTAACTTCAACTCAGGAGCTTGGTGACAAGATTAAATTCATACAAAATGCATCTGGTGCAATACTTGGGCCATTCGACAGCTGGCTAGCCATCCGTGGTATCGAAACATTAACGCTGCGTATTAAGCAACATGCTGAAAATGCTCAGAAAATAGCAGAATACCTGCTTGAAGAAAAACTTATCAAAAACGTTTACTACCCTGGACTTCCGTCGCATCACAACCATGAGATCGCTAAAGGCCAGCAAAAATACTTTGGTGGTGTAATTGCTTTTGACCTTGTAATTGATGATAAAGAAATCGCTTCTGCAATTGTTAGTAATACCAAACTATTCAAGTTAGCAGAAAGCCTTGGTGGCGTAAAAAGCCTTTGTTGCCTTCCATGTGAAATGACACATAAATCTATACCGACTGAAAAACGATACAGTTCAGGTGTGACTGACAGCCTTATCCGTCTTTCTGTAGGCCTTGAAGATGCTGACGATCTAATCGACGACCTGAAACAGGCATTTGAAATTGCTGTTAAACAAAGTACTAACCAAAGCGCGACTGCTGCTGTATAATCCGTTTATATAATGTCCAGAAAAACTTTAAATATAGGCCTTTATGGGTTTGGATGCGTGGGCTTCGGTCTATATGAAGTGCTACAGAAAACTCCGGGACTAAAAGCCAACATCAAAAACATTTGTGTTAAGGATAAAAACAAACAAAGAGAGATTGGAATCGAGAATTTCACTTTCGACAAAAATGATATCCTTAACGATGATGAAATTAACGTAGTTGTTGAGCTTATTGATGATGCCGATGCTGCATTTGAAATAGTATCGGAAGCGTTAAAAAGAGGTAAAGCTGTAGTTTCGGCAAACAAAAAAATGATTGCCGAGCATTTTACAGAATTGCTTGAGTTACAGGAAAAATATAATGTTCCCCTACTCTATGAAGCTGCAGCCTGCGCCAGTATTCCTATCATAAGAAACCTGGAAGAATACTACGACAATGATCTTTTAGAGTCTATCGAAGGAATTGTAAACGGATCTACCAATTACATCCTGACCAAGACATTTGCAGAGAACCTGTCGTATGATGATGCACTGAAACAAGCACAGGATTTAGGCTTTGCAGAAAGCAACCCTATTCTTGACACGGGAGGATTTGATGCTAAATACAAATTGCAGATACTGTTAGCGCACTCATTTGGTTACATCGCCAAGCCGGCAGATCTATTCAATATAGGAATTGACAACATTGGCCCTCTTGAGCTTAAATATGCTAAAGAAAAAGGCCTTAAGATAAAACTTATCGCTCAGGCCTTTAAAGGCAGTAATGGCGAACTATCAGCATTTGTTATACCTAAGTTCGTATCTCCTGAAGAACGTCTTTTCAATGTAGATGATGTATTTAACGGAGTGCTTACCAAAACAAGCTTTGCCGATACACAGTTCTTCGTAGGAAGAGGTGCCGGCGCACATCCAACAGCTTCAGCGGTACTATCTGATATCTCTGCCCTTAGTTACGATTACAGGTATGAATACAAAAAGATTAATCAAAAGGAAAACCTTATCCTTTCTGACGATGTAAACCTTAGTGTCTTGCTAAGGCATAAAAAAGAAGACGCTGAAACCTTTAAAGGGCAGTTTGCAACAATTGAAGAAGCATATACCAATAATGAGTCAGGTTATATTACAGGTACTATTACCCTTAAGAATCTGAAAGACATACAGGCAGGTAACACCGGTGACAGGTCGTTTATATTACAACATGTTGTTACCGAAAAAGAAGCTGCTGTACAACAAACCGAAATTGCTGTTCAAATATAAACTACTACTATCTACCAAAAAACGCTATGAAAAGGACAAACCCCGAAGAATATTCTTCGGGGTTTTGTTATTTTGCCTCACCCCTAACCCCTCTCCAAAGGAGAGGGAAATTTAGAATGATTACTTTTCATATGCTTTTACTCCAGCCTTTACCTCCACCTGAAGATCGTTTTGAGCAGGCGGGATAGGACATGAATATTTATGATTATAAGCACAGTAAGGATTATAAGCGGTATTAAAATCAATCATGATTTTATCTGACTCCGTTTGCTGAAGATCGATATACCTTCCTCCTCCATAACTGCCATTACCTGAGGTAAAATCAGTAAACGGTAAGAACAGGTGATTTTTATATTCTTCTTTTTTTACCAAATCAATATTCTGAAAAACATCCAGCTTGCAGTCTTTACCATGAAGTTTAAAATATACCTCACCAAACTTAACATACATCGGTTTCCTTTCTGTGGTTGTTGGCATTTCAAAAGGCTTCTCATTTGGAGTGCGAACAAATTTTGCCTCTACACAATACGCCATATCAACAGGATAAAAATCCAGCGATTTAAATTTCTTAAGATCTTTTGGCGTTAATGGCGATTCTGCCGGATCAGCATATTCCTTATTAAGTTGCTGCTGGTATTTTTTAGAATTTTCGATACTGCATTCCTGCGCACTGAGTGCCATGAATGAAAATAATGCTGTAACTGTAAAAATGAGTTTCATTTGCATGAGGTTTCTGCAAAAATAATTATTTAAGCACACTAACATTTGTAAATTTGTAGAAATCAATCAAACAAATGCTTCAGCAGGCCTTTTCCCGTTACATCAATAACTTTCGTGGTTTTACGCGAGAAGTATGGATACTTGCCATCATTACTTTCATTAACCGTGCCGGTACTATGGTATTCCCATTCCTCTCAAAATACCTTAATGAAGACCTTCATTTCAGCTTAGACCAGGTGGGATGGGTTATGGTTTGTTTCGGTTCAGGCTCAATGTTAGGCTCCTGGCTGGGAGGTAAACTAACAGACAAAGTTGGCTTCTATAAAATCATGGTGTTCAGTATGATTGCGAGCGGAGCATCTTTCTTTGTCATACAACATATTACTACATTCCCAGGCTTATGTATTGCCATGTTCAGCATTATGGCAATCGCTGACATGTTCCGTCCGGCAATGTTTGTATCAATTGGCACTTATGCAAAACCAGAGAACCGCACAAGAGCATTTACCCTTGTGCGCCTGGCTATTAATTTCGGTTTTATGGCGGGGCCGGCAATGGGGGGACTCATAATATTAGGTATAGGCTATAAAGGTCTGTTTTGGGCTGATGGTGCTTCATGCATCATTTCGATACTTATCTTCATGTTTTTGGTAAAAGAAAAAGAAAGAGTAAAAATTGAAGCGGTTGCCGTAGATGAAACTAAGATTGAACGTTCGATCAAAAATGATAAGCTTTACTGGCTTTTCCTGTTCTGCAGCTTTATTACTGCAACGGTATTTTTCCAGTTGTTCTCTACCCTGCCGTTATACCACCACAAACAATATGGCCTTTCGGAATTTCAGACCGGTTTACTTATGTCGTTTAACGGACTTTTAGTATTGCTGTGCGAAATGCCTATTGTTGGCTATGTAGAACGTAAAGGAATCCAGAAAATAAAAGTTGTAGCGCTGGGTGCATTCTGTATGGCCTTGAGCTTTTATGCATTATTGTTTGAAGGTTGGGCAGGAATGGTTGTTGTAAGTATGTTTATTATATCCTATGCCGAAATGTTCAATTTTCCTTTTTCTAACGGGTTTGCAATGAACCGTGCTCCCCGCGGACGCGAAGGTCAGTACATGGCTTATTACACCATGATGTTCAGCCTCGCACATATTGTAAGCGGAAAAACAGGACTTGCTATTATCGACTATTATAAAGAAGATGGATATTTTGCCAACTGGATCTTTATGGGTACCTTAGCCATAATAGCAACATTATCATTACTTTGGCTTCATAAAAAGCTACTTTCAGAAAATACGTAAAAAACTTTTTTCAGCGTATCGTACAATAAAAAACTATCGTTTTAGTTATTTAACTATAAAATTAGTTGTGTAACTAAAAAAATAGTTTTAAATTTGGAATAATAAATACGATATCATGCAAAAGTTAACCAATAAGGAAGAAGAGATAATGCACATACTATGGAAGCTGGAAAAAGCTTTTGTTAAAGATGTGCTTATGGAAATTGAGGATGACAAGCCTCATTACAATACGCTTTCTACCATAATACGAAACCTGGAAGAAAAAGGTTATGTAAGCCATAATGCTTACGGAAACACACATCAATACTTTCCGGTGGTTAGTAAAGAAGAATACAGGAAAGGTTTTATGAGCAATGCTATCGAGAATTATTTTAATAATTCATACAAGAGCATGATTTCCTTTTTTGCCAAAGAGGAAAAGATTAGCGCCAAAGAGCTTCGTGAGATTCTTGACATGATCGAAAAAAAGGAATGATATGGAAACCTTTATCCTCTATATAGCCAAAGCTTCAGGATTACTTGCCGTATTCTTTATTGCTTATTATGCTTTCCTGAGAAAAGAAACTTTTTTCAATTCTAACCGTGGCTTTTTATTGGCAGGATTAATTACCTCTGGCCTATTACCCCTGGCGAAATACACCAAGGTAATATTTATTGAGCCG
This sequence comes from Flavobacterium psychrophilum, assembly GCA_003243255.1. Next base: position 60,902 of record QFQM01000002.1, on the reverse strand, counting down.
GTACAGCAAACCATATCGTCTGAACCTATAAGTAACGAACAGCTACAGCAATTTATGGTAATGCAGCAATTTATGGCTGCCAAACCGGAACCATTTACTATAAACTGGTATTATGTAGCATTGGCCGTATATAGCATTGGCTTGTTATTTTTCCTGATGCGTTTCATTATGGATTTTATATCCATACGAAAAATACTTAAAGGAAACAGCATTATAAAACAAGGCCGTTTCAAACTTATTGATTCCGAGAAGGTTCAATCACCCTTTTCATTCTTTAATTATATAGTTTACAACTCAGCCCAGTTGCAACAGGAAGAGCTTGAAAGCATTTTAAGCCACGAAAAAGTACACAGCAGCCAGAAACATTCAGCAGATATGATTCTTAGCCAGCTGTTTTGCATAGCCTTTTGGTTCAACCCTTTTATGTGGTTCTATAAAAAATCGATATCACAAAATCTGGAATTCATTGCCGATGCTGTCGCCATCAAACAGCTAAACGACAAAAAAGCATATCAAAAAACCCTGCTGAAAATTACACTTCAGCCGGAATGTATCGCAATCACTAATCATTTTTATCAATCATTAATCAAAAAACGAATCGTTATGTTAAACAAAAAACAATCAAAAAAACGTAATTCATGGAAGTACGCAGTTGTACTTCCTGCATTAGCAGCATTTATTTTCCTTTTTCAGGTAAAAGTAATTGCCCAGGAAAAAGCTTCGGAGATCAATACCAGTTCTCAGGAAAAAACAAAAATCAGCATCACAATCGATAAAAATACCACTGATGAAGAGCTGAATAAAAATACTGACGTTTTTAAAGATGAGTTCGAGGCAGATGTTACTTTCAGTAATGTAGCCCGAAATGCTTCAGGTGAAATTACGGCCATTAAAGCAACTGTAAAAGATAAGGATCAGTCTCAGGACCATTATGTAAGCGGCACCTCTCCTATTAAGCCGTTTACTATCGAAATGGAAAAAAACAGCAATGCTACAGGTAATATTATTGGTTTTGGCAATCCAAACCCATTCCACGTTACTGCTGACAAAATAAGTGTCGCATCTAATGCGAATGTACCCGTTCAGACAAAAGTAATCTGTAATACTTCAGCTTCAACAGGCTGCAACGGTTATATGAACGGGCCAAATACCGTTAATCTTTACAAAGGAGCTGTATTTTATGTAAATGGTGTAGAACAAAAAGAAATTGGAGACAACCTTAGCGACCTGCAATTACCAAAAGGCCAGACTATTGCCAACATGAATGTAATTTCGCCTAAAGAAGCCAAAAAGAAATATGGCAAAAAAGCTAAAAAAGGTGCTGTGGAAATAACTACAGTACCAACACAGCCAAACTTTAACTATGCATATGGCAGTAGTGACAACACCAACAACTCTTTCAGTTTCACTATGCCTAATATGGATGAAGTAATGACTATAGCCCTAAATGGCGTAAGTACCGGTATGGATGCTTTAGCTAATATTAACTGGCAAAAAGATTTTGCTTTTGAAGGGATTTCTGAAGAAGAAAGAAAAGAAATTCAGGAAGAAATGAAAAAAGCGCAGGTTGAGATTAAGCAAGCAATGAAAGAGCTCCAGATTGACAGGAAAGAAATTGAAAAATCTATCAATGAATCTTTAAGAGATTCCGGTCTAAAAGATCAGGAAATGAAGCAGGCCATGAAAGAGATGGAACAGGCCAAACAACAGATGAAAGAGGCTCAGAAACAACTTGAGGAAGCTCAGAAAGATCTTCAAAAAGCTCAAAAGGAAATGGAAAAGAGAAAAGCACTTTCTAAAAAATCTTAAGTATTTTGAGTTAGTTATTTATACCGCAAGATGCTGTCAGGCATCATTAAAAAGCCTGACAGCTTAACCAACTAAAACCAATAAAAGTATGAGCATTATTATCTACCTGGCTAAAGCATCGGGTCTTATAGCTGTATTTTTTACAGCATATTACCTCTTATTTAGAAAAGAAACTTTCTTCATACAGATTCGTTTCTTCCTGTTGACAGGAATCATAACTGCTTTCATACTACCATTACTTAGATTTACAAAAACAGTTTGGATAACACCCCAACCAATAGCACCGGTAAATCTTGAAAATTTCAAAATTACTCAGGGTATTGTAACCCAAAAACCTGAATTTCAATTTGACTGGTGGCAGTTTGCAACAATAATATACACAATAGGAGCTGTTATTTTCCTGGTAAAATTTATTATTGAGATCGTTAAAGTAAACACACTGCTTAAAAGTCAAAAATATCAACGGGACCATCAATACAAAATTATTGATTCAGAAGCTATAGCATCTCCTTTCTCATTTTTCCGCTACATAGCCTATAATTCTCGTGCTTTAGAAACCGAGGAACTTAAAACTATTATCGCCCATGAAAAAGTTCACAGCAGGCAATTGCATTCGTTTGACATGATTTTGAGTCAGCTGTCATGCATATTCCTTTGGTTTAGCCCTTTTACCTGGCTGTACAAAAAACAAATAGCGCAAAATCTCGAATTCATTGCCGATGCAGATGCTGTAAAAGCTATCGACAACAGCATTGAATACCAAAAAACATTATTAAAAATTACACTTCAGCAGGAGTGTATCTCAATCACCAATCATTTCTATCAATCACTAATCAAAAAACGAATCGTTATGCTAAATACTAAACAGTCAAAAAAATACAATTTTTTGAAATTTGCAGCTATAGTGCCCGCTATCATTGCGTTTATATATCTGTATCAGATTGAAGTTGTAGCTAAAGAAAGGGATGCGAAAATTGTAGAATCAGTAAATCCAATCCCTGTAAAAATGCAAAGCACAGATGAAATTGCCACAGGTAGTGAAATTTCATATCCTTTGGTAACTGCAGTTATAATCGACAAAGATATGACCAACACTACAATGAAGGATAGAAAAGAGATGTACAAAGACCTATTTGATGCCGATGTTTATTTTGAGAACATCAAACGCAATAAAAAAAATGAGATCGTTGAAATCAAAGTTTCCGTAAAAGATAAAAATCATATTAAGGCCTACCCTGTATATGAAATTCTTAGTGATGACGATAAACCAATATATCCTTTTACCCTAAACATAGAAAAGGAAAGTGCCGATGCTGATAATGTAATTTACTTTACCAGTAAAAATGGAGGAAATGAAACTATCACTTTTAATAAACCAGAAGCCGGAGAACCCAAAAAAGGCCTTAACGATTATGTTGAGAATGCAGTAAAAAATGAAAAAAAGATCGTTGTAATTAATGGTGTAATTCAAAAAGAAGAAAATATAGTATTTAGAGGGAAAAAGGAAGTTAAGATAATAGAACTGTCTGGCGAAGAAGCCGTAAAAAAATATGGCGAAATTGCTAAATATGGTGCGTTAGAATTTACAACATCAGACTTTGACCCTAAATCAACCGATAAAACAACAATAGTTACCCATACTACAACAAAAACAGATGCCACCTCAGATGTTAACACAAGTATTACTGATAGAGTTAAACAAATGAATTCCAGCCCATATCGCACCGTAACTCAAACTTCATTACGCGACAATGACGGTAATTTGATTTCCAATGACGGGAAAAACATCTACTTTATCATTAATAAAACAACTACAGATATTCAGCTTAACAGCTACAAAGAGGATCTTGAAAAAGCAGGAATCACAGTAGTCTATTCTGATGTTACCAGAAACAGTACTGGTATAATAACAAATATCAAAATATCATTAAAGGAAGGTGATGTAAAATCTACCGCTAAATTGAGCTCTGAAGGGAAGAAAAACGGTATCCCTGATATTTACATTGGCAGGATAAAAGGACAACTTACTGCTTCTTCTGTACAATAAATTAGGATTAATATATTCTTAAAGGCTGCCATGTTTAGGCAGCCTTTTCTTATATTTGATATACCAAACACCAGTTTTATGTTTAAGATACTTGCAAAACTTAATAAGTGGCTGCTACCCAATTATACTAAAGAGCAGCTGGACCTTAGCAGAGCGACAAAACTGCAAAAGGCCATCATTGCATGGAAATACTTTGTAACAACCCGCGCACTGGATTAATACACCAGCGGTGAATACACTTCCCTGCTCCCTAATTTTTGCCTGCCGTTAAGGAAAGATAATTCCATAAGGAAATTGCATTGCACAATTTCGCCTCCCAGTTTTTCTACCAGTTCGCATACCGCAGCAGCTGTACCTCCTGTTGCCAGCACATCATCATGGATAAGGATCCTGTCTCCCGGCTTAATTGCATCTGTATGCACTTCTAAACAGTCGGTACCATACTCAAGCGCGTATGAAGCTGAAATAGTCTCAAAAGGAAGCTTTTTAGGCTTACGCACAGGCACGAACCCTGCATTAAGTTCATAAGCCAATAGCGTAGCAAAAAAGAATCCCCTGCTCTCTACCCCTACTACCTTATCGATTTTTCGGTCACGAAGGTTATTTAGCAGTAAAGCCATGCATTCGCGCACCGCTTTAGGATTATTAAGCAACGGGGTTATATCTTTAAAGACAATTCCTTCTTTTGGAAAATCCTGAACGTCACGTATATACTGATTCAACGTCATTTTTTTATATTTTTTTATTCATTTAGTCTTGCAAGTTAAGCATTATTGCCTATATTTGCACCCGCAATCAGGATGATAAATATCACTGAATATTCACAAACTGAAAGCAAAATTGGCCTCGTGGCGCAACTGAATAGCGCATCTGATTACGGCTCAGAAGGTTACTGGTTTGAATCCAGTCGAGGTCACTACTCGGGACAAAGCGAAAAAATCGTCTTTTGTCCCGTTTTTTTTTGATTTCAACTCATTGTTAACCAGATAGATACAGTTCATAATTTCGTTGACCCGAGCGGTTTGGAAACTGTTTCCGCGAAACGTGAAATTTTCGGGATAAATTAAACCAATCATCTCCCTCGCATCAGCAAGTGTGCCGTTCTCATAAGCTGAACCCAAGGAAATCAGGTTGTTAAGCCCCTTACCCATTAAATCTTCAATGTCTCCTTTTTCGAAATTTGTATCGCCGAGTTGTTTTTCAAGTTTAGTGATGACAGAGTTGTAATCGGACTTCATCAGATTGTAATCTTCCACATCGATCTTTTCGGTTACAAGAAGGTTTCTCGCATTGGAGAGCTTTTTTTCATATTCGGTAATCTGTGCAAGCATCTTCTTTTTTTCACTGGCTGCATTGCCGGTATGCTCTTTATACGCTTCAAGGAGCACCGCTGAATATAATTTTTTAACCTCTGGTATTGGCTTGTACCCGTTAAGGTGCTCTATAAATATTTCATTCGCTTTATCCGAATTGATCCTGTACTTGCAGCTGGCTTCACAATGATAGTAGTAATAATGCTTATGGCGACCTTTGCATTTGCTCCCGGTAAGCTTCCTGTCGCATTGTGGACAGAGAAAGAAGCCTCTGAGCGGGAAATTTTCTGTGGTCTGTACTTTCGGCCTGTAATTTCTTGACCTGCCCGCCAGGACATCCTGTACCCTGTAATAAAGGCCTTCACTGATTATCGCCTCGTGCTGCCCATCAACCAATATCGCTTCCTCATCTTTATACTTGGGGACTATGATCTTGCCGAAGTACAAAGGGTTTTTTATCATGATCCAGAAATTACCTTTTGTGCAGGTAAGCCCCCTATCCTTTGCCATGTGATAGATAGACTCCGTATTGAATATTTCTTTTGCGATTTCCTCAAAGATCCATCGCACCAGTTTCGCCTCTTTGAGTACGGGCGCAATATATTTTTTGCCGTCTTCGGTAATCTTATTGGCATAGCCGTAAGGTGCCATGCCCATGTAACGCCCCTCTTTTCTTGCACGGCGCAGCCCATGGAAGGTGTTGAGCGCGCGCCTGTCGTTTTCTACCTCCGGCGCGGCCAGGTAAAAGGCAAGCATCATCTTATTTTCCGGAATGGTCAGATCAAGGGGCTGCTCAATGGCCTGCGGCTCCACGCCCAGCTTTCTGAGCAGGCTTATCATCTGGTAGGCATCCCCTGCATTCCTGCTAAACCTGTCCCACTTCATAAACAGTACGAGGTCAATCTTATTTTTATTCTTTTTCAGGTTGACCAGCAGCTTTTTCCACTGGGGCCTGTTGAATGTTTTTGCCGAATGGTCTTCATAGATGACATCGCGGATTTGTATGCCGTTTATACTGCAATATTTTCTCAGAAGCTCTTCCTGGTTTCTTTGGGAGTAGCCTTTTTCCGCCTGTTCATCGGTACTCACCCTCACGTATAAGTCTGCTATCCTTTTCATCGTTCTAAATATTTGGAAACCGCTATATTAGCGATTTTTCGAAGAAGAAACAATATTTCTGCTGCTTGTTCTACATCTATAATTATGCCCTCGGATTTCAGCATGCGCATGGCATCCTCCGGGGATATTTTTCCCTGCTCACTTTCATCATCCCTTTCCATAGCAAATCATATTAAACACAAAAAGCCCGCAAGCGGGCAGTTCGGCTGTCATTAAAATTTTAATCTGGTATATAAATCCGGCTGGCCTTATTCTTCTTGAAGGACGGCTCATAGCGCAGGTATCCATAATCACTAAGCTCCCTGATGCACTTTCGGTACGTCTTGGCTGCTGATAGCTTTGCGATTGCCATGATATCGGAACTGTAGGCATATATCGGGTTGATAAAGCCTTTATCATTCCTGTAATAGAGCAGCGCAGCAAAAACGCTTATGTGCGTGCTGCTGATACGATAGTCATTTTGTATCGCTCTAAAAAAGGTTAATAAAGGCTTTTCAGTTTCCATGGCTTACATTTACATCGATTGCTTTTTGCGGCGCTGTTTCTTTTCAGTATTCTCGGCAGGACCGTCTTCATCGGCAGCTTTCTGCTGTTTTTTGCTTTCCTGCTTGGCTGCCTGTCCTTCACCCTGTGACTGTTCCTTTGCCTGTCGGGTATCAAGGCGCTTCAGGTTATCATCGTATATGGTAAGTGTTTTATACTGGGGCGTTGCCTCAATATAGTGCTTCACTTCCTGCCCGTCCTTTAAGAAAGTTGCGGATTGCAGGTTACCTTTCTTCAGCGAATTTATCAGGTCATCTTTATGCGAATCATTGGCAAGTTCTTTTATGGGATGTTTGGAAAGCACTGCTTCCAGATCGAATCCATAATTCTCATGATAATGCTTTAGTTCGAAGTTGCCCTTAGTGTCTGTATTTTTAAAGTTCATTTGAATCCTGTGATGGCACGCGATTTGGTGAAGCATCATAAGAAGCAGGTGAAGATGCTCGCCTATCTCGTATCGCGCAAGCATGTGCCAACCAAGATGGGTGCCATGTATTTTGGGACCTGGATCGATGCAAATGGGGAATTTTTCGATACCGCTCATTTCACGGGAAGCCTGAAAGAATATCCTTTTAAAGGGGGCGGCTGCTATTTGCTGCTGGGCACGGTTGAAGTGGATTACCACTTCCCTACCATCACGATATCCAAAATGGAAAAGATGCCATTTATACCCGACCCACGCTATAGGGAAACGGATGCTGAAAGCTTACGCACCCAGGACAGGCTCCGGGAGGATGTCTCTATGACGCACCGCGCCCCTTATCCGCAGGAACAGGAAATCAACCTGCCAAGGCATAAGATGGTTGAGGCTAAACAAAAATCATAACGTAAACAAAACGATGTATGACACTATTTGATGATAATGAACTGTTTACTACAGGTACAGAACAAAAAAAAGTATATGACTTGCCCGGCCTTGAGTTGATGAAGCTGGATGCTTTCATCCCTAAAGAAGAAGCTGACCGGTATTACCATGCGCTATTGCATAGTACGCCATGGCACGAATACCAGATGCCTATGTATGATAAGGTGGTTACGGCTCCCCGTATGATCGCCTGGTATGGCGAGCAGGAAGAAGCGGACGAAAGTGCCCTGCCATGGACACCAGAGCTTTTGGAATTGCGCGGAAAAGTTGAAAAAGAGACCGGGCTTTCCTTCAATGCCGTATTGCTGAATCTGTACCGCAACGGGAATGACAGCGTTGCTTGGCATTCGGATAAGGAGCATAAAATAGGTAAGAACCCTTCTATTGCTTCGGTAACCTTCGGGCAGACCAGACCATTCCGGTTCAGGCATAAGACGGATAAATCTGTGCCTCAACTGGAGATTCCCTTGCATCATGGCACATTATTACTGATGTCAGGAGCCACCAATACGTATTGGGAGCATCATATCCCGAAGTCGGGAAAAGATATGCTGCCAAGAATTAATTTAACTTTTAGAAAAGTTAAACAGTAGACTTGACCAAACAATGCTTTATAACGACACAAATTTTTATTGAAACTTTTTTGTAAATTGCTAACCAAGTTGGATCAGAAAGCTCCTGATTCTCATCTTACTATTACCATTAAAAACACCTTGCCAATGACTTCTATAGAACTATATAATGAAGTAATAAAAGAATTGCCAATAAAAGATATTCATCCGCTGCATAAAGCTATGTTGGAAGAATGCTGTGAAAATGCTTTGGAAAATGAGCAGGGAGTTACTGACCTGAAAACTTTAATCTTTGCTGTACATGTCTCATTTGTGACATGTGAAAAAGCACTGAAATCAACCTTGAAAGCATCAGTAGAAGGTTTCAGAGCCGATGGAGTAACTCTAAATTACAGGGGTGAGACTTTTTCACTGCCACTGGGATCAGTTTTTTTACAATAGAGCATGGCAAATTCTTATTTCCCATTTTTAGTTGATTACTGGTGTAATACAATGGGTAGGTATGGGCTCAGTTTTCCCTTTCTCGTTGGTGCCGAACGGCTGATGACTGGTCGGGAAGATTTCAATATTAGCATGCTGCTCGAAGAATTAAAGCAATCTGATTCGGAATATATTCTCAGCTTTTGCAACGACCTTGACGAATATATCGTAGGGGTGCATAAGAAAGAATATCCGTATGTGGGACAACTAGAAAGATTTGGCGGACTACTTATCAACACCAATACTCTTGATGAGTTACTTAGCTTCGAACAGCTGGATAATTTCATTAATGAATTATATTCCAGCTATGTTGCTGAAAACAATTTCTCTAAAAATGTAGATTCTGGCCAATGGCAATATTTTTCTGTTGAGGATGTCGATATTATAGAAGTTGCAAAGACAAAATAGACAAGACATGCAGAAAGCCGAGCAAATCAGACTGACAGAGGAAATTATAGAAACAGCATACAAATTATTGATTAATAAGCTTGCTTTCGGTGGGATAACCGCCAAAAATGAAGCCGCATTCCAATTAGAACTTGGACATATTTTAAAAACAATAGGCCAATTGTATGAATTCAGATTAACAGATAAGTTCCACTTGGAATTTGAGACCTATATCAGTCTGAACGGACAAAGTATAAAAAGCAAAACTGACCGTGCCCGAGTTGATATACTCATTAAATATCAGGATGATAATTCAGTAACAAAAGCTGCCATAGAGCTTAAGTATTTCAAAAAGGCGAACCACCGGGAGCCAAATAACAGGTATGATGTTTTCAAAGACATTTCAAATCTTGAAATGTATAAGAATCATGATATCGACATCTGCTATTTCATTTTGGCAACTGACCATGCCCATTATGTTAATCAGGAATTATATTCCGGTGATACTGGAGATTTTGACTTCAGACACCAGAAACGATATGCCAAAGGAACGATTCTGAAATATAAGACAGTTAGTCCCTATGGTGCAGACCTATCCTTGCAGAATGATTATGAGTTCAATTGGGATCGCGTCAACGATTTATACTTTCTTAAAATCAAAGTGTAACCTCTTTTAAAATACTCCTATAAAAAATTTCATGATGAGCTTACAGCAATTTGAGAAGAAAAAAATCCATGCTCCATTTCTTGGCGAACCTCTGGTTCACATTGTTGGCCAAGATCCGCTTGGACTGCTCAACACAGGAAATCGCACCTTTGACCTGCTCCTCCCGGGTCTAAACAATGTTACTGATCGTATCCGCTATTACTCATTCTATTGTTGGTTCTTCCATATCTACGCCAAGTATGTGGGAAAGCCAGCCAAAAAAGAACAATTTGATTACCTCAGGCGTGCCGAGTTCATTTTGGCACTATTAGCGGCAAAGCAAAAACTGCAGGGAATTGGTGGAATTACAAAAGCCATGGAAATTTTTGACAACTCTTCCGAAGCTTTTGACCTAACTGTGGGAACAGGAGAACATAAAAGACTGAAAGATGGGACATACTGGAAAAATCCCAGAGGCATTTTTGGGCAAAATTATGTCAGCTCTCTCAAACAACTCAATTTAATTCGGGAATCCGAACAGGATAGCGGTATCTTCATAAGGACTGATTTTGAGCATCCCAATTCTATATCAGGACTAAAGTTGGCAGAAGCATTTGAAAAGAATATTGGGCAAGAGAACTCTACAATTTTTATAACGGCAATGATCAACGGAATTTTAACTCAGGATGATATCATATCCTTGATTCCGAAATTTAATATGCTCACAGTACCCACTGGCTCTGCAGAACATGAAATTATCTGGAAATTGCTGACAGGTGAGGATGAGCCTAAACTTGCAAAAGCAACCTTTTTCCGTAAAAAGTCTATCCAGCTTATACTCGAAGGTGTAAGCTTATCAAAAGGTGCTTTTTTTGACCAGCAGTTTACCATCGGAGCATACAATGCCAAAGGCCAGATAAATGGGAGTGTCGACGAAACATTGTCTTTGTGGTATTTCTACCAACTTGAGCAATATTGGCACATGGCATGTACCGGCTCATTATTTTCTGTTCTGGAGTTTCTTAGACACCAAAGTCATGGAGGCTGGATTGATGAAGATAACTTTGTCACGGATATTACTCAACGAACGATAACATTCCTTCGAGAAGCATTTGGGTACAAGGGAAAGACTTTTGAAGATATAGAATTGCTTGGGGATAATGAGGACGAAATGGTAATAATGACAATGACGCATAAAAATGCTCATGCAAAATTAGCATGTAATATATTGCTAATAAAGCAAATGATATTGTCCAATAAGCCACACCAATCAGAAATTTCACTCCTGGCTAATCGGTGGTCGCTGAACTCAAAAAGCAGTTTTGTCAACTCTGTCGCGCTACTGGAAAAGATTGCTCATTTGCCCATTGAAGATTTTATTATTTATTTCATCAAAAAATATGTCATAGTCAGGCATCAATGGGTTGCACTTCAAAAAATGAATGCATCGCAGAGCACCGAAAAATTAATCAGGGAAGACGGATACATCAGATTTATCGATGGCATTGATTACAACTATTCATCCCCACGTATAAATACGCTGCTTTCATTTCTGAAGGACATGGATATAATTTCGAAAGAAACTTTAAAGATTTCAGATCTGGGAGGCCGACTTCTTAAAAATTTGCAACATGATCAGCAGGCATAATATTCTGGATTTACTTGGTCAAAATTCTAAAAAGTACCATAGTTGCATTATCACGTGCTACTCTTTTGATTTTATTTATTTTGAACAACGTGTACTTCCTAAACTCAGACAGGCAGGTATAACGAACGTTAATATTTACGTTGATGCGTACCAGTTCGACAGGCAGATGCAGCAATATATTGACTGCGGCCTCCTGAACTCGAAGACAACGTACAGCATAACTCCGATAAGGATGTCTTGCGCATTCCATCCAAAGATTATATTAGCTATAGGAAATTCTAAAGGTTTCTTAGCTCTGGGATCCGGCAATATTACCAGTTCAGGATTAAGTTCAAATGAGGAAATCTGGTCAGCATTCCACATCACGGAAGATGAAAATCTGACAGAGCCGATTTTTCAGAGTGTAGCTGCCTATCTGCAAAGTTTTGAATCATACGTAAAGGGTACAAACCGTGTAAAACTGAAATGGGTACGAGATAACTCTCCTTGGTACAATACGATTAGCGATAACGCACAGCTTAATCAAACGCTTGATTTAAAACATGAAGGAATCAAGGTCCTCTACACGTATGAAAAAGAATCAATCTTCGATGAACTGTCCGAACGCCTACCATTATATCCGAAATGCATAAAGATCGTTTCTCCATATTACAACAGTAATGGCCGACTCTTGCAAAAAATAATAAAGCGATTCGAGCCCAAAAAGATTCATTGTGTTGTCGACCCGCTATATGGTAGTATGCCTTATAAGATGGAACCAGAACCTATTATAGAATTCTCTGATTGGTCTACCCTTAAAAAGGAAAGCAACTACCAGCACAACAGGCTCCACGCCAAAGCATTCCAGTTTGAATATGAAAGCGAGACATTTTTTCTGTTTGGAAGCGCTAATGCAACAATCGAAGCTTTCGGAACTTCAGGCAAAGAATCGCATAGCGCAGAAGCATCGATCCTGCTACATGCGAAGCAGGCCAGGAACTATCTCCATGAATTAGGGATACATATTCCCAAAAAAGGAACCTTTAAAATTCCGCCGGAAGAAACAATTATAAACAACGATAATGATCGGGAACGGCAGAATTTTGCAGTTTTTATACAGCATAGCGAACTGGAGCTTAAAAGTCTGACCTTTAATATTGAGAAAACCTTTAGCACATCCTGCAAGGTAGAGATTGAAGATCCGGACGGACAGCTTATAGTTGAAAAAGAATTGGATGGCCTACAGCTGACCAATTGTTTTGAACTTCCTGAAAATTGTTCTGCAAGGCCATTCAGATTGGCAATATATATTTTGGATGAACGGGTATCTAATTTTTCGCTAATACACAACCAGAGGGAATTGCTCTACACAAACCCCGACAGCAGGGTAGCAAATTTAAATGCACTTTTCAATACAAATTTTTTCGGGGATCTCGAACTTGAAGAGCTTCTCGACTTCATCACAGTGCGAAACGATGTTTTTGACAGGAGCTATCAGGCTCCACGAAAGCCATCTTTGCAGGAGGAGGAACATCAGGCCAACGTGAAAAGTATTCCTGAAGACGAATTCAATAAGAATGCAAGTATTGTACAAACGGATGAATCGTATGAGAACTATATTATTTCACGGACAGAAGAATTTTTAAACAGCCTCAATTTTGCCAATGAAGAATTTGAAGACATCACTGATAGCGTAGAACAGCTTGCGATGGACGCACCTCCAGAGGGGTTAGACGATAATCAGACAGTCTCAGGCTATAAGAGGCCGCTCATGAGTTCAAATGAAGGACGTAGGATAGCGCATAAGATAGCCATGACGCTTAAGAAAATTACTAATGCATTATGGGAGAAGAAATGCTTCCACATCGACAACAATTTATTCTCACAAGATGCATCCCTGGCAACCTTTTACCACCTTAATGCCTTATTGATTGGATTTCACTTGATTTTAAAGAAGAGGACTGACTTCTATTCTGAAAACCGGCACCATGTAACGATACAATTCCACGATGGTAAGGAAGTACAGCCATTGGAATACAAGTTCGGCTTATTACGCTCTACCTCCCAAGCAGGAAACATGAAGAATGAAATTTCATATACTGTGGACGAAGCGAATCTGCCCGGCCTCAGAAGTGAAATACAATTGAATACTATGATTGTAACAAAGCAGATAGATCACACAGCAAGTATCTCAACAAACCACTCTTTCTTACCATCATTGATTTGGCCGAAAGATTATTTTTATGAGGGAATATCCGACTACATTATAAATGGTTTGGGGTCATTTTTGTTATTGCTTACCAAAGATAAATTGAACCGGCCAGAGGAAATTGCAAGATGGGATGAAAAAAAAGGCAGGCTGCTAACAATGTCAATCATAACATTAATGCATTGCAGATGGCCAGACAAGACTAAAGACACGAAACATCTTTTATTATTGAATATTTTCCACCTATTGGATACTTTTCCACACTCAGAAGCATTAAGTTCAGAATTGTTGAAGTCTATCGAGAAATTGAAGCACAGTGAATTCTTATCAGTCGACGATATTCAGGAAATCATAAACTTTCACATTAAGTATAAAATGTGGCTTAACATATACAGGGAGAATCCTAAAAATCTTAAAAGAACCGTTACAAACAGGGATATTAACTGTATCATCTTCAGCAAGACTTATGGGTTTTCAAAGCTTAAATGGTGCTACGCCAAAACCGTGAATTTGGAAACTCCTTTAGGAAAATATGATGAAGAGCGGGAATTATTTGGATTTAGCGATGTATTTATTGGAACATTACCAATTTTCTACAGTTAACGGCAATGAAGATTTAAAAGTTATATAGTTATGTTTACCTCAAGCCTAAAAAATTTCATATAAAACAGTAAATTAATTTTGGTATTACACAATGATGAAATAGGAAAGTAATACTGAACATTACCGTCACTCCCCCCTGACAGTCTTGTCATAACTTTTTTCAATTATCTCCCTTACCTCCTTATTAAATGTAGTTGGGTACAGTCCATAAACTTGATCAAGGATGTCACGATAAAGTTTGGAATATCCTTCTTTACCAAAATCTTTTTCGTGGAATTCTGCACGGACTTTCCGCTCATAGTACGATACGAAGTTGCTGTACGAGTTAGCCAATCCGGTGCCTGCAAGTATGGAATCCAAAGAACTTTTATTGACAGCGTCATTTTTCAGATCCTGAAAAAGTATTGCCGCTTTTTTAAGCACATCGGCTCTGTTATACCTGGTTTCCAATTGGAAAACATTGATATTGCCGTGTCCAAGTGATTCATTAGGTTTATCAAAGTCGCCAATCAATTGGAGATGCCTCGGGGAATTTCGTGGAACGGTAATGTCTAATGAAATACTGAATATTTCTAAAGTAAGTGGGTCATATATGTTTCTAAAAACCATGTCGCGTCCAAAACCAGATATATAAGGGTTCAAATGCAATTCATCACTGAATCGTTTAGTCTTCTTGTTAACTGTGTTGCAATTGCTATCACTTGGCACCAGATTGAATAAAGAGAGAGCCAATAGCGGATAGTTATCCTGATCAAAAAAGTGATCCAACTGAAAGGAGTCTCCTGTAACCCCTGTAGCCTTATTTGAGTTTCGTATTGCCAGGTTTTGATTGCAATAGGGACAGTAAACTGTCAATTTTGCATCGTAAAAAAATTCACGGACTATGCCACCTAATTTGCTTTCTTTATATTTAAATGCAAGCTTTAATATGTCAATTTCTGATGGAGTGCCAA
This sequence comes from Flavobacterium psychrophilum, assembly GCA_003243255.1. The sequence continues at coordinate 45,729 of QFQM01000002.1, read as the reverse complement.
GCAAGTGTTTGTTTAGTAGTTCATCATTAGTCCTCTTTATACTTTCCGCATCACCAACTAAAAGTGAATCAAGGCTACCACTTGTCAGATCTAATAATTCCTTAATCAGGCCCGATAATCCTGAAAGATTGACAATCATCAGTTTTTTTGCCTTTTTTGCGTAGTTTTTGACACCATTCCTGTAGACACTTTTTTTAAAATAAGATGCTGGTTTGGCAGGGGTACGCAATATATTGACAATCGCAATAGTTAAATGTTTTGCCTTGCTTATATCAGTATCGTTAATCTTCGAAGGTTCTAACAGATGGGCAAGCGATAGATCCATTTTTTTTAGTGCTTCAATAAGCTCTGGACTAATTTTATCTAGATAATCCAGCTTTAGCTGCTCCTTATCATTAATCTGAATCTTAATCATTGCTCGCTGGTCATAAAGTTCTGCAGACTTGATCTTAGGAAAGAATCACCTACCAAAGCTATTAAATTCTTATCTTTTGCAGTTAGCTGCTCACCACGCTTAATTTTTTCTATGATATCCCTAATTAGATTTTCAGCAAACTTTCCAATTAGGGTTCCGTCAAGGAAAAATCCATTTGCTAAGAGGTCATTGATATTTGCTGCAAATGTCTGTGAAACTTTGGGCAGTGGCACTGACTTCTTCGTTTTACGGTCAAGTTCCAGTAGGAGAATGTTTTCTGAAGGGATGTCAGAGAGAATAAATGGAGAATGGGTAAGAAATAATATATTGATTGACTTTATCCTGTTATGCTCAGAATTCATATAAATTCTCTCAAATGCCCGAAGAAGGTCGTTGATGAACCTACGCTGATAATCAGGGTGGAAATAAAGCTCAATCTCATCGTAAATGATATTTATTGCATTGTATTTTGCTCTTTCATTGCTACTACCGAGATGGGTAGACTGCAGATTATTCACATGGTATATTACAGACTGTATTGTATGGATAAGTTGTTGCTCCCCTGAACTTAGACTCGTGAAAGAGGATTTTGAACGCAAATCATTAGACAAGATAAAGTCAATTTCAAATATAGCAGGCGGCAGTGTTTGCATTATCTCAATTCCTGACGTGCTTCCCATCCAATCAATAAGTTCCGGCAACGTAAATTCAAATTCGACTATTCCCTTTTTATCTAGTATTTTCTGGTCTACATAAAAAGCTCCGTTAGATGGTGCATTTAAGTTAAATACCAGAAAATTTATTGCTTGTTTTAACTTGTAAGTAATATGGCTGTTATCTTCCTTGATTGCCTTGAAAAACTTTTCATTTTCGATAAACGGTGTCCTGTCGCTGAATTGATACCCCTCTCCAAACGGTAACTATATACTATTTTACACTGAAATTTTTCCTGTTTCTATTCTCTTTTTGCGCGATTTGTTATATTTGATATAACAACCAATAAATCAAAACGTTATGGAATTACCTTATGATGTTGCGCCTATCAAATCGCCTAACAATAGTTTATTCTTAGTCTTTCTTTTTACTGATGAAGAAAACGCTCATTATTTTTACAGAGCTTTAATGAAAGATTGGGAAACAGAATTAGATGTAGTATTAGAGGATTCAGGAACTTACAGTTTTATTTTCTCTTCTAATAATAGTCCTGGTCAATTTTATATAAAAACAGGTAGGACAAAAGAAAATAACCCTAATATAGAAATGATTACTAACCCTGATTATAAGGAGTATTGTTATCTTTCTTGCGGCTATAAAGACGAGCAATCAGGACGGGTTTTTTACAATCAAGAGGGTGTTCCTGTTTTTGTAAATCGTGTTCGGGATTAGGCGTATAATCATCAACACCTGATACATAGTTATTCATAAATTATTAGATATTAAAAAAGCCCTGCGTTATTGCGGGGCTTTGTGTTACGTGAATATGTGAAAATAAAAGCTGGAAATAATCCACAAATTGAAAGCTTTTATTTTAAAAATAGTTCTTGAGACCAAAATTGATTGCAAGGGTAGTTATTGACATAAAATTGTGCAAAACTTTTACTAAAGCACACCAATATTATAGCTATCTTTGACATATGCGAAAGCAAAAAAATGAGCCTACCGACCCAGAAAGTCAATGGCTCACATTTTGGAAACTCGCTTCATTGATTTTAGGCCTCGGAAACTTACTAATCAATTTTGCGAGATTATTTATCGAAAGATAGAATAATCATTTTTAGAAACTCCTTTTGTATTTTTTACTTTAGGAGTTTTTTCTTCTATACAAATATAGACAACATTATTTTAATTTCGTTTACATAATTAAAAATAGTTAATAAGTCTTCTTAATTGTTATTAACTCCTACATCTCTTACTTCTTCTCCTTCGGATTGTAGTTTATTGCCTTTATTATATTCTTGTCGAATTCTGATAGTTTTCTGTTTGCTTCTTTTGCCGCAATTATAGCATCGAATGTAGCAACTTCTGTATAAACTCCTACTATAGGTAATTTAATTGCTTCTATGCCTTTTAAATCAGCATTTAATGCTTGTGCTGTTTCTTTTACAGCATAATATTTTTGTCCTTCAAATTCTACGTGTGGAATGTCTTTTAATTCTTCTTCTTTAATCCTCGCCATTCTTTCTTATTAAGTCTTTATACTTTAATCTCGTATCAGAGTTTAAAATTAGTAAATTAAATCGCTCGTGTGTAGTTAATTTTCTTTCATTGTAGTGGAACACCATATTGTTTACATACAACTGTAGATGCTTTGTGCTAACCGAATGATGTATCCCAAAGATATTTCTTTTCAGTAATGCCCAAAATCCCTCTATTGTATTTGTATGATATTGTCCGTTTACATATTGGTCTTTATTGTGATATACTTTTTGGTGGTCGCTAAAGTTTTTGTTTATGTCTTTATATACTCCCGATCCATCAGTTACTACAATAGCAGACTGTTTTATTTCATCAAATAGAATAGGCTTAATAGTTTTACCTGTACTTTCAGGGATAACTATACCTTTTAATCTTCCTTCTCTTTCTAATATCCCTAATACAGGTTTTTTATGATTACCTCCTGTTTGTGCGCCATTTTTATGGAGTTCTCTTCGCTTAGATAAGCTTTTATTCTTATTTGCACCGCCTATATAGGTTTCATCAACTTCAACCATATTATCTGATGGTGTATCATCTATATCAAAACAGTTTCTAATACGTTGAAGCATAAACCAAGCTGACTTTTGTGTAATATTCAAATCCCTGCCTAATTGTAAACTGCTCATTGATTTTTTATGCGAAGTGCATAACCAAATTGCTATAAACCATTTTTGCAGTTCTATTTTAGAATTATCAAACATAGTTTTAGTGCGCACATTAAAATACTTACCTGTGTTCTTACACTTGTAACGGTTGTTTTTACATTCATATACTTTTGAAGTTTCATCGAACGGACTAATCACATTATTGCCCCAGCGTGCCTCTTCTAAGTATTCGATACAGGCTTGTTCATCAGGGAAATTATTGATGACATCTAAAATTGAAGTAAAGGATTTATTAAACATGATGCGGAGATTTTTCTTCACTAAAGGTATTGATTTAGTTACACTTATCCTAATAATTAGTGTAATAATCTTCTACATTTAACACCCGCATAACGCTAATGTACAGCGTCTTATTTATACTTCCAAAAAGCTAAATTTTATTTTAATTGTCTATATTTGAAGCTGAAAATATTACGTGCTCTGTGCATTTGTTACTTGACCCGAACTACCACCTCGAATAAAGAAGTAAACAATGTATGTGTAGCGCGCCGTTTGGCGTGGCTTGCATTCATTACTTCTAAGGCTGTGGTAGGCCAAGGGTTAGGTGTGATTGTTAAGGCCACGCTTTTTTATTAACCCATAACTACCACCCAATTATGAAAAAAGTTCTTTTATTAATGTTTTTTACCCCTGCTGTTTATTGTCAAGTTGACTGTGGAGATAGCCCGCTACCGATAGCCCCGCAACTTGAAATAATAATTATTGATAACCAAGATGAGAGCCCAAATGACGGTGCTGCTTTGTTTACATATGAACATATCTTCGAGCCAGTATTAGAATTAAACCCTGATATTGATTTTGAACTAACTGTTTCAAGTGTTGGTTGGTTTGAGCCTGTCACCCCGTTACCTGCATTAATTACAGGGGGCGGCTATACTTACTATTATAAAGTGAAAAATGTGTTAACTGGTTGTGAGGGTGTAAATATTGCTCATTTAACCGTTCAGACTCCCGTTGCTAACATTGATGAAAACAGCCTTTCATCTTTACAATATGCCAACCCTATAAATGAAGTATTATCAATTAAAAACACTAACAAAATAAATTCTATCTCCATATTCAATTCATCAGGTCAAATTGTCTACAATCAAGCTATAAATAATGAATCGATAGAAATAGACTTAACTGGGGTAAATAGTGGTATTTACTTTGTAAACTTATCTGCCGAAAAAGCTTCTAAAACCATTAAAATAGTTAAGCAATGAAAAAATTATTTTCAATAATTCTTATTATACTGGCTGCTCTAAACTATCTTACTGCGTTCTTAATTACAGGAACAGAGTATGAAAAACACTCTCTTAAATATATCCTATTCTGCACAGTTTTACTTATTTTAGGTATGTGGCTGTGGGACAGTTCAAAAAAGAAAACACATAAACCATAAAACCAATTATATTATGACAATTCAAGAATTTATAGATGAAGCTAAATCAATTTTAGAGTCAAATCCTGATTCTAATTATAGATTTTTTATAGGAGATGTTTTTGACGAGCGTGAACCTATTCTACACATAAAAGTCAATAGCTATGCAGATGCAATAGAAATGCTTTCAAAAGTTAAACCTGTTGATAGCCCAAATGAAGAAACCAAATTTAGAGGGGCTGTGGATGTTTACCTTGTCATATACGAAAAGAAGCAAAGCCATCAGTAGAAATATTTTCTTTTGCTTTTATAATCCTTTCATATAAAGGATGTTTTTTGTTTAAGCTCTCTATATCAAGATTATGAAAGTCTAAAACAATTTCTATATATCTACCATAAGTTTTTACTCCTAAGTTATCCATATATTCTTTTATTTCAGTTTCAGAAAGAATAGGACGTTCAGGAAAAAGGGGTATAGATTGTTGCATAGTATTACTAAATAATAAAGCCACTTCAATTTAGAGTGGCTTTTGTTGTTAATGATAATTTTGATTTTTACTTTAAAATTCATATTTATTAAAAATTAGTTACAAATAATTGTCCCCTCTCTTTAATAAATTTTTTCGGGGCAACTATCCTAAAAACACAAAAACCATCAATTAAGATGGCTCGGTGTAAAATAGTATATAGTTACCCTCCAAACCAAGGATATGTTTCTGGAATACGTTCTATTTTTTGCAATATGTAATTTATAATAATCTCCTTAAGCGGGAAATTATAAGTATTAAGTTTTACCAGTTCTCCAGATCCCAGATAATCGGCAATAAGAGTGTCAAAAAAGTTTCGAGACCTCAGATCATAACTACTTATAGTACCATTAGCCTTACACTTCAGTTCGCGGCGAATTCTATCAATTTTAGGCCAGTTTAAAGTCAATTTAACTTTATCAATAAATTGATTATCTGTTACGTATACGTTATAATCTTTTGACGGATTTGCAATTTTCTCTTTGACAGCATTTGTCAGCAGCCTATAGCGTGCAAAGCGCATTTCATCATTAATATTGAAATTACCCCCTTTACGCATGGGATTCAGTACTAAAGGTGCCGTATATCCATCATTCTTGAGAAAAAGCGCGTTAATCCAGTCACCCATATGTGTAGCGTTTAAAGCATGGTGAGAGTAATTTACAGCAATAGAATAGAAAAAATGCCTCGATAATTTCGCGATTGCAGTATCTGGAGCCAGTGAGATTATATCTGTATTTAGATTGGGTATTGCTTCAATTTTGGAAATGACGTCCTTATTGTAATCCAGCACTAGACGATAAAAATTGCCATCGATTTCATAATAGACTTCTACTTTTAGCTTTTTCCCAAACTCAACAATGTCATTTTTCTTTGCGTCATTCTCTTTCTTTTTATCTATTATAAACTGAATACGGTTTACTATCTTCTTTTCCCTGTCTGCAAAATCCGTGAAATTCTCTTTTAATTTTTCAAAAAGCACTTGTTCTTTATTCAACTCTGCCTTACCCCGCTCGGAGTTTGTATGTTTTACCGATTCATTATATTTTCCCTCACATAACTCTTGTAATGTCGCTTTGATCGTATCCTTCCTTCCCAGCAGTTCCGATGCATCTCCTTTTAAGCTATCATTGTCTTTATCAAGGAATTCGTTGTAGTCACTAAGTTCCCGAATATTGGGCGAAAGCACTTCATTAGTAACTGAATATAAATAGATTGCTGCAAAAAGCAGTTCAATAAGTGAACTTTTTCCTGAGCCGTTTCTGCCTGCTACGGCCGAAATCGATATGAAAAGTGTATGGCCATCAGCGGTCAGCTTATTGTACAATCCCGGACTGGCCTCTTTATCTGAATCAATGAATGCAACAGCCTGCTCTGACGCTTTAAGTATAGGTTTTGATTCGGAATCATAGAAGCGGTAAGGGGTATAAAATTGATAAATTTGCCCTTCTGTAAGGTTCTTAGTAAATTTGCTATCGCACCCTTTCATAGGGCGAATCGCTAGCAACTTAAAATTGTTCATCGGCTAACTTTTATTTTGTAAATGTAAAAAATTGACTGTTACAATTTATGGTCAGTAAATTTAGCGATGCATCGTAAACTGGATGAATCTTCTAAAAATCTTACCACATAGTTGTTATAGAAGCGCTAAGATGAGATATGTTTTTATCATTTGCATATTTAAAGCGCTCTATAAGTCTTAGCCCACCACTTTCCGCCTTAACTTTTTAGCCCCTATTCATAGCTGATTTTATTACTTATCAGAGTTTCATTTCCAATGGGAAAAGGGATAAAAAGGCAAGCGAAGTTATCGTGCGGGCGCAGGCTGCACGCGCATAATGGCCGCTGGCCACCCTTCGGGACTTATAGCGCTCCGCTTGCGCCCGCACACTTCAGGGCGGCTTTCTTTTTTTCCCTTTTTTCTTTTGGAAAATGCTGTTTTGGCAGGGGTTGAGGAGGATGCAAAAGATTGTTTCATTTAAAATTTTACATCATGGACATTACAGGACGAGTGACAGCAGATGCGCAGGTGCGCAGCGTGTCAGAAGGCAGGCAGGTAGTGAATTTCTCCGTGGCGGTCAATGACAGCTACAAGGCGCGCAACGGGGAGCGGGTCACACAAACCGAATTTTTTGACTGTTCCTACTGGATAGGCACAGGCATAGCGCAGTACCTCACAAAGGGTACGATTGTGGAACTCTCGGGGCGCGTGAGCGCACGGGCATGGGTGGACGGCGAAGGTCAGGCAAAGGCGGGGCTGAACTTCCACACTTCAAAAATTACGCTGCACGGCGGTGGGGCTGCAGCAGATAAGCAGAAGCCTGCAAAGGCAGTAGTTGCAGCAATGGAGGTTACAGGCACACAGGTAAACCCTGACAGCGAGAAGGATGACCTTCCTTTTTAAACAGTACAATTTTAATCTTAAATCGAATTATCATGGCACATAACCTGAATTTCAACGAACAGACTGGAAAATATTCCTTTTTCAGCGTGAAGCAAACTGCATGGCATGCCCTTGGGCAAATCGTGCAGGACTACCCGACTTCCCGCGAGGCGATAGCGCACGCAGGGTTAGATTACGAAGTGGTAAAAGCACCACTTTTCGCCAAAGGCACAGAACCTGCCATCGACTTTGCCGTACCTGACCAGTACGCCACGATGCGCACCGATACCAATGCCGTTTTCGGAGTGGTGGGCAAGGACTACCAAATCGTGCAGAACGCCGATGCGTTCGCCTTCTTTGATGCCATCGTGGGCGGCGGGGACGGCATCCTGTACGAGACCGCAGGGGCTATCGGGCAGGGTGAGCGCATTTTCATCACTGCCAAACTGCCCGGCTACATCCGTGTCGGCAACGGGGATGACGTAACCGAAAAGTACATATTCCTGACTACCTCACACGATGGCTCGGGCAGCATCACAGCCGCCTTTACCCCTATCCGCATCGTATGCCAAAACACGCTGAACGCCGCCATACGGAATATGTCAAACGTGGTGCGCATCAGGCATACCGCCAACGCAAAACAACGGTTGGAGGATGCCCACAGGGTCATGGGACTGGCAGATACCCTGTCGGTACAGTTGGAGGGAATTTTTAACGACTGGTCTAAAGTGCGCATTGAGGATGCACAGGTCAAAAAGGTGATACAGTTGGCGCTTTGCCCCAACAATGAAACATTGCAGCTTTTGAAAAAAGGTGCGGATGACGAGCTGTCAAGCGTGTTCAAAAATGCCTGCGATGCCGCATTCGGTTACGCGATGGCAAGCGATACGCAGCAGATGGAAACCACCAAAGGGACAGTCTTCGGGGCGTACAATGCCGTGACAGGCTACTACCAAAATGTGCGCAGTTTCAAGAGCGATGAGGACAAGATGAAATCTATCTACCTCGGCGGCACGGCGCAGGCAAGGGCGCAGAAAGCTTTTGACCTCTGTACCGACTTTGCAAAAAGCGGGGCAGCTGCCCTGCACCTGAACTGATGTATAACCGCAGCCCCCGCCGCGGGGCTGCATAAACTTTATGATTATGAAACCACTTCAAAATATGAACAACGTGGACAAGGGCAAATTGCTTGCCGCCCTGTTCCCTGAACAGCTGCAGGGCATACTGGACAGCCTGACCGCAGCGCACGCCTTCCTGAATGAAAATGAGGAGACCCTGCGCAGCACTTGGGAAAATACCCTGCTCCCTTTTGACTTTTGGATGCAGCTTGCTGAGCAGGCACACAGCATCATACGCAACTACGGGCAGAAGCTGACCAAAAGTACGAGCCTGTTTTCAGACCAGCTTTTTGACGGCTATCTCGCCATCCTGACCATCGACTGCATCGTAAAGCAGGCGGCGGCACTGCCACCACTGCCCGAGAACAGGCGTTATGGGCTTGCTGTGCAGCTGCTGTTTGACCACTATACCGCATCGCCATGAGCCGCCTGACCGACATTACGGAAATGGCTGCCATCAGGGTAATCGAAAGCCCGCTGCCCCGTTTCGGGGAATTGGAACGCCTCGGCATGAGCGCAGAAGATGCTTTCGAGGTGCGCAAAGCGGAGAACCTTTTACGGGCGGTTGTGGAAAGCAGCCCCCATTATTACGAACCTAAAAATTAAGATTATGGCAATGACCAATTTTTTCAGCCAGGTGGCAGCCCTTGAGTTTGAGGGCTGCCTGAACCTGACCCTCAAAAAAGAGGGTGCGAAGCTGACCGTATCGGTGCTGCTGCAAAATGACGGCTGCGGGGATGCCGCCAAGAAGCATATACCCCCGCTCATCCTCAAAGGCGATGCGAAGGAACTCGGCGAGGGATTTTTTCCCGCTATAGCCGAGCCAGTACAGCAGACCTCAAAATTGCTGCTCAACATGGAGCAGTTCCTGAAAGGGCAGGAAGAAGCCAAGAAGCAATCCGCAATGGAAAAGAAAAAGGCGGAGAAAACCGATAAAGAGGACAAAGCCGACAAGGCTGCACCACAAGACCCCAAGGAAAAACGATACTTTGATGCGATGGCGCAGGTGGATGCCCTTGAGGCGGCAGGGAAATTTAAGGAAGCGTGGAGCAAAGTGCCGCAGCCTTCCGACTATCCCGACCGTGCCGATACCCTGCGCGCGCGCAGGGCAAGCCTGTCGAAGCAGTTCGCTCCCGACCTGTTCGTGGCTGCCGCCCCCGAGACACCCGTAGAACCTAATACCGAAGATTATGATGACAACGCACCTGATGCCGAGGCTGTTCACGATGAAGGAACAGCAGGCGGAGATAACCTTGGCTGACCCCGACCCCGCGTGGAGCGTGGATGCGGTACTGCAATTTTATGCCAATACCTACCCCCTGCTCACGACCGCTAAAGTCAGCGGCCCCGTGATTGACAACGATGTGGTACAGTACCGCTTTGAGAGCCTGATGGGAACTAAAGGATAATGTATAAACTATGGACTATGCAACACACAATAGCGGGGCAGTTTCGCCTGCCCCAAGACAGAAGCCAAAAGCGGCTACACCAAGGCGCAGGGGAATTCATCCTGCAACTCTCCCGCCGCAGGGATGCCGCAGAGGTGCAGCGCGACAGGCTGCAATCTGCCCCGCAGGGGCTGCTGCCTATGGTTTTCTGAAATACCGCTTCCTGCCCCACTTTGTGGGTCGGGGAAAGGCGGAAGCACCACAGGAAGAAGAAGCCTTCTTCCGCTCCCTTGGGCTGCTTACGGCGCACTATGGCATTTCCCTCACACCGACCCGCCACCACGGCTATCCCTACAGCAGGGCGTTAGCCCTGTGGGAAGCGGATAAGCTGTTGCGCAAGGTGAAGGAGGAAAGTATCGGGCTTGAAGTGCAGCAACAGGATAATACGGTCTGCCTTGCCGTCACAGAAACCTACTGCACTGGCAATACGCTCTACTATATCCCGCTCGTACCCCTGCATTACCTGATGCAAGACCGCAGGCGGCGCAGAGGCGCAGCGCTGCTGCTCGGGGTGTGCGGCTACCTGTTCCACAAAGCAGGGATGCCGCACTACCATGACGAGAGTAGTTACCTCTGTTGGCAATACGACATGATAGCCGAGTGGGTCGAAGCCGACCCCGAAGGATGGGAACAGGAATACTACTGGCAGCAACGCTCACAGCTGCACGAGGCGCAGCATATCGGCGGTGTGATGCTGCGCAGGCTGTGGAATACCTACAGTCTTGAGCATCTGCAAGCCAATGCCGAAAAACTTGTCCCGCGCAATACCTATGATTGGGACTGCCTGACCTTGGCGCAGGACTGCCTGCAACTGATGCGGGATTACCCGCAGGAGAGCCTTTACCGCAATGCTGACAGGAGCGTACTGCCCGACCTTGACGGGAATGGCGATGAGGACTGCATCACGATGGATAAATACATCGGCTTCTGCGCCGATACGAAAGGGTGGCTCTACCAAACCCTGTCCGAATGCGTGAACGCCGAGTTCGGCGAATACACGCAAATACAAGAGCCTGTACTGCGGCGCATCTTTGACGGTCGGGCGCAGGAGAACGATAGCCTTGATTTTGAATGCAGGCTGTTCCACCTGATGGATGATTTATGCGATATACTAAACAACAAAGAGTATGGAAACCGATAGCCCAACGCTGTACCACCCCGCCGCAGCCCTCGTGCTGTTCAAGCCCGAAGGGAATGAGCAGGGACTGTACATCGAGCATTACGATATGGACGATAACGGATGCCCCGTAAATCCCCGACCGCTGAACCTGCGGGAAGCGCGTGGGCTTGCCAAAGCACTCGATGTCGGGAAGGAAGCAGAAAAGGCTTTCCTGCGACCAAAGGGTTTATTGCCGCCCTGTGTGCTGCACCTCAACCCTTGCGAGAAAGGCAGCGTGGTTTGGTACACCAAACCGAAGGCACGAACACTGCATTTTGCCGATAGGCTCGGGTTGCCGTCAGGGCAGCTGCAATTGCCTGCCTTGATTTGGACAGCGGACAGGAACAGGCTGTTCCTCTACGCCCTGAAAGGCAAGGGCAAACCGAGCCTGAACACACCGCTTTGCTACGCCCCTTTTATGAACGTATATGAGAACGGGAACGTCTGCATGGGCAGCGTTAGCGTGAAAATAGCAAAGACCGCTGCACTTGAGGAGTTCATTGCCGCGTGGGAGGGCTATTTCTTCGATAGTTATTTCAGCCATTTTATTGGCGGGAACTCACCAATTCAGGGCAACCTCGTGAGCCTGTACAAAGAACTTATGGAAACGGGCAGCCCTTTCCCTGCTGATGTATTGCTGCCCAACGGTAAAACCCTCATAAACCTGTTGCGATGAAAGCCAAAGCCCATTTTATAGCCCCCGAACTCCTGAACCCGACCAACCCTGTTGAGGTCTGCCTCATCGGGGCAGGCGGCACAGGCTCGCAGGTGCTGACCGCCCTTGCACGGATGAGCCACAGCCTGCAAGCCCTCGGGCATGCGGGATTTCAGGTAACGCTGTGGGACGATGACCTTGTTACCGAAGCCAACCGCGGCAGGCAGCTGTTCGCCGAATGTGAGGTCGGATTGAGCAAATCTGCCGCGCTGATAACGCGCTGCAACCGCTTTTTCGGTACGATGTGGAAAGCCGCAAACAGGCAATTTGATGCGGATGCCAAGATGAGGGCTGCCATTTATATCTCGTGCGTGGACACCGTGGCTGCACGTTTCGCCATTGCCGATGTACTGCAAAATAAAGAGGACAGGCAGCACTATGCTACTGTGCCGCGATACTGGATGGATTTCGGGAACGGGAGGGACAAAGGGCAGGTTATCCTGTCCACCATAGGGGCTGTCAAGCAGCCGAGTTCCGAAAAGTTCGAGACGGTGGATAGCCTGCCTTTCATAACAGATGAGTTCGGGGAACTGCTGCGCCAGTCGGAAACGGACGAAACGCCAAGCTGCTCGCTTGCCGAAGCATTGGAGAAACAGGACTTATTCATCAACAGTACCCTTGCGCAGGCAGGCTGCTCATTATTGTGGCAGCTGTTCAGAAATGGCATGACCACTAACAGGGGCTTCTTTCTGAATTTGTCGGACTTCAGGGCAGCGCCCCTTCCGCTGTAGTCAAAGTATGGTATACCTGGGCAGTGCAAAAGCGCTGCCCTTTTTTTTTGCGCGCCCTGAGTCTGCTACGACCGGCTGCAACCTGTATTGCCCCCAGGCACAATATACCTGTTATTAGGGATAAGATGCAATGCAATAAATATGTATTTTTAACAACTTAAACAACTGATTATTAACCATCAAACCAAAACACTACTTATGAATCAGGCTAAAATTATTGACCGTCATAAAGAGGCAGGCAATGAACTGGTATTCTCCTACCTGACCCTCAGGAACCTTATCGGGATCGGGGGAATGCTCCTGCCATTTGTTATTGCCATCTTTCCCTCGCGCCCATCAAAGTACTATGGGTTCGAATTTTCCATCAGTGACTACTATTATACTGACCGTGGTGACTTCCTTGTCGTACTGTTGTGCATCATTGGGGCATTCCTCATTACTTATAAGGGATATAGCCGCCTTGAAATGGCACTTACCACACTTGCAGGCATCTGCGGCATAGGTGTTGCCTTCGTACCGACCGGTAAAGCCTGCGCTGAATGCCTTTACAGTGTACACAACAGCGACGGAGGGGTATTCAAGGCGCTGAAGGGATCCTGGTGGCACCTCGCTTTTGCCGGCACTTTTTTCTTATGCCTGGCCATCATGTGCCTGGTATACTTCACAAAGGGCGACGACCAGGGTCCGGACAAGAAACAGAAAAGGCGCCGCAATAAGGCATTTTATGCCTGCGGATGGATCATTATTGGCTGCCTTGCATTACTGGTAGCCTACTTCTTAATAAGGCCAAAGACCGGCAGCTGGCCTGTAGTCTACATTCTCGAGACCATCGGCGTAGAGGCGTTCGGGTTCTCGTGGCTTGTAAAAGGGCAGACACTTTGGAAAGACAAAAAAAATACGGATGGACTGACCGTGCACTAAAATGGCGATATGTTAGCAGTGCACAATTAAATTCCTGTGGCGGTACCCTAATTTTATATGGGTCTGCTGTGTCTAATAAAAAAGCCCTGAATAATCAGGGCTTCATACATTAAATCGTTATTTTTTGCAACATCCGTCCAGGCTCTGGTAGGCCACCGGGTCTGCCTTAACCTCATCAGCATCGTAGCCTAGCTTGCTTATAGCCGTCTTGATTTTTCCAAGGTCTGTCTTCTTTGAGTTATAAGTTACCTTAATGGTCATTGCCTTATCGTCAAGAACTACCATCTGTACGCCTTTCTCCTTAAGCAAAGACTGGTTGAATTTCGGCCCGCAGGTCTCACATGCTTTGCAATGGTCACAGTAGATGGCCGTTTTTATTGTTGCCGTCTGGATCGTCTTTTTTTCCTGTGCTGACACTGTGCCGGAAAATGCTAAAAATATAAAGGCCAGTGATAAAAATTTAAAGATTGATTTCATGTTTGAATTTTAGGTTGTTTGAGCAAATATAGCAAAGTTTTAGATGTGCGATTTCTGTATGCGTACCGCGTTTAGGATAGCTAAGAGCGCTACGCCTACATCGGCTATCACCGCTTCCCATAAGTTAGCTATACCCCCTGCTCCCAAAGCGAGCACAATTATCTTCACCGTCATGGCCAGGATAATATTTTGCCACACGATCTGTTTTGTTAGTTTTCCTGCCCGGATGGCGGTAACGATTTTCGAAGGCTGGTCATTCTGGATTACGATATCGGCCGTTTCAATGGTAGCATCGCTGCCCAGCCCGCCCATGGCGATGCCGGCATCAGCAAGTGCTACGACCGGCGCATCGTTAACCCCATCCCCAACGAAAGCGATCCGCTTCCCCTGGTCTTTTAGCTGCTGTACCCTCTCAACCTTACCTTCCGGAAGCAAGTCGCCGTAGGCATTGTCAATCCCAAGCTCTTTTGCCACCTGTTCAACAACGGCCTTCTTATCGCCGGAGAGCATCACGGTCTGTATGCCGAGCTTATGGAGCCCGGATATGGCAGATTGTGCATCCTCCTTAATCCGGTCAGCAATCGTAATATGGCCGCTGTATTTATTATCTATAGCAACTACAACAATAGTGTAGACAATTGCATCTACGGCTTGCGGATAGTCAATATTAAACTTCCGCATCAGTTTGGTATTGCCGGCAAGGACTTCTTTCCCATCAATGGTACCCTTAAGGCCATGCCCGGAGATTTCTTCCACATTGGAGATGCTGGCATCCTGAAATGTTTCCTTGCCGGCATGCTCAACAATGGCCATGCCGATGGGGTGCGTTGACTGGCTTTCCAAAGCTGCGGCGGCTCTAAGAAGTTCCGCTTCGGTCAATCCCTGTACAGCAACTTCCTGTACTTTGAAAATGCCTTCTGTCAGCGTCCCTGTCTTATCCATAACCACGACATCGACTTCCGTCATGACATCAAGGAAGTTGGAGCCCTTAAAAAGGATGCCTTTCCGGGAAGCGAGCCCAATTCCTCCAAAGTAGCCCAGGGGAATGGAAACAACCAGAGCGCACGGGCAGCTGATGACAAGGAATACCAGCGCACGGTAGAACCAAACCCTGAAAATATAGTCCTCTGCAAACAGGTAAGGGAGGAAACATACTGCCAATGCCAGCGCAAATACAATGGGCGTGTAGACTTTGGCAAAACGGCTGATAAAAAGCTGTGTCTGCGACTTACGTGAGGTGGCATCCTGCACCATCTCCAATATCCTGCTGAGCTTGCTGTCCTGGAACAGCGCTGTTACCGTTACCTCTGCTACCGTATTCAGGTTTATCATCCCGGCGTAGATCTTTTCGCCTTTGCCCTTGGTATCAGGTTTGCTCTCGCCTGTGAGGGCGGCAGTATTAAAGGAAGCTTGATCAGAGGCAAGCTCGCCATCCAATGCGACCTTTTCCCCCGGCTTCACACGGATGACCTCACCAACCTGCACATCTTTGGGGTGCACGGTTTCGCTCTTGCCGCTACGGATTACCGTTACCTCTTCAGGCCGGACATCAAGCAGGGCTTTAATGCTTCGCTTGGCACGGTTGACCGCACTGTCCTGAAACCATTCCCCGATAGAATAAAAAGCCATTACGGCAACACCCTCGCTATACGAGCCAATGGCGAATGCCCCTATCGTTGCCACGCTCATCAGGAAGAACTCATTGAAGAAATCCAGCCTTATGGCTTTGCGCCAGGCCATGTAAAGCACATTGTATCCTGAAAGGAGGTAGGCAACGCAATAGATGATAAAATTGTACGGGAATGCGGGAATATAATCATATCCATATTCAAGGGCCAGCATCCCAAAAAGGATAGCGATCGCCGAGAGCAAAGGCCAGTGTGCCAGCCAGCCCTCCGCTTCCTCCCCTGCGTTTACAACAGCCGCCTGTGTCAATTTAGTTGTACTCATAAATTAATGCTTTAGTTATTAATGCTCATGCCCCCCACCGCCTTCACTCTTGAGAAGGTGGCTTTGGATATAGTAGGCTCCCTTAAGTACTATCTTGGCATCTTTCTCAATCTCCTGCAGTATCGTCACCTGTACATAGCCCAGCTGGCTTGTCCCGGTCTTCACCTCGATACGCTGGAAATGATAGGTCGTGCCTTCGGATTCCTTATGCTCGTGCCCGTCATTATGGGAGTGTCCCTCTGCTGCATCATGGTCGTGATCGTGGCCGTGCCCATCATCGTGGCTGTGCCCTTGCTGCTCGTCATGTTCAGTGTCGCCATGTCCTTCTTCAAGTACAAAGATGTACTCCCTTCCATCAGCCCTGATGACAGCATCAGCCGGCAGCGCCTGCACCTGGCGCGTACCCACATCGATAAGGGCATTGACATACATCCCCGGTATGAGGGACTTTGACGGGTTTAAAATTTCCGCGTGGACAGCGACCGATTTTGTATCGTTCTCAAAGGATTTGCTGACATTGAACACCTTGCCGGTGATCTCACTGTTGTCCTGGTTGGTCAGCACAAATCGGATGTTCTGTCCTTCCTTCACCTTTTGAAGGTCCTTCTCATATACCAGAAGGTCAACATGAAGCTTGGAATTATCCACTATGGTAAATAGTGGCTTTCCTACTTCCGCATTGCTGGCCAGCTTGACATTCACCTCGGTCACATAACCTGAAAGCGGAGAGGTAAGCGCCATTACCGATGTGGCCGATGACTTGCTCAGGTTCAATACCGAAAGCTGCCTGTCAAGGGATGCCAGCCTGGCCTTTTCAATATCATAATCAGATTTTGTGCGCTGGAAGACTTTTTTGGAATTCACATTTTCCTCGCTGAGTGTTTTTTGCCTCTCGTATTCCAGCTTCAGGAACTCAAGGTTGCTTTTTGAGGTGAGGTAGGCCTCCTGGAGCTGTGCAAATTCCGGGCTCTCCAGGGTTGCGAGCACCTGCCCTTTCTTAACAAATTGCCCTTCAATAACATTGATGGATTTTACAATACCGGTCATGTGTACCGAAACATCGGCCTGGTTTTGCGGGGGGAGCTTTGTGTAGCCGTTGGCATTGACAACCTCGCTGAGATTTTTCATTGAAAAGGTTCCCAATTCAATAGAGGATGCCTGGAATTGCGCTTCGTTAAGTTCGACCTCCTTCATTATAGCATCCTCTTTACCGCTTTCTTCCTTTTTGGCTTCTTCCTGTTCGTGCTCGTGGTTATGGGCATCATCCTTTATCGTATTGCGCAGCAGGAAGTAATCAAAGGCAAAGACAGCGGCAAGCCCCAGAATGATATACAGTATATGTTTAAGCTTAATATTTTTCATTATCAACAGATTATTGGTTTAACAGAAATTGAAGGTAGATCACCGCTTGGTTATGGTTGTTTACCGCATTTATATAGTTTGTCCTGATATCAAGCGCGGTTTCCAGGCCCTGCATGTACTCCACATAAGATATATCGCCGTTCATGTATGCTTTTGAAGAATTGTTGGCGATAATATCAGCATTGGGCAACGCCGTGGCATTGTAATAGTTTACCAAAGACTCAAATGTGATAAGCTGTTCCAGCTGCTGCTGGAACTCTCCTTGCAACTGCGCCTGCAGGTAATCTGCGTTCATTTGCTGAACCTCTACATTGGTCTTGGCGGCCCTGATACGGGCTGACCCGCTTCCGGCAAAAATGGGGATACCGACACCGACCGAAAACCCCTGGAACTGCAATGAGCTGTCGTAGTTAACCGGCGAACCGTTCACATCCTGCATACCGCGCATGGACTGGATGAAATAACCGGCCGTAAAATCCGGCATCAGGGCAGAACGTTCTACCTTCGACCCTGCCTTGGCAACCTCCAGTTCCTGCATTGCGAGCTGCACATTGGCATTTTTCTTTACCTGGGCTGAATCCCGTACGGCTATGGCTGCAAGTGGGGTAAAGGCGGTTTCTGTAATGGTAAAGTCATCTTCAAGGTTCAGTAATATCCGCATCCTGGAATGTTCCACCTTTATCATGGCTTCGTTTTGCTTTATCTGTTGCAAAAGCTCCTGCTGTTTTGCGATTGCCGTGGTATTTTCGAGCGATCCCGTCTCCCCTGTCCTGAATTTCAGGTCGGCGGCACGCACAAATTTCTGCATGTAACCATTTTGCTCCTGTAGTATCTTGTTAAGCTCGGTATAGTACAGCATCGTATTCCATGACTGGCGCACCCTGTAGGACAGTTCCTGTTTTGTAACGGCAACGCGCAGCTCCGCTGCTGTCGCGGTTTCGTTCAGCAGTTTTTTGCGCGCCCCGAACTGGAACGGGCTGAATGTCTGGGAAATACTGAAATATTTATCCTGTGCTGCCGTATTCACCTGCCCAAAGGTTCCGGTGATTTCTGTTTTTGGCAGGTCAAACGCCGTTCCTTTCAGCTGCGACTGCATCCGACTCTCCAGCACCGAAGCCTGTACGCCCTTATTATTTTGGACGGCTGTCGTAATTGCGGAATTCACATCGAGCGATTTTGTTGTCTGCGCGTTGCCCGAAATAGCAAACAGCAGCACTACAATGGCAGCTCCCCTGATTTTTGGCTTGTAGCCAAAACCCTTTTCAAAATAATAATAAAGTATCGGCAGGACAACCAATGTCAGTAATGTTGCTGTTATAAGGCCCCCGATCACTACCGTTGCCAAAGGTTTCTGTACTTCTGCCCCTGCGCCGCTGCTCAGTGTCATCGGAAGGAAGCCCAGTGAAGCGACCGATGCGGTTAGGATAACAGGCCTTAACCTTGCCTTTGTGCCCTCGTGGATGCGTTTATAAATATCAGTCATACCTTCGGATTTTAACTGGTTGAAATACGCTATCAGTACAATACCATTGAGCACTGCTACGCCAAAAAGGGCTATAAACCCGACCCCTGCAGAAATGCTGAAGGGCATGTTGCGCATCCAGAGCGCAAACACTCCCCCTATCGCCGAAAGGGGTATTGCGGTAAAGATCAGGATGGATTGCTTAACGGATTTAAAAGTAAAGTACAGCAGTACAAAAATCAGTGCAAGGGCTGCAGGCACCGCTATCATAAGGCGTTTGTTGGCTTCGACTAGGTTCTCAAACTGGCCTCCATAGGTGATATAATAGCCTGAAGGCAGCTTCAGGCTCGTGCCAAGCTTGTCCTGTATTTTATTGACGACCGATTCCACATCGGCCCCACGGACATTAAACCCGATCACGATCCTCCTTCTGCCATCTTCCCTGCTGATCTGCATCGGCCCGTCCTCATATTTAATATCGGCTACCTGTTCCAAAGGGATTTGGCTCCCCGAGGGCAGCGTAACGTAGAGCGACTTGAGGTTGCTGATATCCTGTCTGCTTTCTTCTGCCAGCCGCACCACCATATCGAAGCGCTTTTCGCCTTCATAAACTATTCCGGCAGCTTCCCCTGCGAAACCCATACGGATGACCCTGTTCAGGTCCCCGACATTGAGCCCGTAGAGCGCAAGCTTATCCTTATTGTAACGGATCGTTATCTGGGGTAGCCCTGCTACCCGTTCTGCCTTCGCATCGGCAACGCCCTCAATGCCTTTGATCATTTCGGTAACCTCCTCGCCTTTGCTGACCAGCATATCAATATCCTCACCGAATATTTTTATGGCAACATCGCTCCTTACCCCGGTCATAAGCTCGTTCATACGCATCTGCACCGGCTGCGAGAATTCGGTTGTAGCGCCGGGGATATCCTCCAGGGCCTTCTCCATTTTCTCCATAAGCTCCTCTTTGGTCCCGGCAGAGGTCCATTCGTCTTTGTCTTTTAGTATAATGATCATGTCGCCCGCTTCTATCGGCATCGGGTCGGTAGGGATTTCAGCGCTGCCTATCTTGGTAACGATCATTTTGATTTCGGGAAATTTATCGCGAAGTATTTTTTCAGCTTTTGTGGTGGTCTCAATTTCCTGGGACAGGGAACTTCCTGAAGCTATTATAAGGTGCGTGGCAATATCGCCTTCATCCAGGGTGGGAATAAATTCACCTCCCAATGAGTTGAAGACCAGAAGTGCAGCGGCAAATAATGCTACCGAGAACCCGAGTACCGCTCCCTTTATCCTCAGGGCCTTGTCAAGCAGGGGACGATAAACGTTATACGTTGAAGAAATGATCTTATCGCTGAAGTTCGGTTTATGACCGGTTTCTTTCTTAAGCACTAAAGCGCTCATCATCGGCACATAGGTCAGCGAGAGGATAAAGGCACCAAGGATGGCGAAGGACACGGTCTGTGCCATAGGCCCGAACATTTTGCCTTCTACTCCTACAAGGGCAAGTATCGGCAGGTATACTATAAGTATGATGATCTCGCCAAAGGCGGCGCTGCTACGGATCTTAGAGGCGGCCGCATAGACCTCCTCATTCATCTCGGCAGCTGTAAGCTTATGTTTTTTCCGTACTTCCAGCCTGTGGATGATGGCCTCCACTATAATGACGGCACCATCTACAATGATACCAAAATCGATAGCGCCAAGGCTCATCAGGTTACCGCTGACCCCGAATAATTTCATCATGGAAATCGCAAACAGAAGCGCAAGTGGAATAACAGAAGCCACTACCAGACCCGCACGCCAGTTGCCCAAGAGCAACACGAGGATAAACACTACGATCAGGGCGCCTTCGATTAAGTTAGTCTGCACAGTCCCTATGGCGTTATCGACCATTACCGTCCTGTCGATGAAGGGTTCAACGGCAACCCCTTTAGGCAGTGTCTTTTTGATCTGCTCCATCTTATCCTTCACACGCTGGACAACCTGGCCGCTGTTCTCGCCCTTGAGCATCATTACAAATCCGCTTACCTCCTCGCCTTTGCCATCTTTGGTTACCGCGCCGTAACGGATGCTGCTTCCAATCTGGACCTTTGCCACATCCCGTATCAGGATAGGTATGCCATTGACATTCTTAATGACGATCTTATTGATGTCATCGATACTGCTTACCATTCCTATACCCCTGATGAAATACGCATACGGTTTTTTGTCGATGTAAGCTCCGCCGGTATTCTCATTATTGGATTCCAATGCCTCGAATATTTCAGAGACTGTGGTATTCATGCTCTTTAGGCGGTCTGGCTGCACTGCAATCTCGTACTGCTTTAGCTTACCCCCAAGGGTATTTACCTCAGCCACACCTTTTGTCCCGGTTAGCTGCGGCTTAATGATCCAGTCCTGTATGGTACGGAGTTCGGTCGCATCGTATTTATCCTCATAGCCTTTCTCCGGAAAAACTACGTACTGGTAAATTTCACCAAGCCCGGTACTGATAGGCGACATTTCAGGTGTGCCTAGGCTTTTTGGGATAATATCCTCAGCTTCTTTGATGCGTTCTGAGATTTGTGCCCGAGCCCAGTAAACATCTACATCATCCTCAAAAACAACAGTTACAACACTTAACCCAAAGCGGCTTATGGAACGGAGTTCCACTACTTTAGGGATTGATTTTACGGATTGTTCTATAGGGTAAGAAATGAGTTGCTCCACCTCCTGCGTCGCAAGTGTCGGTGAGCTGGTAATAATTTGCACCTGATTATTTGTTATATCAGGCAGGGCATCGATTGGAAGGTTATACAGGGAGTACGAGCCTACAACAACCAGTGCCAAAGTGAATAAGCCAACAATAAATTTATTGTTAATGCTAAAATGAATGATCTTATCTAACATTGATAATGCATTAGTATAATGATTTATTTAATACTTGCCACACAGGTGCATGCGGCATGATCCGGCTCATCGCCGGCAAAATCATTAAACTAACTGAGGAGGCTGCCAGATGGAGCCGTGGAAATCGGATGTTACCGATTGATAAAAATTGGAAACCTGGTCTTGAAACGGGATTCCTGGCTCAAGGAGCTCAAAGTCAATCGGAGCATACAGCACGATTGCCGTAACGCAGCTGCCGCAAACGCAAAATGGCGTGCAAAGTTCCGCATCATGGTCATGCTTATCCTGTGATTGGGATTCTGACCTGTGCCTGCCGGCCGCCACAGCGTGCGATTCGCTGCAAGGCAACACCATAAGCCCCAGCAAATACACTGAGAAGAGAATGGTTATGATGTGCCTTAGGTTTTTCATTGGAGTAAAAGTATAAAAAAATTTAAAGCCATCATAAAAATATTAAATTATTATCGTAATATTGCAATATAAAAATATAACGATGGGAGCAACTAAAACAGACCACTTTACCGATAGCCAAAATGAACTTGCCATACTTGCCAAGGCTTTAGGGCATCCCGCCAGAATAGCTATCATTGAATATCTCCTTAAAGTTGACGCGTGTATTTGCGGTGATATTGTAAATGAGCTTCCCCTTGCCCAGCCCACCGTTTCCCAACACCTGAAGGAACTTAAGAGTGCCGGCCTTATTAAAGGCAATATCGAGGGCAACGCTATTTGCTACTGCATCAATGAGACCGGGTTCAAAAAGATAAAAGGATTTTTCCAGCATATAGCAGAACACCTGAATAAGAAAAACGCTGATTGCTGTTAATTTAAACTATATTCAACATGAAACTATCCGAGATTAAAAGCCACCTGAACAATATGGAAGCTTTAAGCTTTATGCTTCCTGATGGCTCCTTTGTGCCTGAAAACTTTCACGTAACGGAAGTGGGCCTTATTACAAAAAACTTTATAGACTGCGGCGGTACCGTACGTCGCGAAACTGTGGTTAATTTCCAGTTATGGGAAGATGAAGGAGATGAAGACCATAGGCTTAAGCCTGCCAAGCTTCTAAATATTATATCGCTTTCTGAGAAGGTGCTTGGGATTGGAGATTTCGAGATTGAGGTTGAATACCAGGACAGGACCATTGGAAAATATGATCTAAGCTTTGATGGAGAGCGTTTCCTGTTGCTTAATAAACAGACAGCATGTCTCGCCTCTGACCAGTGCGGCACAAGCGACAAGAAAAAAGTCAGCTTATCTCAATTAGCGGGCAGTAATAACAATAACTGTACTCCCGGGGGAGGCTGCTGCTAACACATTTGCATATGTCAAAAGATTCAACCCTATTCCCTGAAATCAAAGCGCTGTCAGTAAATTTCAACTTTACTACTATATCCGGTGAGCGAAAAGAAATTCTCCAGCCGTTAGTGGATTTCATACAAGCTAAGGCAGATGCCAATCAAGACATCAGGCTGAACCTCATCTGCACCCACAATTCACGAAGGAGCCACCTGGCGCAAATATGGGCACAGGCCGCGGCACATAATTATGATATACCAAAAGTTACATGTTACTCCGGTGGAACAGAGGCAACAGCGATGTATCCTAAAGTTGCGGAGACACTGACACAAGCAGGGTTTAAGATACAAATCCTCGCTTCGGGCAGCAATCCTGTCTATGCCGTTAAATACGCGGAGGATGAACATCCTGTAATAGCCTTTTCAAAGACTTATTACGATGATTTTAATCCGGAAGGCGGCTTTGCAGCGATAATGACCTGCTCACAGGCAGATGGAGGTTGCCCCTTTATTTCCGGTGCTGAAAAACGCATCGCCATAACCTATGATGATCCAAAAGCATTCGACGGTACTGCCCAACAGGATGAAAAATACAGGGAGCGAAGCATCCAGATTGCTACCGAGATGTTCTATGTTTTTTCCAACATTAAGAAATAAATTATGTCTGTAGCGAATTGTACCCCGGTGTTGAGTAGAAAGAAGCTTGGTTTCATTGACCGGTACCTGACGCTTTGGATTTTCCTTGCCATGGCAATAGGTGTAGCTGTTGGATATCTGGTTCCTGACAGCAGCAACTTTATAAATTCTTTTTCAAGCGGGACCACTAATATTCCCTTGGCAGTCGGATTGATCCTGATGATGTACCCGCCACTTGCAAAAGTGAATTACAGCAAAATGGGTGAAGTTTTCTCAAACACGAGGGTGTTGGGTGCCTCACTGCTGTTAAATTGGATAATCGGTCCTATTCTGATGTTTGTGCTAGCGCTATTGTTCCTGAAAGGCTATCCTGAATATATGATTGGTGTAATACTTATCGGGTTAGCAAGATGCATCGCAATGGTGGTAGTTTGGAATGACCTTGCCGATGGTAATCGTGAATATGCTGCAGGCTTGATAGCATTAAACAGTATTTTCCAGGTCTTCCTCTACAGCGTATATGCGTATATTTTTATAACAATACTTCCACCCTTTTTCGGCTATGACGGCTTCAACGTAGATATTAGCATTGGGCAGATTGCCGAAAGCGTCGGGATTTACCTGGGTATACCATTCGCCCTCGGTATTGGAAGCAGGTATGCCTTAATCAAATTAAAAGGGATAGCATGGTTCCAGGCAAAGTATGTTCCCTTTATCTCACCAATAACCCTGATAGCACTGCTCTTTACAATTGTCGTGATGTTCAGCCTTAAAGGCGAACTGATCGTCCAGATTCCTATGGATGTCCTTCGAATTGCTATACCTCTTGTATTCTACTTCACAATCATGTTTGTTATAAGCTTTTTTACAGGGCGCTTTTTCGGGGCCGACTATTCAAAAAGCACATCTATCGCTTTTACAGCGACTGGGAATAACTTTGAATTAGCTATTGCAGTTGCTATAGGTGTGTTTGGAATAAATAGCGGACAGGCGTTTGCAGGCGTAATCGGCCCCCTTGTAGAAGTACCTGCGCTCATAGCACTGGTCAACCTTGCCTTCTGGTTCCGTAAAAGATATTATTCCCAAACGAAATATTAATTCATATCACTTCCTCTCTAAACGCATAAATAAGGTTAGAGTTGGTCAGATAAGGCACAACTTCCATGAGGTGGCATAGGCAATTGAAAGCAACATATGCCAAATACGATTACGGCAGTCTTGCGAAAAGCATATTGAAATGCAAGGCCGCGTTAGAGGTGCACGGACAGCAAAACTTGTTTAGGCGTACCGACGCTTTACTATACTTATTAATAGAGAGTAATCCGACATTACGTAAATTCATGTGAGGTAAATCTTACGTAAAGCTGGTAGAATTGCCTGTAAGAAATGCCGCTGCACTAGTTGCAGCGGCATCAGTATCTGTAACAATATTAAATAGTATTGCCGATTAGTGGGCAATATGGTGATGGGCAGCAGCTACAGAATCATATTCGTGATGCTGTGCAACGCCGTGTTGCACCCCTGTGTGATGATGCAGGGTATCGCCATGGTGGTAATTTTGGTGATAGTGCACAAACAGGGAGTCATGATGATGGTAGAGGCTGTCGTAGTGATGCACCAATGCGCCCGGATGATGGGCTATTGAGTCATTATAACTTTCCATGTGATGCAGGGCATTGCCCATCTCCCGCGCCGCAGTAAGGTCATCGTGTTCGCTGGCCTGTCCATCGGGGCCTGTTTCGCTGCAGCCGTAGGCGGCAAAAAGGGCTGCTATTGCAAGCAGTGCAATTATTCTTTTCATAAGGTATACTATTGCTTTAACGGTCCGTATTACTTTAAACTTTGGCTAAGCCACCTGGGAATTCCCTCTGGTCGCCCTTATCGGCGGTTTTCTGCCAGCCAGTTGCTGAGCGCAATAATTTCCGCGCTTTGTGCCTCAATAATCATATTGGCCATAGCTATCAGCTCAGGGTTGCTTCCGTGGTGCAGGTAGGAAGATGCGCTGTCCATGGCGGCCTGGTGGTGGATTATCATCAGGCTGGCAAAGTCGTTGTCGGTATCGCCGGTTATCATCTGCTGGTCAGCCATCGCATCCATCCTGTCCATGCCGTTCATCTGTTCCTCCATAAATTCCATATCCATCTCATCAGCGCTGATTCCTGCAAGGATTCCCTCAAGTTCCTGTATTTCCTGTTGCTGTGCGGCAATGATGCCTTCCGCCACAGCCTTTATCTCAGCATTGCTGCCTTCCTGCAGCTCAAGACCGGCCATTGCTATAGCGCCCTCATGGTGCATGATCATCATGGCTGCAAAATCAACATCAGGGTCATGCGTCATTTCCATGGCTGCCATCGCATCCATCATCGTGTGCATAGTGTCCATCATCTCATTGTCATCGTGTGCCTGCAGCTGTACCCCTCTCGTAGCGGTGTTGTCATCCTCCGAGCATGAAACCATGAAGGACATGGCGGTCAGCGTCACTAATAAAATTGTTTTTTTCATAATCTAATTATTTAATGGTTGTTGTTAATAATTCAGCATCATCCCGAACCCCGCTCCCATATCGCTGTCGTAATGTGCCGATAGGGAGCCCCATCGCGTGACGATGTAGCGCAGCATGCCCATGTACTCCTTATCGGTATTTACCATCAGGTTCATGCGAAGGCGCCTGGTAAGGGGGATGTCCTTCCGCTCCAACTGCAGTCTCACGTTGCCATCTGTGAATATCTCAGCCTGAGCAGTAATCAGCATTGGCAGGATATAGCTTACCCCGGCGCTTAAGACTGCCCTCTTGTCCTTAGTATTTCCCTGTCCGAAAATATTTTTCTCCATAGCGCCCATATCCTGCTCTCTATAGCGCCAGTCAAAGCCCACAAAGGGAAACAGCCATTGCATCTTGTCAATATAGCGCCCGATATGCAGCTCGGTCTCATAGCCATGGTGGTCGTTGTAGCCAAGCCTCCATTCGGCATTGATGCTCCAGCGCGTATTGGCAAGCATAGCCTCTCCGTCATTCCCGTTGGTGGCAAAGTCATTTTCAGCCATGAAATGGAATTCCCTGTCATCGGCAAAGAGTTTTCTCTGGGCCAGCTTCGGGTCCGGGATTTCGGGGTTCGGGGGGGAGTCCTCATAGCTGAAGATCCTGCCCATGCCGCTCATCATGTGGTACAGGATGTGGCAGTGGAAAAACCAGTCCCCACCATCTTCGCTCGCGGCAAATTCGATGGTGTCAGTCTCCATCGGCATGATGTCAATTATGTTCTTCATCGGGGCATAATCGCCATGCCCGTTAATTACCCTGAAGTCGTGCCCGTGCAAGTGCATGGGATGGCGCATCATCGAATTATTGTGAAGGACTATACGCAGTATTTCGCCTTTTTTTATCAGTATCTTATCCGATTCGGAGACCACCTTGTTATCCAGGCTCCAGACATAGCGGTTCATATTTCCGGTCAGCTCAAAGCGCAGCTCACGCACGGGAGCATCCTTGGAAAGTGCAGTGCTCTTAGTGGACTTCAACATCGCATAATTGAGCGTTACGATATCTGAGGTCGCGTTCGCATCGTATTTATTCGGCATGTCATGCATGCTGTGGTCACCAGCGTCGCTACCTTTTGTGGCCGTGCCCATACCATCAGCCGGCCCAGTGATCTCAGGGTACATTACGGAATTCATGTCCATCTGGTTGAGGGACATCTGCATTCCCATATCATCGAGATCGCCGTTCATTTTCATCATATCATTCATCATCTTCATGCCTTCAAAGTACTTCAGCTTTGGCAACGGGGAGGTTAGCTGCCTGATGCCATCGCCGATATACAGGGATGCTGACTTGGTGCGGTCTTCTGGTGTAGCAAGGAACTCATAGGAAACCCCATCGGCAGGTATGGTCAGTACAAGGTCATAGGTTTCCGATACGGCGATTAGCAGGCGGTCTACCGCAACAGGCTCGACATCGTTGCCGTCGCTCGCCACCACGCTGATTTTCCCCCCGGCATAGGTAAGCCAGAAATTGCTTGAGGCACCGCCGTTGGAAACACGGAGCCTGACCTTGTCCCCTGCCTTGAACTGCCCGAGCTGGCTTTCGTTCACACCGTTGATCAGGAACTTTTCATAATAGACATCGCTGACATCCATAGCGTTCATCCGTTTCCATTCATTGGTGATCTTTGTCGTGAAATAACCCTGCCGGATTGCTTCCCCGTAGCTCTGGGTAGTACCTTTCTGTATGGCAAACCAATCCGAGGCGTTGTGCAGCATCCTGTGTATGTTTTCAGGATTCAGGTCGGTCCATTCGCTAAGCACGATAGGGATGGTGGGCAAATCATCTATGCCTTCCCTGAAACCGGGATCAGAATTCCTTTTGTTCATAACAAAAGACCCGTACATCCCGATCTGTTCCTGCAGGCCTGAATGGCTATGGTACCAATGCGTTCCGTGCTGGATGATGGGGAAAGTATATTTATAGGTGCTGTGGGGCGCAATAGGCATCTGCGTTAGGTTCGGCACCCCATCCTCCTTATTGGGCAAGAACAGTCCGTGCCAATGCAGCGAGGTCTCCTCATCCAATTCGTTGTGTACATAAATTTCAGCGGTATCGCCTTCGGTGAAGGTCAGCGTCGGCATCGGTATCTGGCCATTGACGGCTATTGCCCGCCTGGGCTTGCCGGAAAAATTCACTATCGTGTCCCTGACATATAAATCGTAGCGCACCAGCCTTGCCGGTGCATCGGCAACTTTGCGCCTCGGGCTTTCCTTGACTTCTTCCTGCATAGTTTTTTCAGTGACGTGGCCACTGTGGGCAGCTTCTTTATCTTTTGCTGGCTCCGCTTTTGGTGCTGGTGCCTTTTTTTTGGGCTCCTGCTTCGTCTTGGCAGGCTTAGCCTTTTCCTTAACCAGGGCCATACCGCATTTAGGGCATTTTCCGGGCTTGGGAGAGTGGATCTCAGGGTGCATAGAACAAGTGTAGGATACTTGGTTCTTAGCGGGAGCCTGCGCCTGGGCTGGCATTCCCATGGCAATGATAAGGAGTAACGCCATCCCCGTGAATTCTAGTTTGCTGTATATCGGCCTAAGGATACTTTTCATTTGGTGTTTGTATTGTGGGCGGTACTGCTGTAGCCAACCCGTTCATAATTCTGCTTTGCGCATTATGGCACTGCCTATTGCGCATCCATCGCCTCAAGTTTCGCTTTCATCTGCCTGATCTCTTCCTGCTGGCTTTCGATAATGTTCCGCGCAAGCTCACGCAATTCCGGGTCGCTCAGGGTTGCCTCTTCTGACATGAGTATGGCTGAGGCATGATGCGGTATCATCGACTTCAGGAACTGGCGGTCAGTGACCCCGCCCTGGGTCCGGATCAGCATGAAGAAACCAACAAGCGCGAGGGCGCTTAACGCAATGATGATCCCGTTGCGTTTTTTATCCGAGTACATGCCGCCCATGACCAAAAGCTCAATGATTACCATCGGGGTTGCCATCAGGCCCGCCATATAAACCTGATTTATATTATTTACCACATTGCCAAGGACATCTACCATGGCATACATCAGTATGTACATCGATACAAATGAGAGCCCAGTCATCAGAAGGAGCTTCCTGTAGTGATGCATCTGCTTTTCCTGCTTGCCCATGTGGGCATGATCCTGGTGTTTCATAATAAATTATTTTTAGATTGGTTTGTGGAACTTTGCGTGCCTGGCCGGCAAAGCCGGCTCTTATCTTCTTAGCCTGAGCGCATTTATGATGACCGAGACAGAGCTCAGGCTCATGGCCGCAGCCGCTATCATGGGTGAGAGCAGGATGCCAAAAGCCGGATAAAGCGCCCCGGCTGCGACGGGAATGCCTACGACATTGTATATGAAAGCAAGAAAAAGGTTCTGGCGAATGTTGCCCATGACCTTGTGGCTCAGTTCGTGAGCCGTGACAATTCCCTGCAGGTCTCCCTTAAGAAGGGTTACCCCCGCGCTTTCAATGGCTACGTCCGTGCCTGTCCCCATTGCAATGCCTATATCGGCCTGCGCCAGGGCGGGCGCGTCATTGATGCCGTCTCCGGCCATGGCCACGATCTTGCCCTCAGCCTGCAGCCTCTTTATTTCCCGCAGCTTGTCCTGTGGCAGGGCCTCAGCCTTAAAATGCTCCAGCCCAAGGCTGGAAGCGACCGCTTTGGCGGTCGCCGCGTTGTCGCCTGTGAGCATGATGACATCGATGCCTTTTTTTTGAAGGTCCCTTATAGCATCACCGCTGGTAGGCTTTATCGCATCTGAAATAGTGATAAAGCCCAGCACGGTATTACCCAGGCTTACAAACGAGACTGTTTTGCCCTGTGACTGCTCGACAGCAGCTTCATCTGCAAGCCCAGAGTCAATGGCAGCCCCGACAGCCTCCATAAGTCCTTTGTTGCCCACAGCGGCTTTCCGGCCTGATACAAGCCCCGTAACGCCTTTGCCGGTTACTGCCTCGAAATCTTCCGCCTTGCCGGGCGCAACGCCCTTTGTTTTGGCAAAAGCCATCACGGCAATGGCCAGGGGGTGCTCACTGTATTGGTTGAGCGAACTGATCACGCTTATTAGCTCGCTCTCCTTAGCAACTTCTGAAGTGACGACTCGTTCGACCGAAGGCTTTCCATCGGTAATAGTGCCGGTCTTATCGGTGATAAGCACATTCACTTTGGCCATCTTCTCAATAGCTTCGGCATTCTTTATGAGTACGCCCTGCTGGGCACCCCGGCCGACCCCTACCATTATGGACATCGGTGTCGCCAGCCCGAGGGCACATGGGCAGGCAATGATCAGCACGGCCAGTGCATTGGCAAAAGCAAAAATATAGGCGGGTTGCGGCCCGACTGATGCCCAGATTATGAATGTCACTACAGCGATAGCTATAACGATAGGTACGAAATATCGTGATATCTTGTCGGCAAGTTTCTGGATCGGCGCCCTGGAACGGCTTGCAGTGTTCACCATCTCAATGATCTGCGCCAGCAGGGTCTCATGGCCTACACGGTTTGCCGACATTAAGAATGTCTTGGTCCCGTTGATTGTACCTGCACTCACCTTGTCGCCGGCAGCCTTGGTAACGGGTATAGGCTCACCCGTTATCATCGATTCATCAATGCTGGCACTGCCTTCGGTAATAGTGCCGTCCACGGGAATCTTCTCACCCGGCTTTACCCGCAGTAGGTCCCCCTTGGCAATATCATCGATTTGTATGACCGTCTCCCTGCCATCTTTCACCAGGGTAGCCTCAGTAGGTGACAATTTCAGCAATTCGCGAATTGCCCCGCTGGTGCGGCTGTGGGCTTTTGCTTCCAGGAGCTGGCCCAGCAGCACCAGGGTAAGTATTACCGTAACGGCTTCAAAATATAGGTGAACACCTCCATGATGGCTGCGGAATTGCTCCGGAAAGATGGAAGGGAATAGCAGCCCTGCAATACTGAAGACAAAAGCAGCCGCAGCGCCAAGGCCGATAAGGCTGAACATATTAAGTTTCAGGGTTACAAAGGACACCCAGGCCCTCTGGAAGAACATCCAGGTGGAATAAAAGACTACCGGCAGTGAGAGTAGTAGCTGGAGCCAGTTCGAAACATCCTGTCCCAGCGCGTTTCCAATGGGATTGCCGGGAATCATCTCACCCATAGCCAGTATAAAGATAGGGATGGTGAAGCCGATGGCTATCCAAAACTTGCTTCGTAAAACTTTATAGGCTTTTTCCTGTTCATCCTCCGGTGCAAGCGGCACCAGGTCCATGCCGCAAATCGGGCATGCACCCGGCGCATCCTTTACTATCTCCGGATGCATCGGGCAGGTATATTGTCCCAAAGCCCGCTGGGCCTGCGGCACTTTTTCCAGATGCATACCACAGACAGGGCAGTTGCCCGGCCTGTCATAGGTCTTATCGCCTTCGCAATGCATCGGGCAATAATATTCCCCTGCTTTGGCATGCTCTGTGGCTTGCTGGCCTGCAGGATTGTGCCTGTGGGGCTGATGATGCGGATGGCTTGCCTCATTGCTTTGGCCCTGCATGGAAATGCGGTAATGCCCTGCCTTTCCAACTGCCTCCTGCAGCTTCTCCGTAGCGATGTGGTGCTCCATAGTAACCGTAGCCACAGGAGGGTCAAGGGTCACCTCTGCGGTCATGCCCTCTATAGTGCTGAGTGCCTTCTCTACAGCTACCCTGCAGCCCTCGCAGCTCATTCCTTGAATGTCATATATGTGCTTCATAACCGGACGAATTAAGTTAATTTTATTGCTTTTGCAGGCTGTCCTGCAGCGTCACAACCCATTGCAGCAATGCACGGGTATCGGATTTTGAAAGCTGTGCATCCTTGTGCAGCGATCTGTAGGATTCGGGCGGCATTGCCCCCGACCGTACTTCCCCGGCTATGGATTCGAGCTTACTTGCCTGCCTGCGTTGGGAATAGGCTCCGAAGTCACTAAAATTAAGCTCTTCCTTGCCTTCGGTAATATGCCCCTCGAGCCACCAGCCTACCGGCTGGATGTAAGAATACCACGGGTAATCGGTGGCATTGCTGTGGCAGTCATAACAGGAGCGCTGAAGGATTGCCTTGACATCATGCGGCACATTTGCCACAGTCTCAATGCTATTGGGCTCCTGAGATGTTACACGCGCATTTTGCCTTGGCTGATAAAACTGCATCAATAGCAACAGCGCCAATACGGCAAATGCGATTTTGCGGGACCGCCTAGCCATTTAAAATTCCTTCTGGACAGTGCCGCAGGATAGCATTGCCTTGCCATAATACGGATTCCTTATTTGCTTGCTGGCACTTAGCCAGATTGCTCCTTTGCCGTCACTGTACATGGGGCAATGGTCTTGGTACAGTTTGGTATTGGAGCCAAAAGCTGTAACGAGGTCACTGATATCCTTGCTCAATACTGCCAGGTGCTCCCTCTGATGAGCGATATCCGAGGCATTGTGGCTGATATGCTCAGCATGCTCTTTGGCGTCTTCGGCAATGTCCAGGTATTCCGCGCGTTTTTTCTGGTCAATTGCAGTGGCATCAACCTTAGCAAACTCGCTATGCAGCACTTTGCCTGCCTGAGCGGCAGCTCTGGCATCATCTTTCGTAAGGGCGTCCTGAAGTTTCAGGTAGGCCGCAACAATCCCTTCTGTAGAGAACCCGGCCACATTTTCAGCAACCGCCTCGCCGGAGAAAGGCGCCTTCATGGCAGCGGCACTATCCTGTGCCGTTCCGGCCCCGTTTTGCGCAGCTGGTTCCGGTGCGGTCTCCATGGCATCGGTAGTTTCGCTTTCTTTCTTGCCGCAGCCAATTGTCAACAATGCTGTTGCCAATAGGGTAATCATTAAATTTTTCATAGTCGTATTAATTATGAGCTCTCCCGAGCTTAGTTTGTGAGGTTAAAAAATGTATATTCTAATTTTAGGTACATGCCATTGGGCGCCGAACGCAGCATTGAGCTGTACAGTTCCTGTTTATAGGCAAGGTCAATCCTGGCCTGGCTGTTGATGATAAACTGCACCGAAGGCACCACATCAAGGTAGGACTTACCATTCTCGGCAAGTGTCTGCCCTAATAATTCCAGCATCAGGTTAATGTTCGTCTGCTTATAGCTGGTATAGGTTTTCGGGTACATGAGTTGCCCGATGGAAAGCGTATAGTTGATGGCCGTACTTGCCTGCCCCGCGGGGAAATCATAATCAGGCCGGTTGTCGAATGCCTTCTCGTAACTTATTGATGAGCTGACCGCCAGTTTATTGATCAGCTTGGTAGCTATTATACCGGCTTCCAGCCCCGTGTTGTGCCCCATCGTTTCGATCTCTTCCTGGTGGATGTCAGCATTATTGATGCTGTAGCGCCCGAATGCGGCCATCCTGAAATGGCTGTGCAGGTCGTCTTCAGACAGGAACCTGTATTTGGCATAGACGCCTGCGCCTTCCGCCACAAGGTCAGTATTCCTGTTGCTGATGAAGGCTGTTGCCCTCACCATCCAGTCTTTATTGATGCCCCAGGTAACCTCAGGCATCATATGGTAATTGTACCCGTAATCATATTGCTCTTTCATCAGGGACTGCCCTATCCTGGCGCTAATTGAGCCTGCCGGCACATTGCTGGCGGGCTCTGTCATTACAAAAAGCTCTTGTGCCCCGGCATGGTAGCTGGCTAGCAATAAAAACAGTACAGATAGCTTCCTCATATTAAATCGCCTTCACATGGAAATCACTTTCATTCTCCATATTGTAGGTCGGATACTTCGCGTAGGATTTCTGTAGTTTTTTATATTCTTTCTGGGTTACATAACCTTTGTCCTGCACCTTGAGCCTCGTCTCGCCATTTAGCATCCTCTCCTTTGAGTCGACAAAAACAAGTGTTGTGCCTTCGGCATGCACGGTCGCATTATCCTTTGGCACGACCTTTTCCAGGCTAACGGTGATGACCATGGAGCCGACAAAAAAGCCTGCTTTTTCCACACTGTCTCTCAGGTCTGCCGGTGTCAGGCGGCTATCGGGCTGGAGGTAAACCGTAAAAGTGTTGGTATTTAGGTCTGTCTCCACCTTGTCAACTCCCTCAAGGGACTTCAGTTGCTTGTTTATCGCATTGGAACACATCGAACAGGTCAGGCCTGTAGCTATGATCTCTGCTTTCTTTATCTGTCCATAGCCCTTGCCTGTCGCTAAAGCTGTAGCGAAGCTGAACAGCAGTAGCTTAAATAGTATATTTTTCATCTTATTTTACTTTATTGATCTCATTTATAATCTGCTCTTCCGAAGGATTGATTGCCACCAGCCTGCCAGCCGCATCGAATAAATAGCTTGCAGGCATATTCTCAACCCCGAAAGCTCTTGCTGACCCGGAATCAAACCCTTTTGGGTCATTGAACTGTACATAGCCAATCTTATCCTTCTTCACTGCAGCCAGCCACTTGGCTTTATCCTTGTCTAATGAAATCCCCACGATCTCAAGTTTCTTACTATACTTGCCGTATAGCTTTACCAAATGCTTATTGGCAACCCTGCAGGGGCCACACCATGAGGCCCAAAAATCTATAAGTGTGACTTTTCCCTTTACGGAAGCCAGCTCGACTGATTTTCCGGCATTGTCGCTAAGGGAAATCTTGGGAATTGATGCGCCCTGTTTCAGCTGAGCACTCGCCCCTGCAGAAATAAGCCCGACAACAAGGATCAGTATTAAGTTCCTTTTCATCGTTATTTGATTGTTTCGATTGTTTTTCCACAGCTAAGCATCTGTGAGCCGTA
This sequence comes from Flavobacterium psychrophilum, assembly GCA_003243255.1. The sequence goes on along the minus strand of QFQM01000002.1, from coordinate 10,773 downwards.
GTAGGGGTTTTTGATGGTTTTCTCTTCACTCAGCCAATTGGCGCCTTTTCCGTCGTTGAACATCGGGCAATTATTGTAATAGACCGGTTGTCCCAGTTCCGCCTCTTTTGCCAAATCGTACATACCTTCCGAGAGCCCGGCGAAAAGCATCCTTTGTTTCTTAAGGTCCTTGGTTGCGGCAATTCCACTACTTGCTTCCGTTAATTTCACATTGGCAGCCATCCATGCATTATGGATTCCTGGTGTCAGCGCTTTCATATCGACGTTGGCAATTGCTTTCTGCAGTTCTGCCGCAATAGATGCGGCTTGCCCGGCATCTGACTTTACAAGGGCTTCCTGCAACCTGAAATAGCCTGACAAGACAGGTTTGATAACATCCGATTGCACGCCTGTAGCGGCACTGTTGTGCCCTTGTCCTGCGGGCGCATCATTTGAGTGGCCGCTATGGTCAACTACAGCAGCGGTAGCTGTTTCCGAACGCTCGTATTGGCAGCAGCCGTGAAGATTATTGTATGCTTCGGCCGGAGCAAGGTATTTCTCATTATCGTACCCTGCCAGGGCAATACGCTTCAGTATCTGGTCAGGGCTTGTTTTTTGCGGATCATAGGTTATGGTGGCCACCTGCTTATCCTTGTCCCATTCGACTTGGGCCTCTTTCTTGATATTCCCCGCTTTCTCGATTGTACTTTCGCACATGCCGCAATTGCCTGAGACTTTAGCTGTAAAGGTTTGGGAATTTTTTATCTGCGCATTCGCGTGGAATGATGATGCCAGGATAATGGCCGGCACCACCAGTTTTTTAAATAAACTCATGACTTATTTATATTATGAAAAATAGGAAAATGTGCGGCAATCCTCATAGGCGTACAGAGACCTATGGGAAGCGAACAGCAGTCCGGTCAGGACGCACTTATGGCTGTTACAGGGGAAGCCTAGCCTATTTTTGGGGGTAGCCGCAATGAATCTATTGCAGATGTAAAAAATGTCTCGGTATAACCGTATTCGACATTTTCAAAGGTAAATTCTAAAGGTTGCTGGCCATATTCCAGAATTGGCACCAGTGCAAACGCAATCCCGGCGGATGACGGGCAGTTGCACGACGAATGGCCGCATTTGCCATCACAATCCTTATGGTTTTCGCCGCACGGCGATGATTGTTTCTTTTCCTTGCAGCATTCCTTCGTACATGCCTTAGCGGAAGTCTCCTTATGATGTACCTTGTCCTTATTGCCACAGGCAAATGACAGTGACGGGCTTAACAAAAAGCCCAGGGTCATCAGTAATATGAAACGAAACTTCCTCAATAGAAATGATTTGAATTACAAAGTTAGAAAAAAAAAATGTTACGCCGTTACCCAGAGGGTTAAAAACATGTTATTTAGCTTACCTGCGTAAGGCAGCATCGTATTACATGCTGTATAGCAAAAGTACGGCATCTTTTAACGGTACTTATTATACAATTATGGGAATATAGTATAAAATTTTTGGATAGGCTTACCGCAAAATTACAATTAGCGTGTCGCGTCAACCCTAAACATACTATGTATAAGTAGTTTTTTTAATACTTACCGGAGGAGGTGACAATAGTCGAACTAACACTTATCATATGCTTAAAATTAGATAATTTCGTTCCCAATAAAATAAAATTGCCACGAATTTGCCACAGTTTTGAAGTATAAAATTTACCGAATCCCCGACTAGACAAAATAAACCGCTAACTTTGAAAACGTATAGAAAATATCTTAATAAATCCCGTTAAAGTAGGCCAATTTCTTCAAATCCTGCATAAAATGGTTTGGATTTTGTATATTCGGGTCACTTAGAGAGACAACTATCAAATAGTTGTCTCTTTTTTTATACCCATAAGAATCTCTTTATCAAACTTTTACAGCCTGATATTTTATGGTTCGAGTTTTTCTCAAGAAATCCTTAGCCTATGTGAAATAGACAGTCAAAAAGTGCTTTATTTAGAGATTTAATTGGAGTTGAACGGTGGTTCGAAATCTCATTAACGATATGGTATTTTTTTCTCTTTTGGTTTATCGTAACTTTTTGATACTAAATATAGTAATTCCAATATAATTTCGGCTTCCTTCTCATTTACCTGAATGCCGTTCTTCGACAGAATAATAACGGCTTTTTCTACTGAAACATTTTTATCGATGAAATTCATGCTTTTTATTAGTTTTTCGGTTACCTTTTTTTGATAATATTTTTGAAAATGCTTGATTTAAATCTAAAGAAAGATATCCTGTTTTAAAATCAACATCTGTCGGCGGAATAAGATTTACAAGATATTTTTTATCTGATGTATGAAATTCAGAAAATTTTTGAAAGATTTCCACCAATGTATTATCTACTATTTGATTTTTTTTATCAATAGCTTTTAATTTAAACATAACATCTCGTGCTTCCTTTTTAAGGTTTTTAATGTTAACCAGATTCTCTTTTTTTAATTCATTGTAGTCATCAATTTTTAATATTCCTGCTATAAATAATTTTCTGCCTCGAGAAAGGGTTAGCCCCTCCTCTTTTATTTTCCTCTCTAATACTTTTTGAGAGTATATATAACTTGCTTTTTCTGTCTTAATATTTTGGTCTTCTAAAATATTCTTAAACAATTCAATTGTATTATTCGAGAGTATCAATTGTTGAAGCTTATTTCGATAGCAATCATTAAGAAAAACTGCATCTATCCTTGTTCTGCAACCATCATGACAATGATAATATGGATATTTTTTTGACCTCCCTTGTGAAACACTTCCACTTAGTTTTCTACCGCAAACAGGACAGATTAAAAGACCTCTGAGAAAAAATAATGATTGTAAATCATCTCTTTTCGCAGTAGTTCTTCTTTTTGTATTAATAACAGATTGAACTTGATTAAACAAAGACTCAGATACCAATGGTTCGTGTAATCCTTTTATCATTTGCTTTTCGCTAGAGTCTAGTTTGATTGGAATAAGCCCGCAATAAACCGGATTGTGCAAAATCCTGAAAAAGTGTGATCTTGAACATAGTAATCCTTTATCATTAGCTATTTTTATGATTTCAGATATTTTATGATCGTTCTTGGCAACCTGATAAAATGCCCATTTTATAATTTCGGCTTCTGGCTCTTTAGGAGCGATAGCTTTTTTGCCATCCATTAATGTTAAATTGATAAATCCCAATGGTGCCTTACCAGGATATCTACCCATCAGCTTCGCTCGACGAATGCCGCTTGCAGTATTTTGAGCTCTTCGGGTGTTTTCTGCTTCGGGAACAGCTAAATAAACAGCCAGCATAACTGTACTTTCCGGAACAAAGAAATCAATTGGTTGGTCTATAGCCATTGCGGTTGTTTTATATTTCCGAAGCTTACCGATCATTTCATAAGCATATTCAACATTACGGCTGAATCGATCCCATTTGATAAATAGTATATTTTTATCTTCTCCTGATGATCTCTTTTTAATTTCTGAAAACAACTGTTTCCATTCTGGTCTATTGAAATTTTTTGCAGAGAAATCTTCGCGATAAATTCCCTTTACATAGATATTGTTGTATTTACAATACTTTAATAATCTATCCTCTTGTTCCGGCAAAGAGTATCCTTTTCTCTTTTGTTCGTCGGTACTTACACGAACATACAAATAGGCTGACTTCATATAATTAATGTATTTGATTGATTTAATAAAGTTACTTATTATCCTTTCAATCAAAATAGTAAACTATATACCGCAAAAAGCCAATCTAAAACTAAATTAACACTTTTAATGAAGTTGGTCAATATATATAAATACCTATTTACAAAGTCACTACTTACTAATTTGCTATTCTCCTACCTTATACGCTTTAGCTATCTGTAATAAGTTTTAAAGAAAGAATCGAAGATTTTTTAGGAAAATTTGTAAAAGTGGAAAGCTAAAGCAGTATAGCACTAGTCTTGTTTGATCAGCCCAAGTAAAGAATACTCAATTTTTCCTGACTCTTTTGAATAATATGCCTGATAGAAATTGAAATCGTTACGATTGTATTTTTTACACTTTTCATCGACGATTTTAATAATTTTCAGTTTGTCTTCCGCTGTAGTTTTGATCCCAAAAATTATGCCTTCCAAGGAGTTGAAATCATATTTCAATTTACGGTTTTCTACCGTATCGAAATCATGCAGCATATTTGTAAGGATCAATCTGTATTCGTTCTCATAGCTCCAATCTTGCAGTTTGGTGGTCGCACCCCTGTAAAAGCTACTCCAATGACTCGAATGCCACCTGTCCCAAATTTCTGGATCTTTTGAAATCGGATCGGCGCATACACTCAAATTGCCATTTCTATCGGTGTACCAATGGCTCCTCAGCATAAACACCTGCAACCTTCCCAGGGATCTAAAAAAATCAATTTCTACGTGCTTGTTTTCATAATTGACTTTGTAAAAAGTATGCGGCATAGTTCCCACGACGGGCCCACTACCATTATATCCTCTTATACGCTCGATGTTAAACTGAATTTCATTGCCGACAATATCGGTCTTAAACTTTAGGCACACACCTTTGTGTTGTTCACCATAATGGCTCCAGACGGATGCGTTATCACAGCTTGACATAAAGCAGGCGGTATACCAATCTGGATATACCATCTCTTCAATTCTAGATACGTATGCTTCGCAAAATTCATAAAGAAGAAAAAACTTATTCGAATTCACAGATAATGTGGGATCGTGGAAAGCTGTCAGCAGGTTCAGTTCGGTTGAAACTTTTCCAGCAATTGAAAAGAATATCGAGCCAAGTTCTGCAGTTCCAGACGACTCTCCTTCTGCCCTGGTGAGGATTTCTATCAACGGATCATTGCCTTTGATGAAGTTTTTCAGATCTGTGAAAGTCTTTCTACTGGTTTTTCCATTTAGCAGCCCTTGCTCCTGATATACAGATGTTATGGCCTGCAGTGCATAGGCATGGACCAATCTCAGGTATGTAATTAGTTCGTCTCTTCTAATTGCATTGGTACGGCTGGCCAGACCGTCCGGCAAGTTTTTTATATAGTCATAGGCAAAGAAAATTTCTTCTATCTGGGAGTGTATTTTTTTTGCAGCTTCAGAAGCATAGGTAGACCTGTTTCTAAATATCGGTATTTGCGCTGCCTTGATTTGTGTTGTTTCCCCGGCTATTGCGTTTAATGCGAAAGCATGCTCCAAACACATAAGAAAATGCCTCAAGAGGTTTTCCCATACGACTGAATCACCATCCCAAAAAATGTCAAGCAGACCCTCCATCGGGTCATTTAAATCGCGCGAAGGCGAGAAATAAATTTCCTGGTTTTCCAATTCACTATGGCCATCAAGCAAATTATAAATTGATCTGAATCTGTACATAAACTTATAGTAATTGCGGTTTTTCTTTGCTCATGAAAAATACTCCGGTAAAATCAAATTTATTTGGGTCTGACCCCATATCTGCTACACCAACCCAAACATTTGCATTTAATTGATTGAACTTATAGTGGCAATAGTAGTACAGTTTTGAATCTAATTCAGATTTATTTGCACTCGTCATATGTGTCATTCCGAACTTAAGTTGGTCGTTAAATAATGAGCCATCATGCAATTGCTTATCTTTACTAAAATCCCTTTTGGTAATTTTGACCCTATCCATGAAACTTTTCATTGAGCCATTGTCAAACTGAAGTATAATTAAAGCCACTTTGACCCTATGTTCTAGGAGTGATTGGTCCAATTGAATTAAGAAATCATTCATTGCGGTCGGCAAATAGCACGCCGGTTTTTTTGTAAATTTCTCTTTCTTTCCGAATTTATATAAGTAATAGTCATTTATCTTATCGGTATTTGGCTCTAGGAAAATAAAAGAGTTAGGATTTCCTTCGGAATCTTTTAGAAGATTGTCTATATTCAAACCATTGGAAAGGAAATATCCGAGCAAGTCCGTTTCTTCATAGGTAGAAACATGGTTATGGGATAAAAAATCCTTTCTTTTCCTAATGTAATGGATAAACATGAAGGGGTTATCAATCATGTCGCGCAGCACTACCAAATCATAGATGCTAATGATCCACGGAAAGTAGCCATCTCTAAAATAACCTAGACTGTCGGTAGCTTTTAATGACATTGAAAGATTGCCTACAGGTTCAAGTGTCAGGGAGACAATTACAATTTCATCGAAATCTTCTTTCCTGATTTTAAACTTGCCCGAGCGATCAGTACTAAATTCGACCTCCTGGTTTTCTTCAATGTATCGCAATGTACGGATTCCTTGTTGATATGATTCTTTTACTATTTCTTTTAAATGATTTTCGGTCCGCTGCCTGTTGCCAGACTTTGCCTTTGTACTAATTCTATGACCTTTTGCTTCAATAATAAATAAAACTGTGTCAAAGATAATTATAGCATCTGTCTCAAAACGATCTTCACCAATGGTATAATATAGGTTAGAAGGTAGTATGTTTGCTGTCGGCATCAGTTCTTTAAAATATAAAAGACTTTCTTCCAATACAAAATCATGTTTAATTTTAGAATACCTTCCTGATAGTTTCGAATTCAATTTAATTCCTTCTTCAAATAGGATTTCCGGAGCCCAAAACAGTAATGGTATTGAAACAAGTAAATACCGACCATTATGATGGACTATTGGCTTTCTTTTAAGGATGGAATTCGTCTCATGTATTTCATCTGTCGCTTTTAAAGAAGGAAACTCACAAGAGAAAGCTAATAAAAAAGAGTTGACACTTTTTAAATCCACTTCGGTAAACGTAGATAATTCTTCAGCTGTAAAAGAATAAACCTCTCCGAATTTATGGTGTACCAGAATTGACAAATGATCTTTTAAAACCTTTCGTGCATCATTGTAATTCATTGCAGAAAGTTCCTGTAGATCTTCTTCGCTGAGCTTGGCGTCTGGTGGATATGTTTTTGTTTTCCTGAATCTGACGATTTCATCCATATACGCCTTCAGGTCGCCAAAAACTGAACTTTTGGCAGTAAAAACTTTATCATTTAAGAATTGTGAAATTTTGTCCCTGATCTGAATCGAATCTGACAAGCTAAATCCGTAAGTTGTCTCTATTGTTTGTTTTATTGGTTCAAAAAGCTTTGATGTAAAATCTAAATGATGATCCGGTAATCCAGGATTGCGAATTACTTTCGCTTCTCGCTCAAGGATCTCTGCGATATCTGAAATTACATTTTTAACTGCTGCTTTTTCGGTAAATTCCATCGCGTCTTTCATTCCGCTATATTTCAAGATATTATCTTGTATATCTTGCAAGGTGGGAAAAAAATCGTCATCACTTATTGTACTTTTTTCAATATAATTTTCCTTCAGACAAAGTAAAGCTAAAATCTCAGGCACATAGAAGTGCTTATCTCCGCGATAGTCAGTATACTCATCAGGGCTGTGTATATGATTGTAAAAACATACATTTGCAAGGAGATCAAATGTTTCAAAACGTTTTGTAGTTTCACTAAGCCACTTATTAAGTCTCGAAACTTCATTCGGTAACCCTGCAGACCATTCATCCATCGGATCTTTCTTATTTATTGAAGTATTTTCCATATTAGATAGTATTATCATTTTAAAAATTTTGCTGGCCCACTAAAATTAACTGATAATGAGATCAAACTGTGTTTGGACACCGGACACCTCAACGATTGATTAAAAGTGGAGTTTATAGAAAAAATGTTCTTTCTGCTGCAAAATTGAAACGGCTATGTTATTCTTGATATAAAGCTACCTGCCAATAGGATATCAATCATGTCAACATTTTGCTCCTCCACGGACAAGACATTGTGATATCCAGGAATAGCGAGAAAGCATTTAATTTTATCGCTTGCTTCATTTTATTGAAAGCTTCTTCAGCCTTAAACCTTTTCACCTTATTATTATAAAGATCCCATCCCATAAAGCAACATATTCTTCACGATTCTTTTTACGATTCGCTTCAATTGCTGTAATTAGCTGTTGAATACATCCGTTTTGGAACAGCTCAGCAATTTACTGACGTATTCAATAAGAAACATTCAAGTTCTTCCTAGATGAGCTTAAAAAGGAATAAATATGCCTGTTGCTAATACAACTGTTTCAATTAATAATTAAGCTATAAGGCCTCATCGTTTAATTTTAGCTAAAGGATCTTCTACAGCTTTTTCTAATTTAATGATATTCTCAATTAAAAATGTCTGCATAGTACCCCAATTGTTCTCGTTAAAATAATTTACTTCCTGCAAACTATAGGAAACCCGGCTTGATATTTTATCATCTAACCTTTCCCAATTTAACGGGTGCCCAAACTTAGTCTCAATTTCTTCCTTTGATTTTAGTAGCGAATCGAACATATGCTTATTCTCACTCACGTCGGACTTGCTAAATTCAATAAGGACACTACAATTATTCTTGGTTATCACAATCGTATACTTTACCCCTGCAAGGGTTGATGTCAACCAATGGTCTTTAGTTGGATTTATACTTTGAAATAGCTGCGTCTTACCTTTAAAAAGGGGAAGGATCTTATTCCAGAATTTTAGCCGCAAATTATGCCTATCCTTATTGCCTTCTTGTGTATTCATTTCTTCCCTACTCTTCTCTGCCATCTTAATGATGTAATCTTCAATATCTTTTTGGGGAATGATCTGCTCAAGTGTAAGGAATAAGTCATCCTCTAATGCAAAGGGAGTTACCTTAAAGCATTGCACTCTCAATTTAAAATTAAGAAGCCACATAATCGTTGAGGTAACCTCCTTACGGTATTCATTGGCAACAAATATGATGCGTTGTGAGTTTGAAATATTGAAACTATCCATCGCCTCAAATTCTTCATCATAAAATTCCGACAGTTTCTCAACTGCTATGGCACCACTAGTATACCTATCTAGATATTCCTGATATATCTTTAAGATATTTTCCTTTTTCAGTGTTGAACAATACGATGCGTATTTTAATGCTTGCCATGTGACGTTTCGACCGGAATCATCAAGTTTATTCTCGATTACAACAACGTTTCCATCTTTATCGAGCGCCAGGAGATCGAGCCTTTCGTTGGTATCCGAAAATCCGCTAAACTCCTTAGCGATAATAAGTAGCTCTTCACCACCAAAAACTCCCTGTTCATTAGCCAGCCATTCCTGTAAATGCTGTCTTTCACGTATACCGTAATCTTTGAACCTAACCTTTGTAAGTTCTGTTATCTTGTTAGCTGACCTATTAATCTTATACATAATGCGTGTTTGGTATCTTAGATAATTTTAAATTGGCTGTCTACAGCGATGATCGGTGTAAGACCTTTTATAAAATTCTTTGCAATGTACTTATCTCCTGGAATATCTTCACTGCTCAAGACATAAAACAAAAGAAAAGCACTGGCATAATCAGCATTAAACATTAGGCTATTTCTAGTAACAACTAAATAAAGATAATCATAAGCCGATTTGTCCCCAATATCCTGGTTGGTTTTCTTTGTGCTGTTGTTAATTTTAATCTGTATTTTCTTTCCCTGTGCATTCATTGCATCATAGCCGACCTCCCTTTGGTTATCACAAAGGACCAGCCCAAATAGCTTAGCACAAAGATATTCGGCGATATCGGCCGAATACTTAGAGCTACGAATAATCTCCTGTTCAATCAAGACGTCAGTACTGCTGAAAAAATTACGCAAGCTTGCTTTAATATTTGGATCAAGCATTGGCAGACTTTTCTTTTCTATAGAATTATTTACTTTCAACTCATTCCAACGTTGACGCTCCTGGCGATAAAGGGCTTCATCATTAGGGCTATCGTATCTGCTGCCATCAGTTGTGAGTACATATCCATGACCATCATAGGAAATATTGTTCCAATTAAGTTCTTCAATATCTTTTACTTCCCAGACTTTATAATTATGTTCTTTCATATACTTTTTTTCATCCATTATTAGTAATTTTATATTTAAATTGGTCTGTCCGCCTCTGCTAATTTATATAATAGCACTTGAAAAAAATTCTCGGCGTGATTAAGGAGTTCCAAAGCGAGGGCATTATTTTCAATAGAGAAGTTAAGTAAATCTCCTGTAACATATTTGCTGTGTGATAGCGAGGGATGGCTTTCGATAAACTGAACTATTGCCTTATTAGTTTTTTTTATGAGCCCTTCTTCATGAACGATCTTATTTCTGAGCTCTTTACAGTTTTTAATAAATTGCCAATCATCTGCAAAATCATTGAAATCCATAGGATGAAGATTTACAATATATTCTTTACACTTTTCCAAATCACTGCTTCCTTTCATGTCTTCAACATAAAATTTTTGCCCCTTGTAATGACCATATGAATTACATAATTTTTTAAATTCTGCCTCAATAACTGCCATTGTCTGTGTGAGGAAAAAGCATCGGAAATGGTGCGGAAATAGACCCGCAATTTCGTGATGCCTTTCACTATATGAATCTATCAGATGGTTGTAATATTCCCTGTGATTGTCTCCTGCTTTTTTCGATTCAAGTTCAAAATCGATCACATCGTACTCCTCTTCAAGTTTTTTCTTTTCACGACTAAGAAAATCCTCTATCAGATTTTGATAGTTCTTTAAGTCATTAAATAACATATCGATACCAAATAACTGAAGATTGATAAATTCACTATATTGAAATCCTGCATTATCCCTTCTCGACATAATAATTTATTTACGGGTTTGAACAAAGAATCGCTCCCCAAGATCTGGGATTGTAAGTACAAAGCTTGGAGGTACATCACCATTGCTCATATACATTCTTCCTTGAAGATTTAAGTACTTCGCTTCTAGTGCTGATCCT